>NZ_JAYMEM010000003.1:0-306373 GCF_037029465.1 Mesoflavibacter sp. CH_XMU1404-2 | reverse complement strand
TAATGAAGATCCAGACAACCCAGGATCAGCCATTAATCCTCAAACTATATATGTAAGAATAACAAATGGAGAAGATGAAACAGGCTTAAATGGAACAGGATGTTTTACTTTAGTAGATTTTGATATTACAGTAAATCCATTACCAGTAGTAAGTCCAATTGAAGATTACATTATCTGTGAGTTAAATACAGATGAAGTAGCAGGTTTTGATTTAGAAAGTAAAACCGATGAGATATTAAATGGTCAAAATGCAACAGACTTTACAGTAACATATCACGATACCCAAGCAGATGCAGACTCAGGAATCAATGCTTTAGTAAGTCTTTATAATAACACAAGTAACCCGCAAGTTATATATGTCAACATTACAAATACAATAACAGGATGTGATGTTACAACAATGTTTAATATAGAAGTTAACGAAGCAGCGCAAGCTAATCAGGCAATGCCAACGTATTATGAGTGTGATGATAATATAGAATTTGATGCAGACCCAACAGACGATCAAGTACAATTTGATTTATCAAGTCAAGATGCAGCAGTACTTATGTTCCAAGATCAAGCAAACTATATTACAAGCTACTATGAAACTTTAGCAGATGCAGAAGCAGCAACAAATGCCTTACCATTATTATACGAGAACACCTCAAATCCACAAGTTATTTATGTACGAGTAGATAATAATACGATGGAAGTAACACCATTAGCATTAGACTTAGCAGCATTAACATCACCTATTGATTTTAACGGAGAAGGAACAGTTGATACAATAGATACAGATGGAGATGGCGTGTATGATTTAATAGATGTAGATGGAGATGGCGTTTCAGATGCAACAGATACAAATGGTGACGGGCTAATAGAAGAAATAGATATCGATGGAGATGGAATAGCAGATGCAGTAGATTTAGATGGAGATGGTAATGTAGATAACTTAGCAGACAGCTCAGTGTGTTACGATATAGCAACAATCACATTACAAGTAAACCCATTACCAGTAGTAGATTTAGATACAAGCTACTTATTATGTGTAGATACTAATGGAACAGAAGTGCTTAATCCATTAGTTATAGACACAGGATTAAGCGCATCAGACTATACCTTTGAGTGGACACTAGGAGGAGCCGTAGTAGGAACAGGAAGCAGTATCATGCCAACACAAGGAGGTACTTATACAGTAACTATAGAAGACAATCTAACAGGTTGTACAAGTACAGATACTACGTTAGTAGAAGAAAGTGCGCCACCAAGTATTGTAGCAGATGTGATAACACCAGCATTTGCAGAAGTACATAGTATACAAGTCACAGCAACCGGAACAGGAATCTCAACTTACGAGTTCCAATTAGATGGCGGAGTGTGGTATAGCAACGAGTCAAACGATAACACTTACATCTTTAATGACGTAAGTGGCGGCGAGCATACTATAACGGTAAGAGATATCAACGGATGTGGAGAATCAAGCACAACAGTAATGGTGATGGATTATCCACACTTCTTCACACCAAACGGAGATACGTATAACGAAACTTGGCAGATCTATGGAATCAGTGATCAGCCAGATGCAGTGATATACATCTTTGATAGATACGGAAAGCTATTAAAGCAATTAAACCCAACAGGACCAGGATGGGATGGAAACTACAACGGTAACCCATTACCAACAAGTGACTATTGGTTTACAGTAGAGTATAGAGAACCAGGTGATACAAGTGATGTGAAGAAGCAATTTAGAGCACACTTTACCCTGAAGCGATAGGAAGTAATCCTAGCTAAATAAAACAATAACAAATAGAAATAAAAAAGCCTGAACATTATGTTCAGGCTTTTTTTATAGAGTGTGTTTTTAATGAAATTAATTAACCGTTAATAGCTACTACGGTATTAACTTTACCTGGCAACATTTCTTTAAGCATGTTTTCAATATGTTTTAAAATGATTTTAAGGTTCACTCTAAATTCAGTAACCTCATCACTTTTAATAGTAGCATTTTGATTTTAAACGTAATGCACAGCAATGTTCTTTGAAGTGATTTTTAAGAGTGATATTGTTTTATTATTATGTATAAATAAAAAAACCTGAGTAAATTAATACTCAGGTCTTTTTAAAATTTTAGGCTTTTATTTATTATAACTTAAAACTTAAAGAAAGTGTTACGTTAGAATTTGTTCTATCAATATTAGCAGCATTAGTAAATCCAACATCAAAAAACTGATCGTTTCTTTCTTGTTTCGAATTGCTATAAGCTAAATCTAATACAGTGTTTCCAAAGTCGTAACCTAATCCAAAAGAATAACCAGTTAAATCTCCAATAGTTTCTCCATTTTTATAAGGGCTTTCTTCAAAACGGTATCCGCCTCTTAAGCTAAACTGTTTTATTTTGTATTCACCACCAATTCTATAAGTGTTTGCTCTAGTTAGTAAATCAGACATAATATTGTTTTGCGCACTGTAGTAAGCATCAGATGTAGGTTTAAATTTTGTATTGCTAAAGTCTTTAGTAGAGTAATCAAAACTAATTAATCCTTTTTGTCCAAATACATACGCTATACTAGAAGTAAATCTAGCAGGTGTTTGTAGTTTGTAACCTGCAAATACATTAATAATATTAGGGTCTACAATTTGGTAGAAATCCCCATTTACATCGTCAAGTACATGGGTTTCTATATATTGTGTAGTTTCTTCTTCAACAGTCATCCATGTAGGTGAATCGTAAGTAAATCCAATTCTTAATTCTGGTGTAACTTTGTAAATAGTCCCTAGTTGAAAAGAAAAACCAGTTCCGTTTGAAGTTAGAGTGTTATCAAACAAGACTTCGTCAATTAAAGTGTCTGTATTGTTATTTGTTTCGTAATAACTTGTAAATCTTTCGTAATTTAAGAAATGAGAATTTAAATTTAAGCCAATATATAAGTCATCAGTATATTGTGCAGCAGCATTAAAACTCACTTTTCCATTATATCCTGTTGCAGAATAATTATAAGCTTGGTTAAAACTTCCTGCTGCTATATTAGATGTATACGTTGTGTTATTATCATCATAAGCGTCAGGTTCTAAAATATAAGAGTCATAACCTAAAAAAGCTTGTTGGTTTTGGTATCCGTAATAGCTGCCAATTTCAGAATAAGCTTGGGTAGTAGTTTCACCTGGTAAGGCAGAAATTTCACCTAAAGGTAACCCTTGAGCATTAACCAAAAAATATTGATCTACTGAGTTTTGACTTACGCCAGAAGCTCTCCAATTATCATCATAATGCTTTGAATTTTCAAAATTTATTCCAACTGAAAATTTCTTCCATGGTGAATCTTGTTGATTGTTTTTAAAAACAAATACAGCTCCACCTTGTGTTAAATCAATATTTGATTCAGAAGAAGTATTTCTTCCATTGAAATAATTTGTTTCATTATCAATATTTTCGTTTTCTAAAGTGAAAGTCGCATGACTACTGGTGAAAACAGCGGAACCTGCAGGGTTGATGTTTACGGCGCTTAAATCACCTCCTAAAGCCCCAAAAGCACCTCCTAAAGCTCTAAACCTTGCGGTTCCTTTTAGATTATCATTAGAATATCTTAGGGCATCAGTAACAGTTTGTCCAAAACTAAAGGACATAACAAAGCTACTTATGGCTAGCATAACTATTTTTTTCATTTCAAATTTTATTTTTTTATGAGTAATTTATTGTGAAACAAATAAGGCTAAACAATTTTAGCCTTATTTATTAAAATGTTTTATCATCCGCCTCTTCTACCTGAAGAAGATCTTGAAGAACCGCTACTTCTTGACCCGCCAAAAGATCTGCTAGATGAAGAACTTGATCTTGGTGTAGAATAAGATCTTGAAGGTCTTGTTGTATTAGTTCTAGGTCTAGTTGTAGAGTTTGAACGAGGTCTTGTTGTATTTGTTCTTGTTCTAGGTCTTGTTGTTGTATTTACTCTAGGTCTAGTAGTAGAGTTACTTCTTGTTCTTGTAGTAGTTCTCGGTCTTACAGTAGTATTGGTTCTAGTAGTTCTGGTAGCATTGCTTCTTCCACTTAATAAAGAAGAATTTCTTAATAAAGTACCTCTTCTTCCTGCGTTATATGAAATTCCACGTCTAGTGTAGATACCATTGTAAGCATAACCATTATGATATGGAGAGTAACCATATCCGTAGAAATAAGGGTTATAACCATATCCATAATATCCGCCATACCAAAAAGGATCATAAAAACCAGCGCTCCAACCCCAAGAATTCCAACCCCAAGGTCTGTTCCATCTCCACGAGTTCCAGCCCCAAGTGTTCCATGTATTCCATCCATAATAGTTGTTCCAACCATTGTCATAAATATTTATGACAACATTGTCATTAGTGTCTCCCCAACCAGCTCTTTGAACAACTTGGGTTGAGTCTGTATATGTACCTTCATAAGAATCAATATCTGTAAAAACGTCATCAGTATTATTATCATAAGCTTCAGCTTCTAAAGCTTTTTCTTTAAAATAATTAGTATAATAGTCATTATTATTACTTTCATCTTCTATGATTACAGTTTGCTGTTCATAGGTGTCAGATGTGTCGTAAATACCGTCATTAGTTTGTCCAACATATTGATATGATCCACATGAGGTTAATGCAATTGCAGCTATCAAAGCTGTAAAAGCATTGAATTTGTTAGATAAAAAAGTAAATAATTTCATAACGCTTTTATTTTTAATTGTTGAACTATACAAAAATAGTTAGTTTTGCTGAACTATTCTATTATTTAACATAGTCACAATATTTGTGCCAAAATACCGATATGAGTAAAAAATTGACAAGTAGAGCCGAAGATTATTCCAAATGGTATAATGAATTGGTTGTAGAAGCTAACTTAGCTGAGAATTCGGCAGTTAGAGGTTGTATGGTTATTAAACCTTACGGCTATGCAATTTGGGAAAAAATGCAAGCAGAATTAGACAGAATGTTTAAAGAAACAGGTCACGAAAATGCATATTTTCCAATTTTTGTCCCTAAAAAATTATTTGAAGCTGAAGAAAAAAATGCTGAAGGTTTCGCTAAAGAATGTGCAGTTGTTACTCATTACAGGTTACAAAATGATCCTGATAATCCAGGAAAATTAAGAGTAGATCCAGAAGCAAAATTAGAAGAAGAGCTAGTAGTAAGACCTACAAGTGAAGCAATTATATGGAATACTTACAAAGGATGGATTCAGTCTTACAGAGATCTTCCAATATTAGTAAATCAATGGGCAAATGTTGTAAGATGGGAAATGCGTACACGTTTATTTTTACGTACAGCCGAATTTTTATGGCAAGAAGGTCATACTGCTCACGAAACTAAAAAAGAAGCTATTGCAGAAGCAGAACAAATGAATAATGTTTATGCAAACTTTGCAGAAAACTTTATGGCAATACCTGTTGTACAAGGTTTAAAAACAGAAAGCGAGCGTTTTGCTGGTGCTGTTGAAACTTACTGTATTGAAGCTTTAATGCAAGATGGTAAAGCCTTACAAGCCGGAACATCTCACTTTTTAGGTCAAAATTTCGCAAAAGCATTTGATGTAAAGTTTACATCTAAAGAAGGTAAACAAGATTATGTTTGGGCAACTTCTTGGGGAGTTTCAACACGTTTGATGGGCGCATTAATTATGACGCATAGTGATGATAAAGGGTTAGTGTTACCTCCTAATTTAGCGCCAAATCAAGTGGTGATTGTTCCTATATATAAGAATGAAGAACAGTTAGAAGCTATAACAAAGGTTGTAAATGATATTATGAAAGACTTAAGAAGTAAAAATATTACAGTTAAGTTTGATAATCGTGATACGTTAAGACCAGGAGCAAAATTTGCGCAGCATGAACTACAAGGAGTCCCGTTAAGAATAGCAATTGGAGCTAGAGATTTAGAAAATGGTACCGTAGAATTAGCAAGAAGAGATACTTTGACTAAAGAAGTTGTAAATCTAACAGAATTAATAGAAAAGGTAGAAGGTCTAATGGTTGAAATACAAGACACTTTATTTAACAAGGCATTAGATTACAGAAACAGTCATATAACTGAGGTAAATACTTTTGAAGAATTTAAATCTATCCTTAAAGAAAAAGGAGGTTTTATTTCAGCGCATTGGGATGGCACTCCAGAAACAGAAGAAAAAATAAAAGAACTTACTAAAGCAACAATAAGATGTATTCCGTTAGATGCTAAGGAAGAAGAAGGTAAATGTGTGCTTACAGGTATGCCTTCAAACCGCAGAGTATTGTTTGCAAAAGCTTACTAATAAAATATTTTTTAATTTTTTTTAATTAGTTGTTGCAATAGTCAAAAATAGTTGTATTTTTGCATCCGCAATGGAAACATTGTTAGTTGTTTTGAAATAAAAAAAGTTTTGCAAGTATTAAAAATTAATTTATATTTGCGCTCTCAAAATAACAAATGGCCCGTTCGTCTATCGGCTAGGACGCCAGGTTTTCATCCTGGTAAGAGGGGTTCGATTCCCCTACGGGCTACAATTTTTTAATAAAAAAAGAACTAATGGCAAATCATAAGTCAGCATTAAAAAGAATAAGAAGTAACGAAGCTAAACGCTTAAGAAATAGATATCAGCATAAAACAACTCGTAATGCTGTTAAGAAATTACGTGATTTAGATAATAAAAAAGAAGCTGAAGAATTATTACCTTCTGTTGTATCTATGTTAGATAAGTTAGCTAAGAAAAATATTATTCACGCTAACAAAGCTGCTAATATCAAATCTAAATTAGCTAAGCACGTATCTGCATTATAAAACATTATTAGTTATATAATATTATTTAACGCTTCATTTTTATGAAGCGTTTTTTTTATGACTATTATTAAGTTTCTTAAATTAATACAATAAAAAAAGCCTTGAACAATTTCAAGGCTTTTTTTGCTTTATCTACTTAGAGATGATTTTAACCGTTCATTGAGATTAAAAACTCTTCGTTGTTTTTGGTTTGTTTAAATCTTTCATTAATAAACTCCATTGCTTCAACAGGATTCATGTCTGCAAGATACTTTCTCATTACCCACATACGTTGTACTGTATTGTCGTCTAAAAGTAAGTCGTCACGACGTGTGCTTGATGATGTTAAATCGATAGCAGGGAATATACGTCGGTTAGCAATTTTTCTATCTAATTGTAACTCCATATTTCCAGTTCCTTTAAATTCTTCAAAGATAACTTCGTCCATTTTAGATCCAGTATCTGTTAAAGCTGTTGCTATAATAGTTAAAGATCCACCATTTTCTATATTTCTTGCAGCACCAAAGAAACGCTTAGGCTTGTGTAATGCATTAGCATCTACACCACCAGAAAGTATTTTTCCAGAAGCTGGTTGTACGGTGTTGTATGCTCTTGCTAAACGTGTAATAGAATCCAAAAGAATGACAACATCATGTCCACATTCTACTAATCTTTTTGCTTTTTCTAAAACAATATCAGCAATTCTTACGTGCTCATGTGCTTCTTTGTCAAAAGTAGAAGCAATAACTTCACCACGCACATTACGCTGCATGTCTGTTACTTCTTCAGGACGTTCGTCAATAAGTAAAATCATTTGATACACCTCAGGATGATTAGCTGCAATTGCATTTGCAACATCCTTTAATAACATGGTTTTACCTGTTTTTGGTTGCGATACAATCATACCACGTTGTCCTTTTCCTATAGGAGAAAACAAATCCATTATTCTTGTAGAAATAGTGCTTTGTTTTTCAGCAATATTAAATTTTTCTCTAGGGAAAAGAGGTGTTAAATGTTCAAAAGCAACACGGTCTCTAACAACTTCTGGTCTTTGACCGTTTATTTTATTAATCTTAATTAAAGGAAAATACTTTTCGCCTTCTTTTGGTGGACGTACATTTCCTAAAACAGTGTCTCCTTTTTTTAATCCAAATAATCTAATTTGAGATTGTGATACATATATATCATCTGGAGAAGAAAGGTAGTTGTAGTCAGAACTTCTTAAAAACCCGTACCCATCTTGCATGATGTCTAAAACACCTTCACTTTCAATAATAGCATCAAATTCAAAATCAGGTTCTCTATAACGGTTACGGTTATCTTTGTTTCCGTTGTTTCCTTTTTGATTGTTGTTATTATTCTTGTTGTTATTATTTTTTTGACGATTATTATGGTTGTTATTAGACTTGTTAGAATTATTGTCCTTTTGCTTATCGTCTTTTTTGTTGTCGTTATTATTTGACTGTTTATTTTTTTGATGATTTTGCTGAGCTTGTTTTTTTGGCTGCTCTTTTTTCTCATTAGACTTAGGGTTCTTTGAGTCTAAATCTAATTTACCTTGATTATCATCTTTTTTGTCAGTCGAAGCTTTGCTAACTCTTGCTCTTTTTTGTCTTTGAGGTTTTGGTTTATTATCTGTGTCTTCTTTTTTAACCTCTAATACAGCTTTTGGGTCTGCTGCTTGTTTGTCTAGTATTTGATATACTAAATCTAATTTTTTCATAGAGCGAAATTTAGGAACGCTCAATTTTTTAGCAATTTCCTGTAATTCAGGAAGCTTCATGGCTTTTAATTGTGAGATTTCAAACATTGATGTTGAATTAACTTATGTAATGTTATAATTTTAAATTGATTGTTTCTTAAAGAAAATAAGATATTTCTGAAGAATTAACGCTTTGCTATTGTGAGTGTTGCGCAACGTTACTGCAATTATACAACTTTTATTTTAATTTTTAGTTCTATAATTCTAAAAGAAACTATATTTTTGTAATCCAAAATTTAAGAATTATCATGCTACAACGCATCCAAACTGTATATTTGTTAATTGTCACTGTTATCTCTGGAGGATTAATATTTGCATTTAATCTGTGGACAACTGCAGAAGGAACTGTTGTGTATGCTAAAGACGAAATGCTTGCTCTAGGACTATTTGCAGGTTCTGCTATTTTAGCAATCATTTCGATTTTCAATTTTAAAAATAGAAAGTCTCAGTTTATGTTGGGACGTCTAAATATGATATTAAACTTAATTTTACTAGGATTTTTCGTGTATCGAATACTTAACTCACCTGGAGAAGCTAATGGAGTTTCTGAGAAAGGTGTTGGGATTTTCCTTCCAGTCATTTCTATCGTATTTTTGGTTCTTGCCAATAGAGCCATTAAAAAGGATGAAGATCTTGTAAAATCAGTAGATAGATTACGATAAACCTATCATCTTAGTAGTATTAGTGCGAAAAAAACCGAAGTGAATAACTTCGGTTTTTTTATTTTCTATCATATTGAATAACCTCTAAATTATCAATCTTACCATTATCTACTGTAAAACGTAACATAGTACGTACTTTATGAAAACCGTGTATGCCAATGGCGCCAGGATTGATATGTAATAAACCTAATTTTTTATCTGGCATAACTTTTAATATGTGAGAATGACCACATATAAAAAGTTTTGGCGGATTAGCTTTAATAACTTCTCTAACTCTAATATTATATCTACCAGGATAACCACCAATATGGGTAATCCAAACATCAACACCTTCTACAGTAAAACGGTTATGTTCTGGGAATTCTACTCGTGCTTTATCACCATCAATATTTCCCCAAACAGCACGTAAAGGTTTTAGTTTTTGTATTTGATCGGTAACGTTTAAATCTCCAATATCACCAGCGTGCCAGACTTCATCTGCATTTTTAACGTGTTTTAATATGGTATCGTCAATATAACTGTGTGTATCAGAAAGTAGCAGTATTTTTTTCATGCCTTAATTAAACTATTCTTAAAACTTCTATCATCAAGTTTTTAACTTAATGCTTTATCTTATCTTTGCATTTCAATTTGTAAAAATAAGCGATTAATTGAGATTTTTCATAGAATTATCATACAACGGAAAAGCCTATCACGGTTGGCAAAATCAGCCTAATGCTATTTCTGTTCAAGAAGTTTTAGAAAATGCGTTAAGCACTTTATTGGGTGAATCTATTGCTATTGTTGGAGCAGGACGTACCGATGCTGGTGTACATGCTAAGCAAATTTTTGCTCATTTTGAAACAGAACAAATTGTTGAAATAGCTCAATTACTTTATAAATTGAATTCGTTTTTACCAAAAGACATTGCTATACATAATGTTTTTAAAGTAAAACCTGATGCACATGCGCGTTTTGATGCATTAAGTAGAAGTTATTTATACAGAATTTCACTTAAAAAAAATGCGTTTAACACAGAACAAGCGTACTTTGTAAAACAGCATTTGGATGTTGAAAAGATGAAAGAAGCTGCGAAGATTTTATTGAATTATAAAGATTTTCAATGCTTTTCTAAAGTGCATACAGATGTAAAAACGTATAATTGTGATGTCAAAGAAGCCGAATTTAATGTTGTTGAAGACGAGCTTCATTTTACCATAACAGCAGATCGTTTTTTGCGTAATATGGTACGTGCCATAGTTGGTACGTTAATAAATATTGGTGTTGGTAAAATTGAAGTTACCGATATGCACCAAATTATAAAATCTAAAAATAGAGGAGAAGCAGGCTATTCTGTTCCGGCACATGGGTTATACTTGACTGCTGTAGAATATCCAGTTTCCATACAAATAAATGACTAAGAAAAAAGAAAACATATTTGACGTTAACTTATTTAAGCGTCTTTTTAAATATACAAAACCTTATCGCGTAGTTTTTTACGGTTTAATAGTTTCAGTATTAATTTTAGGAGCATTAAGTATTGCTACACCATTATTAGTAAGAGAAATTGTAGATGAGCACTTGGTAAAACAAGACTATGATGGTTTTGTGAACTTAATTACTATTATGGCTGGTTTATTGCTAGCAACAGTGGTTTTTCAATTACTATTTATCTACTATTCGTCTTGGTTAGGTTTAAAAATGGTTAAAGATATTAGGGTTAAGCTGTTTGATCACATGCTTAATTTTAGAATGAAATACTTTAATAATTCTTCAGTTGGAGTTTTAATTACTAGAGCAGTTACAGATATGGAACGCATCTCGTCTGTATTTGGTGATGGACTGTTTTCAATTATAAGAGACTTGTTAATTATGATTGTTGTGTCTAGCGCTATGCTTTATGTAAACTGGAAATTAGCATTAATCGTTTTTGTAATGCTTCCAATTATATTGTATGCTACCAAAGTGTTCCAACGTTATATGAAACAAGCTTTTGAAGACATTAGAAATGAAGTTTCTAATCTAAATTCGTTTGTGCAAGAACGTGTTACAGGAATGAAAATTCTGCAATTATTTACCCGAGAAGTAACCGAGTATAAAAATTTTCAAGAGATAAATACAAGACACAAAAACGCTTGGTTAAAAACTGTTTGGTATAACTCTATTTTCTTTGCAATTTTAGAAGTTTTATCGGCATTAACTGTTGGTACAGTGGTTTATTTTGGTGGATTAAGAGTGATCATTGACGGTTCTGTTTCAGCAGGAGATTTGTTTATGTTCATAACTATGATTCCTATGTTATTTAGACCTTTACGTCAAATAGCAGATAAGTTTAGTACACTTCAAATGGGACTTGTAGCTGCCAACAGAGTATTCAAAATATTAGATACTACATCGCAAATTGATAATTCTGGAACCATCGTTGCAAAAGATTTAAAAGGAAGCATTAGTTTTAAAGATGTTCATTTTAGATATGTTGAAGACGAAGAAGTTTTAAAAGGAATTTCTTTTGAAGTTACCGCAGGTCAAACCGTTGCTATTGTTGGTGCGACTGGCGCAGGAAAAAGTACAGTCATTAATTTATTAAATCGTTTTTACGAAATTAATAAAGGTGAAATTAAAATAGATAACACCAATATTAAAGACTACACACTAAGTTCTTTGAGGCAACAAACTGCAGTTGTGTTACAAGATGTGTTTTTGTTTGCAGATACTATTTTAAGTAACATTACTTTAAATCATCCAGAAATTACAGAAGCACAAGTCATACAAGCTGCAAAAGATATTGGTATACACGACTTTATAATGAGTCTTCCAAACGGATATCATTATAATGTAAAAGAACGTGGTGTTATGCTGTCTTCTGGACAACGCCAACTAATTTCGTTTTTACGTGCGTATGTCACTAACCCAAGTATTTTGATTTTAGATGAAGCAACATCTTCTGTAGATTCGTACTCAGAACAATTAATTCAAAATGCAACCGATAAGATTACTAAAGGTCGTACATCTATTGTTATTGCTCACCGTTTGGCAACCATACAAAAAGCAGATAATATTATTGTAATGGATAATGGTCAAATTGTAGAGCAAGGTACACATCAAGAGTTACTTAAAAAAGAAAATGGTTACTACAGAAATCTTTATGAAGTTCAGTTTTTACAATCTGAAGTGGCTTAAACCAAATCTTTTTTCAAAATTTCAGCTAATTCTGAAGTGTCAGAAAATGGTACAAATTCACCATCTCTAAAACAAGATATTTGTCCTGTTTCTTCACTTACTGCAATAGCTACAGCGTCTGTACGCTCGGTAACGCCAACTGCAGCACGATGACGTAGTCCAAAACGTTGTGGTATATTTTTTTCGTTATTAACAGGTAAAATAACACGTGTTGCTTTTACAATATTATCTTGAATTATAATTGCACCATCATGTAAAGGACTATTCTTAAAAAAGATACTTTCTATAATGGGTTGTGTTACTTTTATATTCATCTCGTCACCAGTATTGGCTAAAAAGTCTAGGTTGTTATTGCGTTCTAAAACAATTAATGCTCCAGTTTTTGAAGCGCTCATTTTATTACAAGCGGCAATAATAGCATCAATATCTGTTGTAGCGTTTTCTTCCATTTTTAAAAACTTAAGCTGACTAAAAAACTTGCGTCTGCTAGCAAAATTGGTAGAACCTATCATTAATAAAAACTTTCTGATTTCTTGCTGAAAAACCACAATTAACGCAAACATTCCTACGCTAATAAATCCGCCTAAAATATTACTAAGCATTTGCATTTGTAGAGCTTGCGTAACCTTCCAAATAATGTAAATAATTACAATACCAATAAAAATATTGATAGCCACAGTACCTTTTACTAATTTGTAAACATAGTAGAGTAGTAGTGCAACTAAAATAACGTCGATAACGTCTATTAAACTAAATTTTAAAATATCATCTAATATCTCCAAAGTGAAGTCGGTTTTTGTAAATTTAATGAAATTGAATTAAAAAATATACTCCTTGTTATCAATAACAACATTTTCAAAATTTAAGTTTTGAAGTCTGTTTTTTACTGTAATGTAATCTTGAAATTTTAATTTCTTATTTAAATGAAGTGTCAAACCAATATTTTCTTCACTATTACTAAAATTATTCTCAAGTTGAATAATTAAATTATCAATATTAACTTCTGAAAGTTTTAAGTCTTGATGTTGAACTATAATATCATTTAAACTATTAATTGTTATTATATAATTGTTTTCAGAATTGATTTCTTCAACATAATTTACATCTGTAAACTCAATAAATCCTAAATTTTTAATACTGCTATCGTTACAAGTGTAATAGTTTTTTGCTGCTTCATTTTTGTGCATTTTTGCATTTCGTTTTTTGTCTTGCAAAAATTTAATTTTTGGTATAGCTTGCTCTAAAGTCAAGCGTTTATCGACATTAAATAACCAGTTGGTAGAGATGATTAAATTTTTTCTATTAAGCTCAACACTATCTGGTTGTGTTTCGTTATAAAATATATATGCAGGAGACACATCTAAAATTTCAGTGATTTTAGCGTGTTGTATTTCTGGTAATTGGATAACTTTTTCGGAGTTGCAAGACCATAAAAAGAGCGTGATTAATCCTGTGAATCCTATTTTTTTAAGCATGTAATTGGTTATAAAGTGTTATACATTCTTTAGCTTCTTTTACATCATGCACGCGTAAAATTTTTGCGCCTTTTTGTAAAGCAATCATGTGTAAAGCAGTTGTTCCGTTTAGTGCGTTTTGAGCTGTTGTGTCTAGTGTTTTGTAAATCATAGATTTACGAGAGACTCCAACTAAAAGTGGTAAACCGGCAATATTTAAAAGCTTTAATTGGTTTAAAAGTTCAAAATTTTGTTGTGTTGTTTTTGCAAATCCAAAACCAGGATCCAAAATTAAATCCACTATGCCTAACGCTCTCGCTTTACTAATACGTTCAGAAAAATAAAAATTAACGTCTTTTGTCAAGTTATCATAATCTGTCAGCGTTTGCATAGTTTGTGGTGTGCCACGCATATGCATCATAATGTAAGGCACGCTTAGGTTTGCAACCGTTTCAAGCATATTTTCATCTAAAAATCCTGCCGAAATATCATTAATCAAACTCGCGCCAGCTTTAATGGTTTGTTTTGCAACTTCACTTCTAAAGGTGTCTACAGAAATAATAATTTTAGGAAAATGTTTCACTAGTAACTCAACAATAGGTACAATGCGTTGTAGTTCTTCCTCTTCTGTAACAAAATCTGCATTTGGTCTAGAGCTGTAAGCGCCAATATCTATAAAAGTAGCGCCTTGATTAAGCATGGTTTCAACTTGATTTAAGATGGAATTTTCGTCTTTATAACGTCCACCATCATAAAAAGAATCTGGTGTTACGTTTAAAATCCCCATCACTTTTGGCATGCTTAAATCGATGAGTTTTCCTTTACAATTTATTGTCATTGCTATATAGTTTATAGGTGTTAGAGTAACTTATTAAAACTTTAATACCTAAACCTTGAACTTTAAATAATTTTATGCGAAATTTACGGAAATTATCAAGATAAGAACACCATTTATGCAAGATACTTCTAAACAATACGATGCGGTAATAAAAACCTGTCGAGATCTTTTTACAAAAAAAATGTCTGATTACGGAAGCGCATGGCGTATTTTAAGATTACCATCTTTAACCGATCAAATTTTTATCAAAGCGCAACGTATAAGAAGTTTACAACAAAATGACGTTAGAAAAGTAGATGAAGGTGAGCAAAGCGAATTTATAGGTATTATCAATTACTGTATTATGGCATTAATACAAATAGAAAAAGGTGTTGTAGAGCAACCAGATATGGATGTAAATGAAGCGACAGAATTATACGATAAGCACGTTGCAATCACTAAAAAATTAATGGAAGACAAAAACCATGATTATGGCGAGGCTTGGAGAGATATGCGTGTAAGTAGTCTAACCGATTTAATTTTGCAAAAATTATTACGCGTTAAGCAAATTGAAGATAACGCAGGGAAAACATTAGTAAGCGAAGGCATTGATGCAAATTATCAAGACATGATAAATTACGCTGTGTTTTCTATGATACATTTATATGAAAAATAATTATCATTCCTGCTTAGGTAAGAATGCATAAATAATATTAATTAAAATAGATACCTGTTTGCTCAGGAAAAAATAACATGAAAATTATAGTAGGATTTTTAAGAATTTTTGTCGGAATATTTTTTATTATTTCAGGATTTATAAAGCTTAATGACCCAATAGGATTTGCTTTTAAACTAGAAGAATATTTTGGTCCAACCGTTTTAGATTTACCATTTTTTACGCCTTATGCTCTAGGAATTTCTATAGTAGTTGTAGTTTTTGAAGTGCTTTTAGGAGTGTTCTTAATTATTGGTTATAAAAAGAAATTTACATTATGGAGTTTGTTATTAATGATAGTTTTCTTTACATTCCTAACATTCTATTCAGCATACTTTGATAAAGTGAAAGACTGCGGATGTTTTGGTGACGCTATGAAGATGGATCCATGGGAAAGTTTTGGTAAAGACGTTGTATTGTTAGTTATGATCCTTATCATTTTTGCAGGTCAAAAATACATCAAGCCATTCTTTAGTAAATTTATTACAACCGTAATAGCATTATTAAGTTTTATTGCATGCTTAGGGTTTGCTTATCATGTCTTAATGCACTTGCCAAGTATAGATTTTAGACCATTTAAAGTAGGTAATAATATTACTGAAAAAATGACCATTCCAGAAGATGCACCACAACCAGTTATAGAATATACTTGGACTTTTAAAGAAAACGGAGAAGATGTGCAATACGTAACAAATGGTAGCTATCCAGAATCTTCAGGAACTTATGTAGGCGTAGAAACAGATATCATAAAAGAAGGTTACGAGCCACCAATACACGATTTCTCTATTGAAAAAGATGGCGAAAATTACACCGAGGATATTTTAAGTCGTCCACATGTATTATTAATTATCAATTATAATTTGGCTAAAGCCGAAACCGAAGGTCTTAAAACAATAAAAGTATTAACCGATAAAGCTATAGAAAACGGCTACGATGTTATTGGTATCACAGCAACAGGACCAGAAGAAGCAAATACATTTAAAAAAGAATATAATCTAAATTTTGATTATTATTTCTGTGATGAAACAGCTTTAAAAACCATCGTACGTTCTAATCCAGGGATTTTAAAACTTGAAAAAGGAACAATCATCCAAAAGAAACATTGGAATGATGCCAATGAAATTGAGTTACCAAAAGTAGAACGACCAGAACCAGAAGTTATAGAAGAAGAAATTAGTGATTCTTTATATTTTATAGATGAATCACCTTCAACAAAAGAAGAAGTAGATGCTTTAGATTCAGAAACTATAGAGTCTGTTAATATTGTTAAAGATTCTTTAGTAACAGATGAAGAAACTGGAGAAAACAAAATATTAAATTTTGTAAAAGTTACTCTAAAAGAAGAATAGTGTTTTTACAAATTTTTGAAACAAATCAACAAACATCAAATTAACAAATAGCTGTTACGATACTTACTAAATAAAATCTTTTACGCATTACTCACATTATTTGGAGTAGTCACTGTTATCTTCTTTTTATTTAGTGTGTTGCCAGGTGATCCAGCACAAATGATGTTGGGACAAAATGAAGATAGCGAACAGTTAGCTATTGTTAAAAAAAAATATGGATTTGATAAATCTATAAGTACGCAATATTTATACTATTTAAATGATTTGTCACCAATTTCATTTCATTCAAAAACAGAAGGTGATTACACGTTTTTAAGTCAAAATAAATACGCTGCAACCAAACTGTTTTCTGTAGCAAATACAACCACAGTTTTAAAACTTCCATATTTAAGAGAAAGCTTTACCAAACAAGGTAAAAAAGTAAGTCAAGTTTTAGCAGAAACGTTACCAAATACTTTTGTTTTAGCTATATCAGCGATAACAATAGCTTTATTTTTAGGAGTATTTTTAGGTGTTATTTCAGCATTAAAAAAAGATACATATTTAGATAAATTTATACAAGTTATCAGTACTTTAGGGATGAGTGTACCTTCCTTTTTTAGTGCTATATTATTTGCATGGTTTTTTGGTTTTGTATTACACAAATACACAAATTTAGAAATGACAGGAAGTTTATACGAACTTGACGATTTTGGAGAAAAAATGCACATCAAATGGAAAAATCTAATCCTTCCCGCAATAGTTTTGGGTATACGACCTTTAGCAGTTGTTATTCAATTAATGCGAAACTCACTATTAGAAGTTTTTAATCAAGATTACATCCGTACAGCAAAAGCAAAAGGACTTTCTGAGTTTCAAATTATAAAAAATCATGCTATAAAAAATGCATTAAATCCAGTAGTTACAGCAATATCAGGCTGGTTTGCAAGTATGTTAGCAGGAGCAGTTTTTGTAGAGTATATTTTTGGATGGAATGGCTTAGGTAAAGAAATTGTAAACGCTTTAAACACTTTAGACTTGCCTGTAATTATGGGTTCGGTGCTAATTATAGCGCTACTCTTCATAATAATTAATATTTTTGTAGATATAATCTACGGTTGGTTAGATCCAAAAGTAAAATTAGAATAAAACTATAGTTAGGTCTAGCAACGTGATGACCTATTCATAAATAAATAAGATAAAGACATGAGAAAAAACATCGTCGCAGGAAACTGGAAAATGAATAACGATTTAGCCCAAACAGAAGGGTTAATTTCAGATTTAAAAACGCAAACAAAAACTAGCAATGCAGAAGTTATGGTTGCTCCAACCTTTACTAACTTATGGCATGCTTTTCAAGCCTTAAGAACATCAGATATAGAGGTTATTGCACAAAATATGCACTTTGCAGAAAACGGAGCCTATACAGGTGAAGTAAGCGCATCAATGCTAAAAAGCATAGGTGTACAAACGGTAATTTTAGGGCACAGCGAGCGTCGTGCTTATTTTAATGAAACAGACGAGTCTTTAGCAAAAAAAGTAGATGCTGCATTGGCTAATGATATGAAAGTTATTTTCTGTTTTGGGGAAGAGTTACAAGACCGTAAAGCAGGAAATGAAGAAGCGGTAGTTGGTAGTCAAATTAGCAATGCACTATTTCATTTAGATGCATTAGCATTTAAAAACATAATTTTAGCTTATGAGCCTGTTTGGGCAATTGGTACTGGTGAGACAGCTAGTCCAGAGCAAGCGCAAGACATGCATGCATTTATCCGTAAAACATTAGCAGATAAATATGGTAATGATGTAGCAAACGATGTGTCAATTCTTTATGGTGGTAGCGTAAAACCAAACAACGCTAAAGAAATTTTTTCTAAACCAGACGTAGATGGCGGCTTAATTGGCGGAGCAGCATTAAAAGCAGAAGATTTTTTCGCAATAGTAAACGCATTTTAAAATTTTACTTTTGGCGTTACACTTTGCCTGATTTAAGTCAGGCAAAGCGTCGCGCTATTCGTTATATCTTTTTCTCGTACCTCAAAAAAGGATGTCACTACTATCGCTAACGCGGGTAAAACCGCAAAAATATTGAAAAAACAATGTCTAATATCATATATAAAGGTTACTATTTTAAAGTAGAACCATTACAACCAGCAACCGAAATTCTTATTGCAGAGCTTGGCTACGCAGGATTTGAAAGCTTTGTAGAAACCGAAGAAGGTGTTACAGCATATATCCAAAAAGACGAGTGGAATGAAAATATCCTAGAAGATATTCAGATATTAAACTCAGATGAGTTTGAAATTAGCTACACACATGAAGATATAGAGCAAACCAACTGGAATGCAGAATGGGAAAAAAACTTTAATTCAATTGTGGTAGACAATGTTTGTGCTGTTCGTGCACCATTTCATGAAAAATTTGATACAGAATACGATATTATTATCGAGCCAAAAATGAGTTTTGGAACAGGACATCATGAAACAACACACATGATGATTCAGCATATTTTACAAAACAACTTTAAAGATAAATCAGTCTTAGATATGGGGTGCGGTACAGCTGTTTTAGCTATTCTGGCAGAGGTGAAAGGCGCACAACCTATTGATGCCATAGATATTGATAATTGGTGTTATTTAAACAGCTTAGAAAATGTAGAGCGTAATAACTGTAATCACATTTCAGTTTACGAAGGTGACGCTTCATTATTAAAAGATAAACATTACGATATAATAATAGCCAATATTAATCGCAATATCTTATTACAAGACATAGCTACGTATGCAAAATGTTTAAATGCTAACGGAAGTTTGTTTTTAAGTGGTTTCTATGAAGATGACATTCCGTTAATCGAAAAAGAGTGCAACACTCATAATTTACAGCATACAAAAACGTTAAAACGTAATAATTGGGTTGCATTACATTTTAAAAATTAATATTTTAGAAGTGTAATACACTCAAAATCATTGTATATATGAGTACAAAAGAAAAAATTCAAGAACAATTTGAAGTAGACACGTTAGAAAAAAACAATAACGAAATTGTTTTATATAATGATGATGTTAACACCTTTGATCACGTTATAAATACATTAATGTATGCATGTGATCACACACCAGAGCAAGCAGAGCAATGTTCAATTTTAGTACATTATAAAGGTAAATGCACAGTAAAAACTGGTGATTATGACGATTTAAAACCACGTTGTTCCATGCTTCTTGACGCAGGATTAAGCGCAGAAATAGTATAAAAAAAGAGCCTTTGTTAAAGGCTCTTTTTTTGTTTAAGATTTACGTCTACAAGTATTAATGCCTAAAATAGTATACAGTGGGCAAAAACTAATAAAACTTGTAATTAAAAAGATAATAGCAAAAGCCATTAATACGTAAGCTAAAGTACCTTCTATTGCATCTAGGTAAAACAATAAAGCAATAACTATAGCAATAAGTACACGTAAGCTTTTATCTAAAGCTCCCATATTTTTTTTCATAACCTTATTAGTATTGATTAGTTAATATTAAATATAGGTATAAGCTTAATAATAAGCAAGTTGTTTTTTGTTGAATAGTTTTAGGTAAAGAAGAAATTAGATTTAAAACAAAAAACCACGTCTAACTGACGTGGTTTTTAATTGTTGTGACCTCGACAGGATTCAAACCTGTAACCTTCTGAGCCGTAATCAGATGCGCTATTCAGTTGCGCCACGAGGCCATTTTTTTGTGGGTGCAAATATATTCCTTTTTTATATAAACATCAAAATTAATGTTATAAAAATTTAATCTAAAGCATTTTTGGTCACGTAAAGCTTCCATCCAAAGATGGCTAATTGTAGTTTACTTGCTTTACTAAGGTCTAAGCCTTGTTTTGTATAACTAGGTAAGATTAAATTATTTAGCTTGGCTAAAAGTTTAAAAAATTTCTTTTTCATTATAAACCTTTTTACAAAACTACTGGTTTAAATTACGCTTGCCAAATTGTGTGTTTTAAAAAAAATGTAAAACTTATTCTAGACTAAGCTTTACTTTTTTGGTTTTTAGTAAATAATTGATGTGATAATATCAATTATTAGTTTGGCAATTGTTAGCATAGTTTTTAAGGTTTAAGGGTTAATAAATTCAACCATTTTCATGATTATTTTTTTAAGATATATTTTTTCAATATTAGCCTCCAAACAAAAGCAGTAAAATCTATGAATTTGACTATTAAATGTGAAGTAAAAAAATCAAAAACATTTCAGTTTTTAAAATTTTGTCTTTATTAAAGTTTTAATTTGAAATATTCAAATATGATTTATGTTTTAAAATGTAATAATTGTAGGGCTTTTTTAAGGGTTGAAATTTTTTACAAGGGAAATTTCATCTAAAAAACACTGTTTTTTCGGGTTTTCATTATTTCTGCTTCAAAAAAGTTAATTAACGTTCTTATAAAATTATAACGTATTTATAATAGTATATTTGTACAAAATAATTCTCCCAGAAATGAAAAAGATAACTACTATTTTAACACTGCTTTTTGCATCTATAAGTTATGGTCAAGCAGTTGTTATTAACGAATTAGATTGTGATACGCCAGGAATTGATTATGGCGAATTTATCGAGCTAAAGTCTGCAACACCAAACTTTCCTTTAGATGGATATGTTTTAGTGTTTTTTAATGGCTCTACTTCTGGCGGAGATAGTAGTTATTTTGCGTTAGATTTAGATGGAGCGGTTACAGATATTAATGGATTACTTTTAATAGGAAGTGATACGGTTACACCTTATCCGCAAGTTTTTATTGGTGAAAATTTAATTCAGAATGGTGCCGATGCTGTAGTAATTTATCAAGGTAATGATTTTGATTTCCCAATAGGGACTTTAGCAACACAGACAAATTTAGTAGATGCTTTAGTTTATGACACAAGTGACGCCGATGATACGGTTTTAATGTCTTTATTAGGTGTTACAGAACAAATTAATGAAGGTCCAGGAAATAACACTAACTCAATACAACGTAATAACGACGGTTCTTATACATCTACAACACCAACACCAAGACAATTAAATGATGGTTCTGGAGTAATTTTAAATGCTTTAGAAATTGCCGTAAGTCAAACTCAAGTTGATGAAGGTTCATCTTTCGATATTACATTTACAGCACAAAGTAATGTGGATTCTGATTACTCATTTAGTTTTATAATGAATAATCAAGGTTTTGATACTTCAGATTATACAGGAGATACATCTTTAACCATATTAAGTGGACAAAATCAAGTAAGCACTACAATTACCCTAATTGACGATGCTTTAGATGAAGGAGATGAAGAGCCTTTAATTAGATATGATAATTTGCCAACACCTTTAATTCCTTTTAATAATAATATTACGATAAGAGTTGTAGATAACGATTTTGTTGTCGCACCTTTTGGGACGCCAATAAATCCAACTTTTGGATTAGTTTCAAGCACACAGCCAGCAGGATATTATGATAGTTTAGACGGTTTGTCTGGAGCTGCTTTAAAACAAGCTTTACAAGATATTATTGCAGATCCAACCATTGTAAGAGCGCAAACTTATACAGATGTTATTGATATTTTAAAAGAAGCCGATCAAAACCCTGAAAACTCTAATCAAATTTGGATGGTTTATACAGAGCAAGGTCGTGCTAAATTAGACTTTCAAACTAATGCAAGTAATATTGGTAAATGGAATAGAGAGCATACATTTCCCAGATCTTTAGCGGGTTATAACAGTATTGAAGCTGATGATACCGGTGACGGAATTGATATTTTTTGGACAACAGAAGCAGATTCTTTACGTCATGGTAATAGTGATGCGCATGCGTTAAGAGCTGTAGATGGACAAGAAAATAGCTCAAGAGGAAATCAGCATTACGGACAATATGCAGGACCAAGCGGCAATTTAGGAAGTTTTAAAGGAGATGTTGCGCGTAGTGTTTTGTATATGCAAATACGATATAACGGATTAAGTATAGTTAACGGTTACCCTTCAACTACTGGGCAAATGGGAGATTTAGCAACTATTCTAGATTGGCATAGAAATGATCCGCCAGACGATTTTGAAATGAACAGAAACAACATAGTTTATAACTGGCAGTTTAACCGTAACCCATTTATAGATCAGCCAGATTTAGTAGAATACATTTGGGGAACAAATGTTGGTGACACGTGGAATCAAAACTTAAGTACAGATACTTTTGAAACTTCTGCTGTTAAGCTTTATCCAAATCCAACAACAGATAAATTGTATGTTTCTGGGAAAGAAAATAATTACAATGTGTCAGTATTTTCTTCTGAAGGACGATTGGTGCTAAAACAACAAGTCGCTAATAACAACTACATAGATTTAAAAGTTGCTAGTGGCTTATATTTAGTTAAAATTGAAACAGATAATAATCAAAGTCTAGTTAAAAAGATACTAGTCAATTAATAGTTGATTTTTTTTAAAAAAAAGCCCAAAATTTCATGCATGAAATTTTGGGCTTTTTAGTTTTAAAGGCTTTTAATTACTTAGTTGTAATAATAATTACTCCGTTTTTACCTTTTTCTCCGTATTTAGAAATAGCTTTTTTATCTTTTAAAACAGAAATACTTTTAATTGAACTAGGCATAATATCTTGAATCTCTTTATTAGTCAATTCTTTATTGTCTTTTATGATTAAAGGTTTAGAATCAGGATCGTTTAATTGTTTATTTAAAAATATCACATCATCTTGGGATAAATCATTATCAGTTTTAACAATGGTTACCGCTTCAATTTCGGTGTTTATTTTCCAAGGACTTTCTTTTTCTGTGTAAATTTCAATAGCACCATCTTTAGCTTGTTCTCCATACTTTTTTGTGGCGTGTTCTCCTTTTAAAACATTTACACTTTTAATTTTTTCTACAGGTACATTATTTTTAATTGGTTCTTTATTGCTAGGATTGTTTTCAATTTTATGATGAATAATTTTAGGTTGTTTTTCATCTCTCATAAAAATTTCTACAGCACCATTTTTTGCTTCTTTACCATATTTAGATGTTGCTTTTTCTCCTTTTAAGACATTTATACTTTTAATGTTTTCTTTTGGAGTGTTATCAAGCTCTTCTTTTGTAATAATTTTTCCGTCTTTTATAATTAGTATTTTAGAGTTTGGGTTTTTTAAAAACATTTCATCTTCGTTTATATCTCCTTCGTACTTTATTTCTACAACTTCAATGTTTTTAGTTTGTAAAGCAGTCTCTTTTTTTGTGTAAACTTCAATGACTCCGTTTTTACCTTTTTCTCCGTATTTGGTAATTGCTTTTTCTTTTTTTAAAACGTTTACAGAGTTGATGTCTTCTGGACTTATTTTTTCTAACTGTTCTTTGTTAGATTCTTTTTTATCGATAATAATTAATAAATCTTCATCTATTTCTTTAGTTTTAGCAGTATTTGTTTTTTCAAATATCCAACCAGAATTGGTGTATTTTTGATAGAATTTATCTTGCTTAGAAGCAAAAACAAGTTCGTTGTTTTCTACTTTTAAAGCTATGTCATCAATAGGTTTGTTTTTAGAGTTAATACTTATTACTCGCTTAAAATCATCACTTTTTTTAAATTTCGCATTAATAGTTATGCTTTTAATTTCTTTATTGTGGTCTCTTTTAATTTCAGAAAATTTAATTTCTATTCCGTTACCTTGTTTTTCTAAGTCTTTTTTTATTGATTTTAAATCTTTGTCTGTAGATTTTGATGTGATGACAGAAAGATCAGTTTGCTCAATGTTATTAAGATTAGTCTCGTTTTTTGCGATATAAATTTCTTTTGTGTTAAAACTCATTAAGAATAAAGCTATAAGAGGTATAACCAATGTTAGCTTTAATAAATTGCTCTTTTTTGATTTTGATTTTTGTAGCATAATAATTCGTTTTTTGATTAATGATTGATAAAAGTTATTTGATATTGATAATTGATTTTGTGATAAACTAGTTTTTAAAAGTAGTTTTTGGTAGCTTTTTACCGACTTGCTTTTTGCATTTGCTTGTTGGTCTGCGATAAATTCTAAATTTTGAAGAATTTCTTTTTTATATAGCCAAGAAAACGGATTAAACCATAAAATAACGGTCAATAAATTACAGATTAGCACGTCTATAGAGTGAAGTTGTTTGGCGTGAGTTTTTTCATGCGCAATAACTTGTTCTAACTCTTTTTCATTAAAAATATTTGGGTTGACTACAATGTTGTTAAAGAATGAAAATGGAGCGATATTGCGGGTTGTTTCTATTAACTTGTACTTGTTTTTCTTTTTTGAAATACCGCTTTTTAATATCTTATTTAATGAAAGGTGTTGAAGTATAAGTCTTGCTAATAAAATAAAAGAGACCAATAGGTAAGCTGTGAGTAAAATGTTTTCAATGTTTAGTTGACTAGTTGATTCTTGCGTATTATTACTAGTTAATTGGTTTGTGGTTACAAATTGAAATGATTCCGGAGTGTATTCTACATAAATAGGAATGACTAAAAAAGGTAAAGAAAATGCTGTAACAATTCCTGAAAGTAAAAACCATCTGTTAGATTGGAAAAAGGTTTCCTTTTGTAAAAACAGTTTGTAGCAAACGTAAAAAATGATTGTAATAGCAGAAGATTTTATTAGATATTCCATAATTATTTTTGTTCTTCTATTAAACGAATAATGTCTTTTAACTCCTCTACAGAGATTTTTTCTTCTTTAGCAAAAAATGAAACTACATTTTTATAAGAGCTATTAAAATAATTGTCAATAGCTGTGTTTATAAAGTTTTTTCGATAATTTTCTTTCTTTACAATAGGGAAGTATCTGTGTGTTTTTCCAAATGCTTCATGACTAACATAACCTTTGTCTTCTAGGTTTCTTACCATGGTAGACAAAGTGTTGTAATGTGGTTTGTTGTCATTATATTCAGCTAAAATATCCTTTATAAAAGCTTTTTCTAGCTTCCATAAAATGTGCATTATTTCTTCTTCTTTATTTGTTAGTTTTTCCATGAAAAATTTTTTTTTGCTAATATAACTATAAAAATAGTTATACAACTAAAAATATAGTTTTTTAACTATTTTTTTTAGTTTTTAAGTTGGTAGTATAAATAAAAAAGAGTGTGTTAGATTTTAAAATTCAAAATGTATCTTCGCATAAAATATAATTTATGAGTATTGTTTTTTTAATCTTAGGATTTGTGCTTTTGGTTGTAGGAGGAGAGTATTTAGTAAGATCTTCGGTAGCATTATCCTTTAAACTTAATATTTCAAAAATAGTTATTGGTATGACGGTTGTTTCTTTTGCAACGTCTGCACCAGAATTGTTGGTAAGCCTACAGGCAGCTTTAAGTGGTTCGCCAGCAATTGCAATTAATAATGTGGTAGGATCAAATATTGCTAATATCGGTTTGGTTTTAGGTGTTACAGCAATTGTTGGAGCTATTGGTATAGATAAATCTTTTTACAGGTTAACTTGGCCAGTAATGATGGTGTTTTCTTTAGCGCTATATTATTTTTTATGGAATGATAGCCAATTAATACCAATAGAAGGTGCAGTGTTATTTGTAGCGCTAATTTTATTTGTAATTTATCTTATTAAAAATCAAAAGTCATCTGATGAGGCAGAAGAAGTAGACGAAGCGCTTTCTGCGGTATCTAGTTTTAAAATTATTTTGTGGTTGCTTATTGGTGCTTTAGCGCTTTATTTTGGAAGTGAATGGCTAGTAAAAGGAGCAACAGAAATAGCTCAGAAATTAGGTGTAAGTGAAGCTGTTATAGGAGTAACCATGATTGCAATTGGTACAAGTGTACCAGAATTAGCCGCTTCTGTAATTGCTGCAGCTAAACAAGAAAAAGCAATTTCTTTAGGTAATTTAATAGGTTCAAATATTTTTAATATAGGATCTGTATTAGGTTTAACATCAATAATAAAAACTATCCCTATTGAAGAACCTTTAATTTTGAGTCGAGATATTTTTTGGATGCTTTTATTTGCAGCGGTTATACTTCCGTTAGGGTTAATTCCTAAAAAGAATACTATAGATAAATTTAAAGGGTTTGCATTAGTAGTAGTTTACGCCACATTTATCTTTTTAGTTTTTAAAGGTTAAAACAGAAATAAAAAAAACGCTTTCAAATTGTTGAAAGCGTTTTTTAATGGATTTTAACAAAAAATGTTATTAACTAATATTAGCAGATTTTACTGTTTTTACAATTCTTCCTGCAATTTTGTAAGGATCGCCGTTAGATGCTGGACGACGGTCTTCTAACCAACCTTTCCAACCTTTTTCCACAGTGATAATTGGTATTCTTATGGATGCGCCTCTGTCAGATACGCCATAACTAAAGTCGTCAATACTAGCTGTTTCGTGTTCTCCTGTTAAACGTTGGTCGTTAAACTCACCATAAACAGCAATATGTTCTTTTACCACAGGTCTAAATGCTTCACAAATTTTTTCATAAATTTCTTTACTACCACAAGTTCTTAATACCGTGTTAGAGAAGTTGGCGTGCATACCAGAACCATTCCAATCCATATCCTTTCCTAATGGTTTTGGGTGGTATTCAATATAGTAACCATATTTTTCTGTTAATCTATCTAATAGGTATCTAGCAACCCAAATTTCATCACCAGCTTTTTTAGCGCCTTTAGCAAATAATTGAAATTCCCATTGTCCAGCAGCAACCTCTTGATTGATACCTTCAAAGTTTAATCCAGCTTCAATACATAAATCTGCATGTTCTTCTACTAAAGCTCTACCATGAGTGTTTCTTCCTCCAACAGAACAGTAATATAATCCTTGAGGAGCAGGATAACCACCAACAGGGAAACCTAAAGGTAGTTGTGTCTTTTTATCCATGATAAAGTATTCTTGCTCAAATCCAAACCAGAAGTCGTTGTCATCATCATCAATTGTAGCTCTTCCATTAGAAACGTGTGGTGTACCATCTGGATTTAAAACTTCAGTCATTACTAAATAGCCATCTTTTCTTGCAGGGTCAGGGTAAATAGCAACTGGTTTAAGTAAGCAGTCAGAAGAGTCTCCTGTTGCTTGTTTTGTAGAGCTACCATCAAAAGACCAAATAGGACAGTCTTCTAATTTACCGCTAAAGTTGTCTTCAACTTTAGTTTTGCTCCTCATGTTTTGTGTTGGATAGTAACCATCCAACCAGATGTACTCTAATTTAGATTTACTCATGGTATAAAAATTTTTATTAGTTATGTTGATGCAAATATATATAAATTATGATTTTACCTATAAAAAAATAAGGGTGATAATTTTAAATTTATTAAAAGAGTGTCGATAACCCTATTTTTTTTAGGGTATAATAAATTTATGATGCAAAAAATTGTAATTTCGCAAAAAACAATTACAATTTTATGTCTACATTAAGATTTCATGCAGTTAAACAGTCGCTACAACATAAGCCTGTATTTATAGAAGAAAAACAACGACGTTCAGAATTATTTGCTTCTCATGTTTTTAATGAAGCAACAATGCGTCAATATTTAACAAAAGATGCTTTTAATAGTGTTATAGATGCTATTCAATTAGGAAAAAAAATAGATAGAGTAGTTGCAGATCATATCTCAACAGGAATGAAAGAATGGGCAATCTCAAAAGGTGCTACACATTATACGCATTGGTTTCAACCTTTAACAGGAGCAACAGCAGAAAAACACGATGCTTTTTTTGAAACTGTTGGCGGAGGTATGTCAATAGAAAAATTTGAAGGTAGTCAATTAGTGCAACAAGAACCAGATGCCTCTAGTTTTCCTAATGGAGGTATTAGAAACACCTTTGAAGCAAGAGGTTATACCGCTTGGGATCCTACATCTCCAGCTTTTATTTATGGTACAACTTTATGTATTCCTACTGTATTTGTATCATATACAGGTGAAGCTTTAGATTATAAAACACCATTATTAAGAGCGTTGCAAGCTGTAGATAGTGCGGCTGTAGCAGTTTGTAAGTATTTTGATAAAAATGTAAAAAAGGTAAATGCGTCTTTAGGTTGGGAGCAAGAATACTTTTTAATTGATAGAAGTCTAGCCATGTCTAGACCAGATATTGTTTTAACAGGTAGAACATTGTTAGGTCATGCAGCCGCAAAAGGTCAGCAGTTAGATGATCATTATTTTGGCACAATACCTAATCGTGCTATGTCTTTTATGCGCGATTTAGAAACCGAATGTATGTTGCTTGGTATTCCGGTAAAAACAAGACATAATGAAGTAGCGCCAAATCAATTTGAATTAGCACCAATTTTTGAAGAAGCCAATCTTGCGGTGGACCATAACTCATTATTAATGGATGTGATGGAAAAAATTGCAGGTAGACATCATTTTAAAGTATTGTTTCATGAAAAACCCTTTGCAGGTGTAAATGGATCTGGAAAACATAATAATTGGAGTTTAGGGACAGATACTGGAGTAAACTTGTTAAGTCCAGGTAAAACACCAATGAGCAACCTTCAGTTTTTAACCTTTTTTATTAATACGATTAAGGCAGTTGGTGATAATGAAGAGTTGCTTCGTGCTTCAATCGCTTCTGCAAGTAATGATCATAGGTTAGGAGCAAATGAAGCGCCACCAGCAATAATTTCGGTGTTTATAGGAGAGCAACTTACAAAAACTTTAAAAGAGCTTGAAAATGTTACCGATGGAAAACTTTCACCTGAAGAAAAAACAGATTTAAAATTAAATGTAGTTGGTAAAATTCCTGATGTACTTTTAGATAACACAGATAGAAATAGGACATCTCCTTTTGCATTCACTGGTAATAAATTCGAGTTTAGAGCAGTAGGTTCAACAGCAAACTGTGCCAGCCCAATGACGGTTTTAAATACTATCGTAGCAAAACAACTAATAGAATTTAAAGCTGAGGTAGATAAATTAATCGACAAAAAGAAAATGAAAAAAGACGATGCTATCTTTAATATATTAAGAGAGTATATTAAAAAGTCTAAAAATATTCTTTTTGAAGGAAATGGTTATGGTGAAGCTTGGGAAAAAGAAGCAAAAAAACGAGGCTTAAGTAATAATAAGACAACACCAGAAGCATTAAAAGCCAAAGTATCTAAAAAAGCACTAACGCTTTTTGAAGAGTTAGGTGTGATGAATAAAGTAGAAGCAGAAGCGCGTTATGAAATTGAAATGGAAGAATACGCTATGCGAATTCAAATTGAAGGAAGGGTTTTGGGAGATATTGCTAGAAATCATATCATGCCAACAGCGGTTAAGTATCAAAATATGCTTATTAAGAATGTGCAAGGGTTAAAAGCGATTTATGATAAGGACTTTAAAAAACTGGCTAAAGAACAATTATCTTTAATTGAATCTATTTCAAATCACATGGAAGCTATAAATTCTGGAGTTACAAAAATGATTGATGCCAGAAAGAAAGCTAATAACATAGAAGATGTTTATAAAAAAGCAGTAGCCTATTGCGAAGATGTAAAACCTTTATTTAATGAAATAAGATATCATTGTGATAAATTAGAATTGTTAGTAGATGATGAGATTTGGCCACTCACCAAATACCGTGAGTTGTTGTTTACTAAATAGAATTAATATGAAATTTTTAAAGCTCTGTATGAAAACAGAGCTTTTTTTGTGACTTTTTTCTTTCTTAAAAATGTATTTCGTCGAGACATTTAAATCTAATAACGAATATATTTCAATTTTTATTAAATAAACATAGCTGTTTGTTTTTCAATGAATTATATGTTTTATATTTGAAATGCTATTAATCAATAAATTATATTCACAATGAAAAAATTATTTTTCAGTGCGGCAGCACTAATGTGCGGAACTCTTATGTTTGCGCAATCTAATGACAGCGATGTAAACCAAGTTGGAAGCGGCAATTCTTCAGCAGTTTCTCAAACAGGAATGACAAATTATTCAACAGTAGAGCAATGGGGAGACTTAAACTCTGCAGATGTAATGCAAGATGGTACTTCAAATTATTCTGATGTTGATTCTCTAGGAGATGATAATGATGCTACAGCATCTCAAACAGGAGATTTTAACACTTCAGAGATTCATCAAGGTTTTGGTACAGGAGCAGGTTTAAATGATGGTAACTCAGCCTCTGTAACGCAAAACGGAAATTCAAATTACGGACACATTGACCAGTATGGTGATGCAGACGGTTCTGATGATAACACATCATCAATTGATCAATCAGGAGATTTTAACTATGCTTATAATGATCAAGTTGGAGATTTTAATACATCTTCTATTCAACAAGCAGGTTTATCTAATGATGCTTTTGTTTATCAAATAGGAGATAATAATTTGTCTCAAGTATGGCAAACAGGAGATGATAACTACAGTACTGTTGATCAGATTGGTGACGGAAACTGGGCTCAAAATGAGCAAATAGGTGATATTAATGATTCTGATATCAACCAAAATGGTAATGGTAACTATGGTGGAGCTGGACAATATGGAGATGATAACGAGAGTAATATTGACCAAGCAGGAGATTTCAATCAAGCTTTAACTATCCAAACAGGTACACTCCATCTTTCTAATGTAACTCAAACAGGAGATAGTAATCTAAGTGAAGTTTATCAAGATGGATTAAGTCATTTGTCTGATGTTACTCAAACAGGTGATTTAAATGGAAGTTATGTTGACCAAAATGGAACAACGCATACAAGTGATGTTATTCAAACAGGAAATAATAATAGTTCTATAGTGTCTCAAAACGATTAATGTTTAATTGTTATATAATAAAAAAGCCTCGATGAAAATCGAGGCTTTTTTTAGTTGTAACTATATGCTAAATCAGTTTTTGAATTTTGTGGTTTATTGAAGATATGATTAATTGTTTTTTCTACGTAGGTCTACGTATTCATTGACTTTAAGAAGATTTAGTTTAAAAACAAGGTGTAAGATTTTTCTTTCTTAAAATTGCATTTCAACGAGGTTAATTAGATTATAAACGAATAATTAGCTAAAAAGGTGTTCTTTTTGAGAATTTCATAAAATCAGTATTAAAATATTTCTATATTTGTAACAGCTATTAATCAATAAAATATTCACAATGAAAAAATTATTTTTCAGTGCAGCTGCACTTATGTGTGGAACTATGATGTTCGCACAATCTAACAACAGTGAAGTAGAATCTGTTGGTAACGGAAACACTTCAACTGTAACTCAAGCAGGAACTTTAAACGATTCAGATGTTGATCAAACAGGAGACGATAATATCTCTGTTGTTGACCAAATCGGTACTTCTAACTCATCTGAAGTAAGACAAGAAAGTGGTTATGGGCCTCTTAGAAACCGTAACAACAGTTTAGTTGAGCAAAACGGGACAGACAACAACTCTTTTGTATGGCAAGATGGAGATGATAACATTTCTACAATTGATCAAGATGGAACAAACAACGATTCTTACGTAGACCAATGGGGAGACTTTAACGATAATGAAGTAATCCAGAACGGTGATAACAACGAATCTGACGTTTATCAAGGTTATAACGGAGATAATCATACTAGTCTTGTAGATCAACAAGGAGATGATAATGATTCTTATGTAAGACAAGATGGTGACGGTAATGATTCAACAGTATTACAGTATGGTGATACAAACGATTCAGAAACACGTCAGGACGGTATTACAAATGCATCTACTGTATGGCAAGATGGAGATCGTAATATTAGTGATGTCAATCAAACAGGAGATAATAATGGTTCTTTTGTATGGCAAGATGGAAATGATAACATTTCTGATGTTGATCAAGATGGTAACGATAATGATTCTTATGTTGATCAATGGGGTGATTTTAATGACAGTTCTGTAATGCAGGATGGTAATAATAACGAATCTGATGTGTACCAAGGATACCCAGGAGACTTTAATACTAGTACTGTAGATCAAATAGGTAATGATAACATGTCTTATGTAAGCCAAGATGGTGGTAACAATAACTCTGATGTTGATCAAACAGGTGACATGAATGATTCTGATGTTGACCAAGATGGTTTCTTTAACGGAAGTACTGTATGGCAAACAGGAGATTCTAACATCTCTACTACAGATCAAGATGGTAATGCAAATTCTTCAGTTCAGATTCAAACAGGTGACGATAACGAATCTTATGTTGCTCAAACAGGTAACAACAATGGATCTTTCGTTGCTCAAGTTGGAGATATGAATGACTCTTTTGTAGATCAAACAGGAAATTTAAACATTAGTAGTGTTGCTCAAAATGGTAACGGTAACATGTCAGATGTTGATCAAATGGGTAATGCAAATGGTTCTTCTGTAGCTCAAGCTGGTAATGACAACATGTCTACAGTAATGCAAACAGGAGACGGTAACACAAGTACTGTTGCTCAAACAGGAGATTTACACTTATCTACTGTAACACAAGATGGTATGATGAACATTAGTGACGTAGCTCAAGATGGTTTCTCTCATACAAGTGACGTATTCCAAGATGGTAATGGTAACAATAGTATTGTTTCTCAAACTGGTACTACTCATATGAGTGATGTTGACCAAATTGGTAACAACAACACGTCTACTGTAACTCAGATGGACTAATATCTAATAAGATATTTTTTAGATAAATTATATAGGTATAAGAGCATTAATTTGCTCTTATACTTTTTATAAACGGTTCTAATTTTGTATCTTAATAAAAATTATTGATGATGAAATACTTAAATCTAAATATTATAGTACTTCTTTTGGTTTCTCAGTTTTGTTTTTCTCAAACATTTACAGAGCAAAACAATACTGCTAATCCAGAATTTGAAAGCTTGGCAACAGAGCAGCATTATCTGTTGTCTCAAAATACTATTCAAGCAACATCATTAGAAAACAATGTGTTTATAACTCAAGTAGGAGATAATAATGTGTCTAATGTAACTGTAACTTCTAGTGATAGTAAGCTTTCTGTAACTCAAAACGGAAATGACAATGTTAACTTATTAAATATTAACAGTGAGAAAATAAGCCAAACTGTAATGCAAAATGGAGATAACAACATGCTTATTGATTATAGTGTATTAAAGACACAATCAAGAGCTGCTACATTAATTCAAAATGGAGATAATAATAACCTTAATATTTTTGGCTCAAATTCTCTTTCAGAAAAAATAAAAGTATCAATGCAAGGAGAGCAGCAAACAGTTATTATTAGAAACTTCTAATATTAGTAATGATGATTTTCTCTAACTTCAAAACAAATTTTGTTTTAGTTTTTGTTCTTATATTACCATTCTTAGGTATAGGACAAATATTAAATACAGATATTGAAGCAAAAATAAGATTAGAAAAAAAAGATGGTTTTGTAACAGCAACTTCAACAGCATTTAACAAAACAGAAATAACAGAAAGTTTATCTTATAAATTCTCTGTAATAAAAAAAGATACATTAGGTAACTCTTCAAAAAATGACCAATCAGGACGATTTGTTATACAGCCTAATGAAAAAAAAGACCTTTCTTCAACAACTGTAAATATTCCAGAAGAAAGTAAAATAACACTATTGTTATTAGTTTACGATTTAGATAAAAAACTAGTGGGAAAAGATAGAGTTGTAATTAATGATGATGATAGTGATGCAGAGTTTAAAAAAAGAATTTTATCTGAAATAGATTTAAAGCAAAATCCTAAAAAAGAAGAAAAATCACAGGACATAAGTTATGATTCTAATGATGGAATTGAATTAAAAGGAATGGTGTTGGAAGAAACAAAAACCAAGCCTGGTAGAGATTTTTACAAACTTTTTTATAACTTGTATACTAGAAATAACATAAACGGAAACAAAATTGTTAAAATCCGAGAGGTTTTAGCCTTAGGTCGAAACACAAAAATTGAAGTCTTTGTTGGAGAAGATAAAGTATTTGAGTTTTTTGTACGACCAAGCCAAGACTACTTAACCAGAGTCAACGATATGGCTATCGTTAAAGTTTATCAGTACTTTAAAAGACTAGAAAAAAGCGCAGATATAGATCAGCGTTACTAATATAAATAAAATGAAAAAGCTATTAATCGCAGTTTTTATGCTAGCAGGATATGTTAGTGTGGGACAACAGTTAACTTACGAACCAATAAATCCAGCTTTTGGAGGCGACACATTTAATTATCAATGGTTGTTAAGTTCTGCTAATGCACAAAACTCTTTTGAAGATCCAGATGCAAATGATGGAAATAACCAAGGTTCAGAATTAGACCAATTTGCAGAAAGTTTAAATCGTCAAGTATTAAGTTCTTTATCAAGAACACTTTTTAGCTCTCAGCTAGGAGATGGTTTAGAAGAAGGTACTTTTACCTTTGGTAATCTAACTTTAGAAATTTACGACTCTGCAGAAGGTTTAGTTGTAAATATTTTAGATGTCACAACCGGTGACGAAACTCAAATAATAGTCCCAAACTAATACCAAAAACATGTTAAAACTTAAGTCTGCTTTAGCAGTATTTTTTTTGCTAGCTTTAACAGGTTGTGGTACTTTTTTTAATCAACCTTATCAGCAACAAAGAGCAAGGGTAGGAGAAGTGTCTCCTGTAACAGAAAAACTTGTCAATTTTCCATTACCACAAGAACCAGTTGTGGCTGGTGTTTATAATTTTAAAGATCAAACAGGTCAATATAAGTCTGTAGAAAATGGTAGTACGTTTAGTACAGCAATTTCACAAGGTGGTACAACTATGCTCATCAAAGCTTTAGAAGATTCTAAATGGTTTACACTAATTGAAAGAGAAAACCTTAGTAATCTTTTAAATGAAAGAAATATTATAAGAAATACCAGAGCAGAGTATAGGAAAAATCAAAATCCTAACGAGCCTAACTTGCCGCCATTACTTTATGCAGGAGTACTTTTGGAAGGAGGGATAATTTCTTATGACACAAATATAATTACAGGTGGTGCAGGCGCAAGATACTTTGGTGTTGGTGCATCTACTCAATATAGAGAAGATAGAATTTCGGTGTATTTAAGAGCTGTAAACACATCAAACGGAAAAATTCTTAAAACAGTTTATATTTCAAAAACCATTTTATCTCAAGCGGTTTCAGCAAACTTATTTAAGTATGTGAAATTTCAGAGGTTGTTAGAGGCAGAAACTGGTTATACAAAAAATGAACCCGTACAGTTAGCTTTAAAAGAAGCTATAGAAAAAGCTGTAGAAGCTTTAATTATAGAAGGAATTAAAGAAAATTTGTGGTTGCCAAGAGCAAGTGAAGAAACTACAGAAAAACTAATTCAAGATTATGAAAACGAAAAAGACGAAGCAGAATCAACACAGCTTTACGAGCGTTTTCTTACTCAAAGAAGAGGTCAAAATGCTATTACAGCAGCAGTAGGATTTAGTCATATGAATGGAGACTTACCAGATCCGCAACCAGAATTAAATGCTAAAATTGGTTTTAAAAGACAATTAAATCCTTATCTAAACCTTGATTTTACGTTTAATAAATTCAATTTAGAAAATAAGTATACGTTTAATGAAGGCTTTATGTCTTTCGATTTAAATTTGAATTATAACATTTTACCCTATGATAAATTAACGCCGTATTTATTTGCAGGTATTGGTACAAATGCATCAAATTATTTTGATGCGATTGATCCTAAAATTCAAGGAGGAATTGGTTTAGAGTACCTTCTAAAAGACAATATAGGTATCTATGCTTACGGAGAACACAATTTGGTTTTTAGTGATAATATAGATGGTATTGAAGCGGGAACGATAGATGATATGTTTTACAGATTTGGCATTGGTGTTAATTACTATTTTTCTCAACCTTCGACTAAATTTAATGAAAGAAAAGAGTTGGAAAGGCTTAAAAAGAAAGAGCTAAAAGCCTTGAAAAAGGAAAATAGAAGGAAGATGCAAGAGCAAAACAGAAATAGTAAAATCAATAACAGTAACAATTAAGACAATGAAAAATTCTTTTAAATATTTAGCGTTAGTACTTGTTTTAATCTTTGTTGCTAGTTGTAGCGAAGATAAAATAGAATTAACAGGAAGAGGAACTTTAGTAGGTAAAGTTGTTTCGCAAGGAGATAATACGCCTCTTGAAAACGTAAGAGTTTCAACAAGTCCAAATACAAGTATTGTTTTTACAGATTCTAACGGTAATTACGAAATTAATGATGTTGAGGTTGGTACATATTCTGTACAAGTTCAAAAGGAAGGTTATCTAACAAAGTTTGAATCTGCAACAATTAATGATAATGCAACAACAAATATAGTTTTTGAGTTAGATGTAGAAACAGCTAATAACGATGCACCAGATGCACCAATTTTAATGTTGCCAGAAAATGATGCAATAGACACAGATTTAGAAGTTACTTTAGAGTGGACAGCAACAGATCCAGAAGAAGATGATTTAACTTTTACAGTAGAAATTTTAAACGATCAAAACAATGATGTTATAACGTTTTCTGATTTGACAGGTACAACTTTAATAGTTTCTGGTTTAATGTATAATACAAAATACTTCTGGCAAGTAACTGCTAATGATGGTATAAATAACCCAGTTTCAAGTTCGGTTTTCAATTTTAAAACTTTAGAATTTCCTGAACACAGAGTTTTTTTTACAAGAAAAATAAATGGTAATAATGTTATATTTTCTTCAGATGATGCAGGTAATGTATTGCAATTAACATCTTCAACAAGTAATGCGTGGCGACCACGTAAAGCAAATTCAATAGATAAGTTAGCCTTTTTAAGTAACAATGGTGGTCAAACACACATTTTTACAATGGATTTAGATGGATCTAATATACAGCAAATAACAAGTTCGGTTCCAGTAAATGGCTTTGATTTAGAAGAGTTAGATTTTGAATGGAAAAGTAACGATACACAATTTTTGTATCCAAATTTTGACAAATTATACAGAATAAATGCTACTGGATCAGGTCTAACACAAATCTATCAAACTGTGAACGGTAATTTTATTACAGAAGTAGATTGGAATCAAGCTAACGCTCGTATCGCCTTAAAAACAAATAACAGTGTAGGGTATGAAGTTGAAATTTTTACGATTAGCACCTCTGGAGTAGTACAAGATATTGTTTTACAAGGTATAAATGGAGCTGCTGGTGGATTAGATTTTTCTTATGACGGAACAAAACTATTATATACGTATGATGTGTCAGGAAGTGAAAATGTTGACTATAGACAATTTGATACAGATATTTTTATTTATGATTTTGTTTCAAGTTCAGCAACTAATTTATCTACAGATAAGCCAGCAGGAACAAATGATCTTGATGTGCAATTTTCTCCTAATGAAGCAGAAGTTATTTTTATGAATACCTCTAACGATGGTGTTTCACAAAATAATATTATGAAACTAGAAATAATAGATGTAACCAATAGATCTTTATTTATAGAAGACGGAAAAATGCCAGACTGGAGATAAAACGTTTACCAACCACATCAAAATAACCTTAAAAGCACACATAAATATTTGTGTGCTTTTTATTTATAAATATCTTTGTAGCTTAACACAACGCAATGAGTTCCGAAATTTCAAAACGCTACAGTCAAAGAGGTGTTTCTGCTTCAAAAGAAGATGTACACAACGCCATAAAAAACATAGATAAAGGCTTGTTTCCTAAAGCCTTTTGTAAAATTGTACCAGATTATCTAACTAACGATTCTGATTATTGTTTAATCATGCACGCAGATGGTGCAGGAACAAAATCGTCTTTAGCATATATGTACTGGAAAGAAACTGGAGATTTATCAGTTTGGAAAGGTATAGCGCAAGATGCGTTAATTATGAATATTGACGACTTGCTTTGTGTAGGAGCAACAGATAATATTATGTTGTCTTCAACAATAGGAAGAAATAAAAATTTAATTCCAGGTGAAGTTATTTCAGCAATAATTAATGGTACAGAACAGTTAATAGAAGAACTTAAAAACTTTGGTGTAACCATACATTCAACTGGAGGAGAGACAGCAGATGTTGGCGATTTAGTTAGAACTATTATTGTAGATTCTACCGTGACAGCAAGAATGAATAGAGCAGATGTTATTGATAATGCAAACATAAAAGCAGGAGATGTTATAGTTGGATTAGAAAGTTTTGGACAAGCTACATATGAAAAAGAATATAATGGCGGAATGGGAAGTAACGGTTTAACTTCTGCAAGACATGATGTTTTTAATAAATATTTAGCTGAAAAATATCCAGAAAGTTTTGATGCTTCAGTACCAGAAAATTTGGTGTATTCTGGACAGGTTAAATTAACAGATAATGTTGAAAATTCGCCAATAGATGCTGGTAAATTAGTCTTATCACCAACACGTACTTATGCACCAATTATCAAGCAAATTCTTTCAAAATATACAAGTGAAGACATTCACGGGATGATTCATTGTAGTGGCGGAGCACAAACAAAAATTCTTCACTTTATAGATAACTTACATGTGGTTAAAGACAATATGTTTTCAATTCCGCCATTATTCAAATTAATACAAGAACAATCAAAAACAGATTGGAAAGAAATGTATCAAGTCTTTAATTGTGGGCACAGAATGGAGTTATATGTTAATCCAGAAGTGGCGGAGGACATTATAAAAATTTCAAAATCATTTAATGTTGAAGCTCAAATTGTTGGACGTGTAGAAGCATCTTCAACTAAAAAAATTACAATAGAAAGCGAATACGGAACGTTTACCTACTAACACTAAACTAATACTTATGAGATTTTTTCTTATAATCTGTTCTATTTGTTTGTCCCAAATAACATTAGCGCAACAAACAGATTCAATTGTCAAAACATTAGATACTTTAACATGGAAGCAAGTTAATCGCGTTGGTCTTGATATTAACGAGGTTACGTTTGTAAACTGGAGTGCTGGTGGTGCTAATTCGATATCGGCACTTTTAACTCTAAATTCTAGTTTAAGATATAAAAAAAAGAATTTAATTTGGTTTAATGCTATAAGAACGCGTTACGGAATTAACAAACAAGAAGACCAATTGGTAAGAAAAACCGAGGACGAACTTGAGTTAATTTCAACAATTGGTTATAGAAAAGACACTATTTCTAATTGGTATTTTTCTGGAAGGTTCAACTTTAAAACGCAGTATTCTAATGGATACAACTATCCAAATAGAGATAATCCAATCTCACGTTTTATGGCGCCTGGATATGTGTTTTTAGGTGGCGGAGCAGAATATGGAAAAAACATAGAAAAACTTTCGTTTTATTTATCGCCTTTAACTTTTAAAGGAACTTTTGTTTTAGATCAGAGATTAGCAGATAATGGTGCATTTGGTGTGACGCCAGCAGTTTTTGATGATGAAGGTAATAAAATACAAGATGGTGATATAATGCGAACCGAAATGGGTATTTTAATAACCAATGCCTATGAGGCTCAAGTTATGGAGAATATTTATTTGCGTAATCAATTAAGCTTATATACAGATTATTTAAACAGTTTTGGAAATATTGATGTGGATTGGGAAGTGGTTTTTGATTTTAAAGTGAATAACTTTGTAAAAGCAACCTTAGGTTCTCATATCAAATATGATAATGATATTAAAATAATTGAAGAACCTGAAACCGAAGAAGCCGAAGCTGTAGAACGTGGTGCATCTGTGCAATGGAAACAGCTTTTAGGTATAGGAGTTGTAGTTGACTTTTAGACGTTTTAAAATAAATTTATGTGATAAGTAAAAAGAATTTAACCTTATTTACTATATCTACATTAATCGTTAATGTGGTATCTTTGTTTTTGCCTGATTTTTACATTACACAAATTATACGATTAATATCTAGTATTGTATTTTTTTCCTTATTGTATAAATTGGTAAACAAAAATAAGTACATTTTAGTGTATTTTATTTTAACTATAATCACTGATGTTTTAGACTTTTACTACTTAATACCTGTAATGACTAGTGTTTTTACGGTTGTAAAAATATTAGCGTATTCGTCTATTGCTTTATTATTATTATTAAATAAAATTTCTTTTAAACAGGTGTCTGCTAAGATACGTGTGTTGTTTTTTGTTGTAGTGTTAATTAATATATTAATTGGTTACCAAACGGTATATGGTTTGGTTATGGAAGATAATTTTATTGTCGGAATTATTATTTTGCTTTTTTGGATAGTGAGTGTGTTTACAGCTTCTTTTGCGGCTATATATTATTTTAATTTAGAGAGTAGAAGTTCTTTTTTAATTCCATTTGTTTTTGCGTTTGTGTTTTCAGATTTAAGCGCATTTGTTGCAGGATATGAATATATTTATGTGTTTTATTTTTTAGAAAGAGTATTGTATCTGTTAAGTTTTTATTTTTTAGGTAGATATTTGTTAAGCTTTAAATAAATAGACTTCTTTATTTTAAAAATACTTTTTATATTTATTAGGTGTACACCTTTAAAATGCAATCTAAACTAGCCATAAAAATTCTTATAGCGCTACTGTTGGTAATTAATTTATTATCAGTTTATTTATTTAGTGTGTTTAATTTTAGAATAGTTAGAGTAGTTTCTGTAGCTGTTATTTTGCTTTATTTTTTCACCTATAAGTTTAAAGATTATTTAGTGCTTTCTTTTGTTTTTTTACTTTTTTGTGCAGATGCGCTAGATATTTATTACAGTAAACCAGTAGTTCCGCAATATTATGCAGTAGTGAAAATTTCTGCATACTTGTTAGTGTTACAAAGAATTTTTAAAAAGATAAATTTCTTAAAAGTAAGTGTTAGAGATGCACTTATAGTATCATTAATAGCTGTTTTAAATATACTTATCGGTGTTAGGTCTTTATACAAAATATCAAAAGACGTTGAGTCTAATTTTGAGTTAGCTTTACTTTTTGCTTATGGTTTTGTGATGGTTTTAGTAGGTGTTATGGTAGCAAACTACTACTTTAGATACACCTCAAAAAGAGCCTTTTATTTTACTGCTTTTGTGTATCTAATTATTTTTGCAGATATATCCGGTTACGTTGCAAACTATTTTGATATATATTTCTTTAATTACCTAGAGCGTATTTATTATTTCTTAGGTTTTGTGTATATGACTTTTTATATATTTTACACAAATGAGTTAGATGACCAAGAAAATGAACTCTTTGAATAATTATCAAATTAGCTCTTATTTACATTATGAAATTCTTTAAAAACAGACTTCTTTTTTATTGAATAATCAAAAATAAAAACTTTCATAAGTTTTAAAAATTTGTCAACTTTTTGATGTTGATAAATTATTATATAACTGAAAATCAATCTATTATAAATAAAAATTGTAAACTTTATGATTTTTGTAGTTGTATGTTTTGAATAATTTTTACGTTCTTTGTAATGAAGAAGTTGAACTAAAACCCTAAAATTTATGCCTGTACAAACAACACCACAAACCAAACAAAAAACTTATACTCAAGAAGAAGCTTTTGAAGCTTCAAATGCGTATTTTAAAGGAGACGAACTTGCTGCACGAGTTTGGATTAATAAATATGCCTTAAAAGATTCAGAAGGTAATTTGTATGAAAAGACACCTAACGATATGCATAAGCGTATTGCTAGTGAAATTGCTCGTATTGAAGCAAAATACCCAAACGGTTTAACAGAGCAAGAGGTTTTTGATTACATCAAAGATTTTAAATACATAGTACCACAAGGTAGTCCTATGGCAGGTATAGGTAACCCATATCAAACAGCATCTTTATCAAACTGTTTTGTTATTGGTAATTCTGGCGACTCTGATTCTTACGGTGGTATTATGAAAATAGATCAAGAGCAAGTACAATTAATGAAACGTCGTGGTGGTGTTGGTCATGATTTATCCCACATTAGGCCAAAGGGTTCGCCAGTAAAAAATTCGGCATTGACTTCAACAGGAATTGTTCCTTTTATGGAGCGTTATTCAAATTCAACTAGAGAGGTAGCTCAAGATGGTCGTCGTGGAGCATTGATGCTTTCTGTTTCAATAAACCATCCAGATTCAGAAGATTTTATAGATGCCAAATTAGAGCAAGGTAAAGTTACAGGTGCCAATGTTTCTGTTAGAATTGATGATGCGTTTATGGAAGCTGTAAAAACAGATTCTGAATACACTCAGAAATACCCGATATTTAGTAAAACTCCAAAATATTCTCAAACAATAAAAGCAACAGATATCTGGAAAAAGATTGTACACAACGCTTGGAAATCTGCAGAACCAGGAATCTTATTTTGGGATACAGTAATTAATGAGTCTTTACCAGATTGCTATGCAGATTTAGGTTACAAAACAGTCTCTACAAACCCTTGTGGAGAGATTCCGTTATGTCCTTATGATTCATGTCGTTTGTTGGCTATTAACTTGTTATCTTATGTAGAAAACCCGTTTACTAAAGAAGCAAAATTTAATTTCGATTTATTTAAAAAGCATGCAGCTGTAGCGCAGCGAATGATGGATGATATTATCGATTTAGAACTTGAAAAAATTGATGATGTTTTAGAGAAAATAGAACAAGATCCAGAAACTGATGAGGTAAAAGCAGTAGAGAGAAACCTTTGGTTAAATATAAAGAAAAAGGCAGAAGAAGGTCGTAGAACAGGAATTGGTATCACAGCAGAAGGAGATATGCTTGCTGCTTTAGGTATACAATACGGAAGCGAAGAAGGAAACGCGTTTTCTTTAGAAGTACATAAAACACTGTGTTTAGCGGTATATCGTGCATCTGTAAATACAGCAAAAGAACGTGGAGCTTTCGCTATTTTTGATGCAGAAAGAGAAAAAAATAATCCATTAATTCAGCGTATCAAAAAAGAGGACGAAAAACTATATTTTGACATGTTAGAATATGGTCGTCGTAATATTGCCTTATTAACCATTGCACCAACTGGTACAACAAGTTTAATGACGCAGACAAGTTCTGGTATAGAGCCTGTATTTTTGCCAGTTTATAAACGTAGACGTAAGGTTAACCCTAACGATAAAAATGTAAGAGTAGATTTTGTAGATGAAGTAGGAGACTCTTGGGAAGAATATGTAGTTTTTCATCACAGATTTAAACAATGGATGGAAGTAAACGGTATAGACGCTACACAAAACTTTACCCAAGAAGAGTTAGATGATTTAGTAAAACAATCGCCATATTACAAAGCAACGTCTAATGATGTAGATTGGTTAAGTAAAGTAAGTATGCAAGGTGCTATTCAAAAATGGGTAGACCATTCTATTAGTGTGACTATAAACTTACCAAATGATGTGTCTGAAGAATTAGTAGGCGAATTATATTTAAAAGCTTGGGAAGTTGGTTGTAAAGGTGTAACCGTTTACAGAGATGGATCAAGATCTGGAGTTTTAATTTCTAATGACGAAAAGAAAGAACCAGAGCAACAAGAAACCCTAACAGCGTTTCCTATAAAAAGACCAGATGTGTTGGTGGCAGATGTGGTTAGATTTCAAAATAATAAAGAAAAATGGATTGCTTTTATTGGTTTAATTGAAGATAAGCCTTACGAAATTTTTACAGGTCTAGCAGATGATGAAGACGGAATTTTAATTCCGCGTTGGGTAAATCAAGGTTTGATTATTAAGAGTAAAAATGAAGATGGTACATCACGTTACGATTTTCAGTATAAAAATAAAAGAGGTTACAAAACAACTATCGAAGGATTGTCGTACAAGTTTAATCCAGAATTTTGGAATTATGCTAAGCTAATTTCTAGTACGTTACGTCACGGTATGCCAATAGATAAAATTGTAGATTTAATTAATAGTTTACAATTGGACAGCGCATCAATTAACACATGGAAAAACGGAGTGGTAAGAGCTTTAAAACGTTATGTTGCAGATGGTACAGAAGCCAAAGGACATACTTGCGATAACTGTAAATCTGAAAACCTAATCTACCAAGAAGGCTGTTTAACCTGTAAGGATTGCGGTTCTTCAAAATGTGGTTAATCAATTTTTAAGTGAAATAAAAAGGAAGTCAAAAAACTTCCTTTTTTAGTTTAAAGAGCCAGGATTTAAATAATTGTAGTCTTCTAATTCTGTAATATTTTTAATCAGTTTTGTGCAACCATTTTTAAGTAAATAAATATCATCTGAAATATCTATCACGTCTTGATAATTATGATCTGTTAATATGATAACCTTCTGTTTTTTTTCTATTGCAATAAGTTGCTTTATTTTTTCAATATATAAAGGTGAAATATTAGAAAAAGGCTCATCTAAAAGAATAATTTCAGAAGCTTTTTTTAGGATTAAATAAATTTCAATAATTCTTCTTTGTCCACCAGAAAGTTGATTAAATTTTGAGTTTTTATAATTTGAAAATTCAGGAAATTCTTCAATAAAATCCTTCCATTTCACTTTAAATAATTTAAAAACAGAAGCTATTTTAGCGCGATTAGGAGTGTAATGGTATTGCGGTAAAAAAGTAGCTTTTTTAGTTTGATATAATTTTTTCTTTTGTGGCTTGTTATCAATTCTAATATTACAATATTTAGCTTTTAATATTCCAAAAGCTATGTCGATTAGGCAACTTTTTCCAGACCCATTTCTGCCTAAAATACTAGTAATTTTGCCAGTTTCAGCTTTTAGATAAATGCCATTTAAGATGCGTTTATCTTTAAAGTGTAATTCGATATTATCAATTTCAAAAGTCAATATTTAGGCAAATAAATAGATGATTAATTTTAAGAAAATAAATGTAATTATGGCGTCAATTATATATACAATTGAAAATAACTTAACATCTGAAATGCCTAATATTTTATAAAAGGTCAGTTTTTGTTTTCCTTTAGTTTCAATGATTATGTAGTAGGTAAAAAGAAGAAGTAAAAACTTAACAATTAAAACTAAAATAACATCAGGGGTTTTCAATAGAACAAAAAGTAAGTTTATAATTAAAGACCACGTAAGAAAAGGCTTGTAAAAGTGAAAAATACTTATTAATTGATTATTCATATTAAATTTTACGTAAAAGGCTGTTTTATTGAGGTTTCTATGGTTTAAATATAAATATTAATTGTTAATTTTAGACCAATATAATGCTTATATGAGCAAAAAATCGCTACTAACCCTAACCGCCTTTTTAGCTACTGTAAATATCCTTTCGGTAGTTTTTTTACCTGCAATAACAACCCGAATTATAAGAATAGTTACCTTGATTGTGTTTTTTTTACTGATGTTAAAAAGTCAAGTAAAAAGAGGTAATATTATAAAGTATTCTTTTTTCTTTTTGATTATAGCAGATTTAATGGCTTTTAATTATGAAGATTTACTGTTTAATAAATTAACTTCAGTAATTAAGATAATAGCGTATATGCTTTTATTTAAAATAGCTATTCCAAAATTTGACTTTAAAAAGTCTAATAAATTTATTTTAATCTTTTTTGCCATTTTAGCGATTTTAAATCTTCATGCATTAAACGAGGTGTTGCATTTTATAGGTAATATAGAAACTCATCATGTTTTAAAATACCTAATTTATGTACACGCAATAACCTTAGTGTTGCTGTGTTATCTGGTTGGGAATTTAAATTTTTCATATCCTTCAAAAACAAATATCTACCTTTCAATGTTTGTTTTTGGTATAGCATTTTCAGATTTAAGTGCTGTGTTAGCCTATTATTTTGATATGGTTTCTTTCTCTGTTCTTCATAGGTTTTTATATGTTTTCTCTATTTTTTATGCCATAAGATATATGGTTGCTAGAGAAGTTCCTTTATCGGAAGCTTACCTTTAATTTATAAGTATTAAATAATTTTCGTAAGCACTAATTAAATATTGCAAATTCATAAATTATCGTATTTTTGTTGCTCAACAAAAAGATAGATGTTAGAGAAGTTACAAATTGTAAAACAACGTTTTGATGAGGTTAGCGATTTAATAATCCAACCAGATATTATATCAGATCAAAAGCGTTATGTAGAGTTAAATAAAGAATATAAAGACCTTCGTGTATTAATGGATAAGCGCGAAGAGTATATAGAACTTACCAATAACTTAAAAGAAGCAGAAGAAATTATTTCTGACGGAAGCGATGCCGAAATGGTCGAAATGGCTAAAATGCAATACGACGATGCTAAAACAGGTATCCCTAAATTAGAAGAAGAAATACGTATGCTTCTAATACCAAAAGATCCACAAGATTCTAAAAATGCGGTAGTCGAATTACGTGCAGGAACTGGTGGAGACGAAGCAAGTATCTTTGCAGGAGATTTATTTAGAATGTACAGTAAATACTGCGAAAGTAAAGGATGGAAAGTAGATGTAGTAGATTATAGCGAAGGAACAAATGGTGGTTTTAAAGAAATTCAATTTGAAGTTTCTGGAGAAGACGTTTACGGAACTTTAAAATTTGAAGCAGGTGTACACCGTGTACAACGTGTACCACAAACCGAAACGCAAGGTCGTGTACACACCAGTGCGGCTACGTGTATGGTTTTTCCTGAAGCAGAAGAATTTGATGTAGAGATTGATCCTAAAGAAGTGCGTATAGATTATTTCTGTTCTTCAGGACCAGGAGGACAATCGGTAAACACAACTTATTCTGCGGTTAGGTTAACACATATTCCAACAGGTTTGGTGGCGCAATGTCAAGACCAAAAGTCGCAACATAAAAACAAAGAAAAAGCGTTTAAAGTATTACGTTCTAGATTATACGATTTAGAATTAGCAAAGAAGATGGAAGAAGAAGCTGCTTTAAGAGGAACAATGGTAACAAGCGGAGATAGAAGTGCTAAAATTAGAACTTACAACTATCCTCAAGGACGTGTTACAGACCATCGTATCGGGTTAACATTATATGATTTATCAAACATAGTTAATGGAGATATCCAAAAAATTATAGACGAGTTACAACTAGCAGAAAACACAGAAAAGTTAAAAGCTAGTGACGAAACTATTTAAAATCAAGCCTCTTTTTTGAGGCTTTTTTATTGTCATTCCTGCGAAAGCAGGAATCTATTTAAAAGAAATATAACAAAGATAAACTTCTTTTAGTCTGAATAATAAACATGACAACACAACAACTAATAGACCAAATCAAAAAAAAGAAATCCTTCCTTTGTGTTGGGCTAGATGTAGATTTAAATAAAATACCACAACATTTATTACAAACCGAAGATCCTATTTTCGAGTTTAATAAAGCAATTATAGATGCAACACATCATCTTTGTGTGGCTTACAAACCAAATATTGCTTTTTTTGAAGCTTATGGTTTAAAAGGTTGGAAAGCTTTAGAAAGAACAATTAATTATTTAAACGAAAATCATCCAGAAATTTTCACAATAGCAGATGCAAAACGTGGTGATATAGGTAATACAAGCACCATGTATGCAAAAGCCTTTTTTGAAGATTTGGCGTTTGATAGTGTGACTATTGCGCCATATATGGGTAAAGATTCAGTAGAGCCTTTTTTAGCATTTAAAGACAAGCATACCATACTTTTAGCGTTAACATCTAATCAAGGTGCGTTTGATTTTCAAACTAAATTAGTTGATGGTAAAGAACTTTACAAACAAGTGTTAGAGACTTCTAAAACTTATACGAATTCAGAAAACTTAATGTACGTAGTTGGTGCAACAAAAGCTGAATATCTATCAGAAATAAGGCAAATAATACCAGATAGTTTCTTATTAGTTCCAGGTGTTGGCGCACAAGGCGGTAATCTTCAAGACGTGTGTAAATATGGTATGACTAAAGATGTAGGGTTATTAATCAACTCGTCTAGAGGGATTATCTATGCTTCAAATGAAAAAGATTTTGCACAAGCAGCTGCACAAAAAGCAGAAGAGCTACAAAAAGAAATGCAAGCAATTTTAGAAGCGTAATGATTGACCATTTAGGTAATCGTATTGATTTAAGCGTTACACCAAAGCGTATTGTTAGTTTAGTGCCTTCTCAAACCGAATTACTTTATGATTTAGGTTTAGAAGAAAGTATTGTTGGTATTACAAAATTTTGCGTGCATCCATTTCATTTTAAAAGCACAAAACAGATAGTTGGCGGTACTAAAAACATTAAAATAGATAAAATAAAGCAGCTTAATCCTGATATTATTTTATGTAATAAAGAAGAAAATACGCCAGAAATTGTAGAAGCTTGTCAAGATATTTGTCAAGTTCATGTATCAGATATTGTAACTATTCAAGACTGCTTAGATTTGATAAATGATTATGGTGTCATGTTTAAAAAACGCACTAATGCACAACGTATTTCAGATAAAATTGAATTTCATCTAAATAATTTTAAAACATTTATTAAAGACCAAGAAGTTTTAAAAGTAGCTTATTTTATTTGGAGAGAACCTTGGATGGTGGCAGCAAATAATACGTTTATCAATCATTTACTTCAATTAAATAAATACAACAACATTTACGCAAACTTAGAGCGTTATCCAGAAGTCGAACTTAAAAAAATAAGATTAGAAGGTGATCCAGAAGTTGTCTTTTTGTCTAGCGAGCCATATCCTTTTAAAGACGAACACGCTTTTGAGATTGGTCGTAAAACACATCACGCAAAAACCGTTTTTGTAGACGGCGAGTATTTTTCGTGGTACGGCTCTAGACTTATAAAAGCGTTTGACTACTTCATTAAATTAAGAAAGCGATTGCGGAGTTTCTCTAACTAAAAACTTAAGCTTATTAAGTTTGTCTAAAAGTTTTAAGGCTCTATACTCAGATTGATCACTTTCTTCATGATTAGTTTGGCGCAAATTATAAGCTTCTTCAACAAGCTGTTTGTAACGCTTGTTAAGTTTTAACTGTTGTTGCTTTAATTTGTCTCGGCGACTCATGGTTTTTGTTAGTTGATTTTCAGTTATTTAAATTAGTTTATTTATTTGAAGAAAAAAAATAAATCTTTAATTTTTTGGCATAAAAAAAAGAGTCTATTCATTATTTCCCTAAAAACAGACTCTTTTAATAACTAACTAAACTAACTCAAGTAAAAGAAAATGAGATAACTTCTTCATCCTTGCAGTGCAAAGATGTAACAAATTGCTAGCTTAAATGTTATCTAAACATTATGCAATTATTATTTTAAAAGTTAATCTTGTAAAGCAAATACTTTTTTTAGTAAATCTGTAGCTCTGGCACTAACTTTATTACGTATTTCGCCTTCTTCAACAGCAATCATCGTGTAAACACCTTTTAAAGCTTCGTTAGTAACGTAATCTGTTAAATCTGGATTTACGTCGTTAGTAAAAGGTATTGCGTTGTATTTAGTAATTAAATTTGCCCAAATTTGGTCAGCACCAACCTTATCAAAACTATTTTTAATCACCGGATTAAACTTGCTGTATAGCGCAGTTTGTGTTCTGCTTTTTAGATAATCTGTAGCCGCAGTATCATTACCTAGTAAAATATTTTTAGCATCAGTAAACGTAATGCCTTTAACCGCATTAACAAAAATAGGAGTAGCTTCGCTAACCGCATCTTCAGCAGCTCTATTAAGTGCTTTAATACCTTCGTCTGCAAGACTGCTTAAACCAATATCACGTAGCGCTTTGTCTACTTTTTGTAACTCTTCTGGAAGTAAAATTTTAACCAATTCGTTTTTATAAAATCCATCGGTTTGAGTTAGTTTAGAGACTTGTTTGTCAATTCCTAAATCTAAAGCTTGTCGTAAACCGTTAGCAATATCTAATTCAGATACTGTTCCACCTTGCGGTAATTGGTTGACAACACCTTGTAATTCTGCACATGAGGTAAAAGAAATTAATAGTATAAAAGCAAAAATTCGTTTCATTGTAAATTATTTAGAGGTTAAAGGTACTAATTATTAGGGCAAATATTTTGTTAAACTTGCTTCGTTCACTACACAAGTTTAACAAAATACCACGCTTTCGGCAGTCGCTTTTTTGTGTTGCATAGGTGCAACAACACAAAAAGAGCTTCAACAAAGCCTCAAACGTTTTTGCAAATTCAAGATTATGAAAAAATAACAGTCTTATTGTTAAACACCATCACCTTTCGCTTTAAGTGTAATTTTATGGCATTTGCTAAAACTATCTTTTCCAAATCTCTTCCTTTTGCAATTAAATCTTCAATAGCATGTGTATGTGATACGCGTTCTACATCTTGTTCTATAATTGGACCAGCATCTAATTCTTCAGTTACATAATGACTAGTCGCACCAATAATTTTTACGCCACGTTTATAAGCACTATGATAAGGTTTTGCGCCAACAAAAGCTGGCAAAAACGAGTGATGTATGTTAATTATTTTGTTTGGATATTTATCAATGAGTTTACTAGAGACTATTTGCATATATCTAGCTAAAACAATCACATCAACATTATGTTTTTCTAATAATTCTAGCTGTTTTGCTTCGGCTTCTTCTTTTGTGTCCTTTGTTACCGGAATATGATAAAACGGTATATTAAAGCTATCTGCAATAGGTTTTAATGTGTTGTGATTGCTAATTATAAAAGGAATATTTACATGTAATTCACCACTGTTATAACGACCTAAAATATCATAAAGACAATGATCGTATTTAGATACAAAAACAGCCATGTTGGGCAAATCTTCAGTATCGTAAATGCGCCATTTCATCTTAAATTTATCAGCTAAAACAGATTTAAAATTAACTTTAAATGTAGTCATATCAAATTGGTTAAATTCACTTTCAAGACGCATAAAAAATATGTTTTGTTCTCTATCTACATGTTGGTCTATGTAAACAATGTTTCCTTTGTTATTTGCTATAAAATTGGTGACAGCAGCAATAATCCCAGATTGGTCGTCACAATTTATTAAAAGCGTTATTTTAGTCATAAATCAATAGCATAGTTGGTTATCTAAATTACTATAAAAGAGACGAAAAAAAATCTTTATTTATTCTTTTAGAATATTTTAATTTTAATCGCAATTTTTTTGAATTATCCGTAAATTGCAGCTCTTAAAAAGATAGATTTTTACGAATGGAACAAATCGCACCATACAAACCAAAACATAAAGTACGTATCGTAACCGCAGCATCACTTTTTGATGGGCACGATGCATCCATAAATATCATGCGCCGAATTATACAAGCTACAGGCGTAGAGGTTATTCATTTAGGTCATGACCGTAGTGTAGAAGAAGTTGTAAACACGGCTATACAAGAAGATGTAAATGCTATTGCATTAACGTCGTATCAAGGTGGACATAACGAGTATTTTAAATACATGTACGACCTTTTAAATGAAAAAGGCGCAGGTCATATCAAAATTTTTGGCGGTGGCGGCGGAGTAATTCTTCCTGCTGAAATTAAAGAATTGATGGATTACGGCATCACACGTATCTACTCGCCAGATGATGGTCGCGAGCTTGGTTTACAAGGCATGATTAATGATCTTGTAAAACAATCTGACTTTGCAATAGGTGATAAGCTTGAGGTGAAAGTTGAAGATTTAGCTAAGAAAAACCCAAAAGATTTAGCGCGTGTTATTTCTTCTGCCGAGAATTTCCCTGAAGTTGCTAAAGACACTTTAGATCAAATTCATAATAAAAATAAAACATCAAAAACACCAGTTTTAGGAATTACCGGTACTGGTGGCGCAGGTAAATCGAGTTTGGTAGACGAGCTTGTTAGACGTTTTTTAATCGATTTTCCAGAAAAAACAATTGGTTTAATTTCAGTAGATCCATCAAAACGAAAAACTGGTGGCGCATTGTTAGGTGATCGTATTCGTATGAATGCCATTAACTCACCACGTGTGTATATGCGTAGTTTGGCAACACGTCAATCTAACTTAGCTTTATCAAAATATGTAAATGAAGCGGTTGAGGTTTTAAAAGTTGCCGAATACGATTTAATCATTTTAGAAACCTCTGGTATCGGGCAATCTGATACCGAAATTATAGAACATTCTGATGTTTCACTTTACGTGATGACGCCAGAATTTGGTGCTGCAACTCAGCTTGAAAAGATTGATATGCTTGATTTTGCAGACCTAGTAGCCATTAACAAGTTTGACAAAAGAGGCGCGAAAGATGCCCTTAGAGATGTACGTAAACAATACATGCGTAACAATAACCTTTGGGATATTCCGCAAGATAAACTGCCTGTTTTTGGTACTATCGCATCGCAGTTTAACGATCCAGGAATGAATACGCTGTACAAAACAGTAATGGATAAATTAGTTGAAAAAACGGAAACCGATTTAAATTCAACTTTTGAAATTACTGATGAAATGAGCGAAAAAGTATTCGTCATTCCACCAAATCGTACACGTTACTTATCAGAAATTGCCGAAAATAATCGTGCTTATGATAGTACTGCGGAAGTTCAAGTTGAAGTCGCTCAAAAATTATATGGGATTTATAAGACTATATGTTCTGTAGCTGTCATTTCGAACGAAAGTGAGAAATCTCTTTTAGATAAAAACGGGTTAAATGCTGACGAGATTCTTCGCATTGCTCAGAATGACAATAATCGTGTCATTCCGACAGAAGGAGGTACGACTGACGAGGAATCTTCTAATTCACTTTTACATCTACTACTTAAAGAATTTGACCGTGTAAAACTAAACTTAGATCCATACAATTGGGAAGTTATCACAGGTTGGGAGTATAAAGTAAACACATACAAAGCACCAATTTATAGCTTTAAAGTTCGTGATAAAGAAATAAAAATAGAAACGCATACTGAGTCTCTTTCTCATTTACAAATTCCAAAAGTAGCGTTGCCAAAGTATCAAGCTTGGGGCGATATTTTAAAATGGACGTTGCAAGAAAATGTGCCAGGAGAATTCCCATATACTTCAGGTTTATATCCTTTTAAAAGAAAGGGTGAAGATCCTGCACGTATGTTTGCTGGCGAAGGCGGACCAGAACGTACCAACAAGCGTTTTCATTATGTAAGTGATGGTATGCCAGCAAAGCGTTTATCTACAGCTTTTGATAGTGTAACTTTATACGGAAGTGATCCTGATTTACGTCCTGATATCTACGGAAAAATAGGTAATGCAGGTGTAAGTATTTGCTGTTTAGATGATGCTAAAAAACTGTATTCAGGATTTAATTTAGCAGATGTAAAAACATCGGTAAGTATGACTATTAATGGTCCTGCGCCAATGTTGTTAGGCTTTTTTATGAATGCAGCTATAGACCAACAATGTGAGATTTACATTAAAGAAAATGGTCTTGAAAAAGAAGTTGAAGCTAAAATAGAAAGCATCTACAAAGAAAAAGGTGTAGAGCGACCAAAATACAACGGTGAATTACCAAAAGGAAACGACGGTTTAGGGTTAATGTTATTGGGTGTTACAGGTGATCAAGTACTACCAGAAGCTGTTTATAACGATATTAAAACCAAAACCATTGCGCAAGTAAGAGGTACAGTACAAGCCGATATTTTAAAAGAAGATCAAGCTCAAAATACATGTATTTTTTCAACAGAGTTTGCTTTACGTTTAATGGGTGATGTGCAAGAGTATTTTATTGACAATAACGTGCGTAACTTCTATTCGGTATCTATTTCTGGATACCATATTGCAGAAGCTGGCGCCAACCCAATTACACAGTTAGCGTTGACGTTGTCTAATGGTTTCACTTACGTGGAATATTATTTAAGTCGCGGTATGGATATTAATAAGTTTGGGCCAAACTTATCGTTCTTTTTCTCAAACGGAATCGATCCAGAATACGCCGTAATTGGTCGTGTAGCAAGACGTATTTGGGCAAAAGCTCTAAAAAATAAATATGGAGCCAATGCTAGAGCGCAGATGTTAAAATATCACATCCAAACATCTGGTCGTAGTTTACACGCGCAAGAAATTGATTTTAACGACATTCGTACGACGTTACAAGCGCTTTATGCGATTTACGATAACTGTAACTCGTTACATACCAATGCGTATGACGAAGCGATTACAACACCAACAGAAGAATCTGTACGTCGTGCTATGGCAATTCAGTTAATTATCAACAAAGAATTAGGATTAGCAAAGAATGAAAATCCGTTACAAGGTTCTTTCATTATAGAAGAATTAACCGATTTAGTAGAAGAAGCCGTTTTAGCAGAATTTGATCGTATTACAGAACGTGGTGGCGTTTTAGGCGCAATGGAAACCATGTACCAACGTAGCAAAATACAGGAAGAAAGCTTGTATTACGAAACGTTGAAGCACAACGGAGATTTCCCTATAATTGGTGTAAATACCTTCTTAAGTAGTAAAGGATCACCAACTGTTATACCTGCGGAAGTGATTAGAGCAACAGAAGAAGAGAAGCAAAATCAGATTAAAACATTAGAAAATCTACACAAAGGAAATGATACTGAAAGTTTGTTAAAAGAGCTTCAGCAAAAAGCAATTAACAACGAAAATATTTTTGAAGCCTTAATGGATGTTTGTAAAGTATGTAGTTTAGGTCAAATTACTTCAGCGTTATTTGAAGTAGGTGGACAGTATAGACGAAACATGTAAGCAGAGAGTCGCTTTTTGATGTTTCAAAAAGCGTGCGAATCGCTTATGCTGAGCGAAGTCGAAGTATCTATTTGGTAAATTTATTTTTTGAAATATGAGAAAGTTACAAGTGTTTTATTTAATAATTTTTGTTTTATTAACAGGTTGTAATTCTAAATCTGAAAAAACTGAATTAATTAAATCTAAACCAGTAAAAACTCTATCAAAACTACAAAGGGATAGTACTAAATTTATTCAATATGTTACTAAGTTTCATGATTCTCTTAATGAACCTAAATTAACTGATTTAGGTTATGAGTGTTATAGATTTGATTTTCTTGATTCATTTGGGAAAAATAGACTTTTTAGAATTGAAAAATCTAATGAAGAAGATTTTTCATTAGTTGTAAAATCTTACAATATAAAAGAAATAAAAAATTCTGTATCAGAAAAAGTTATTCCTATTTCAAATGAACAATACAATGAATTCAAAAAACATATAAATGGTTCGTATTTTTGGAATTTGGAAATGATAGATTATCCAACTGGTCAGTATTTAGATGGTTATGCTTTTTTACTTGAAGGTTATCAACCTAAATCTTCATATAATGAAGAAAAGCATCATTTTGTAGTTAGAGAAGTTCCGTATAATGGCAGTTTCAAAAAGGCATGTTTGAAACTAGTAGAGTTATCAAACATAGAAAGCTTAAGATTTTAAGTTTTTGAAAAACGCTTTTTTTATCAACGTAATAATGAGTAATTTCGCTGTAAACTAAATAAATGTCTTTCAAAAAATACCATCCTTTATTAAAAGAATCTTTGGAAATATTAGGCATTGAAACGCCCAATGCTTTTCAGAAAAAACTATTACCCATCATAAAAAGTGGTGCAAGTGTGTATGGTATTGGTCCAAAAGGCTGTGGGAAAACGACAGCTTTAATTATTTCTGTGATTCAAAAATTAAAAGCAGAAGCTTTTGAAGACTCGCCAAGAGCATTAGTTTTGGTTAAGGACAAACAAGAAGCGTTACAATTAAAAGAAAAATTTGAAGCCTTTACAGCTAATACAGATTTAAGGCTATACTGTGCGTATGCTGCCAAAAAATTAGAAACTCAGCGTGAGGATATTTATTACGGTGTAGATATTTTGATAGCAACACCAAAACAGTTAAGTAAATTATATCACTTAAACAGTGTGCATACTGGCGAATTAAAATTGTTTATCGTTCATGATGCAGATTTTATAGCAAGAGATAACAATCATAATTACATTTTAAGATTGACCGAAAGTACGCCAAAAGCGCAATTTGTAATCTTCTCTGAAAATTTTAATTCAAAAATAGCCGCTTACCAAGATAGCTTTATGTTTAATGCTAGACTAGTAAAAGTAAAGTGATGCTTAAAGTGTTAACATCCAAGTGTTTTGCAATTGTCTAAACTTTTTTAACTCTCGTCTTAAAAGCGGTAAATAATCTTTACCGTTGCTATTGCAAGTTTCAAGACGCTTACAATTTCTATAAAGTCTGTTGGTTAAACGTCTTACAGAAGCAGCGTGTTTATGCTTTTTATCAGAATGACGTTGTAATTCGGCATTAATAATTTCTGGAGCTAAAGATTCAGATTGTTGCACAATATCACCAGAAAAGTAGATGTTATGATCTTCTTTTCCATCTTCATATAAATACGCTAAATCTTGATTTAAGTAAGAAGAAATACTTCTAGACAGCGTAAAAATCTGGACTGCCTGTTTGTAAATAGGTAAATCTGATAGATGAGATGGGATTTGAGCCGACATGTTTTAATTTTTCTTTTTATCAAAATTAGTAACAAGATAACGTTTTCGTCTTTAGTTTTTAAAGTAAAATATTATATTTGCTTTAAAAATTAAAATATTTTAAAATAATTCTTTAAAAATGAATATTGATACTCTTAACTGGAAGATTTTAAGGTGTTTACAGCAAAATGCAAGGCAATCTAATGCCGAAATTGGTAGGCAAGTTGGTATTACGTCTCCAGCAGTTTCAGAGCGCATAAAAAAGATGGAAGATTTAGGAATTATTCAAAATCATATCACATTAATTTCGCCTTTTGAAGTTGGTTATCAGTTAAAAGCGTTGATCACTTTGCAAGCTTTTATGGGGAAATTAAAACCATTTTTAGAAAAGGTAAAATCTTACGATGAAGTTGTTAATTGCTACCGAATTACGGGTAATGAAAACATCGTTATGGAAGTGATCCTAAAAAACCAAAAGCATTTAGAGAGTTTTATTGACCAATTAATTGTTTATGGCGAATGTAAAACGCAGATTATCTTATCTCATGTGGTAAAAAACAATGCGATAAAAAAACTTTAGCTTTTAGACGCAATATCTTCTGCAATTAGCTTTGCATGAATGCGAGAATTCTCGATAAACCATTTGTGTGTTTCCATACCGCCACAAATAACACCAGCAAGATAAAGTCCTTCAACGTTAGACTCCATAGTGTCTGGATTGTAATTTGGGATGTGTTTTTTGTCTTCAGAAAACTCAATGCCAGCTTGATCTAAAAACTTAAAATTGGGCTGGTAACCTGTTAAAGCAATAACATAATCATTTGGTAGTTTCTTGTTGCCTTCTGGTGTTTTAATTTCTATAAAATCTGTGTCAATAGACGTGATTTCAGAATTAAAATATGCTTTAATGCTACCTTCTTCAATTCGGTTTAAAATATCTGGTCTTACCCAATATTTAACGCGTTCGCCAATAGTTTCACCTCTAACAATCATAGTTACGTTTCCGCCTTTACGATAAATTTCTAAAGCAGCATCTACAGAAGAATTACTTGCGCCAACAACCGCTACATTTTGTAAGGTAAACGGATGTGCTTCTTTGTAATAATGAAACACTTTTGGTAAATCTTCGCCAGGAATATTCAACAAATTTGGGATGTCATAAAAACCAGTAGCGATAATTACTTGTTTAGCGCTGTAGCTGTTTTTGTTAGTGGCAACTTCAAAACGCGCATTGTTTTTACTTATGTTTTTTACTTCTTCATATAAATTAATATTTAAATGATTAGAAGTTGTTACACGTCGGTAATATTCTAATGCTTCATTGCGTGTAGGTTTTGGATTATTACTTATAAACGGGATGTTATCTATTTCTAATTTTTGTGAAGTAGAAAAGAACGTCATATTTAAAGGATAATTAAATAAAGAGTTGGTTAACGCACCTTTTTCTATCACTAAATAATTCCAATTACGTTTTTGGCATTCTAAAGCGCAGGCAATACCAATTGGACCTGCGCCTATAATGATGATATCTAAATTTGTTGTTTCCATAGACCTTGCAAAGTTAATGCTTTAGATAAACTTTGTTTTATTAGTTGTACTACATTAACAAAACATTCTTATGCATAATGATAAAATTCGTCAATTCGAGTGGGTTTTACGATTGAAAATGAGTAAAATCTGTATCGAGAATAAGAATTTTTTAATTTAAATAAGTTCTCGATACAATTTCTCGTTCCTCAAAATCACTCGAACTGACGCTTAATTATGATTTTGAAATCATAAATGCACAATGGGTTAACATAAGTTTTAAATGCGAATGCGTTTTGTCTTTTTTGCTTTTAAAAACTGTTTTAAAACAAAAAGTAAAAACATACACAATGCACCAACTACTGTAAATATGTACCATGTGTTATCAAAACCGTATGCGCTAACACTTTCTAAACCTGCTTTATGACCAAATATATGAGCAAAAGAAAAAGCAATAGAGTATAATGCCATATATTCTCCTTGATTTCCTTTTTTAGCTTGTTGTAAAGCAAATGCATTGGCAAACGGAAACGCAATCATCTCTCCAACTGTCATTAAAAACATACCAATAATTAGTATGCCAGACCACGTTGTAAAGTTTAAAATTAAAAGGCTTAAACTTGTTAATAACGCACCAAACCAAATAAGAGTTACTTTATTAAATCTTGTGTTTTCTAGCCATTTTATAAGAGGCATTTCTAATAAAAAGATAAAAAAACCATTAGCACCTAATAGTAAACCTATTTCTGGCTCTGATAAAAAGTGACTGTCTCTGTAATATATTGGCATGGTAGAGAAATATTGCAAGAACATGACTCCAAATAAAAATAAGGCAAATAGGAAGATAATAAAAGCTTTGTCTTTGTATGCTGAGTAAGGCTCTTCTACTTTAACTTCGTCTAAAACCTTAGATTTTTTAGGATTTAATAGTTGAATTAACAGTAAAGTAGCCAAAATACAAGTTATACCATCTACCCAAAATAATCCATTATAACCTAAACCAGCAATAATTAATCCGCCAACTGCAGGACCAGCTGAAAAACCTAAATTAATAGCTAATCTAATTAATGTCACACTTCGTGTTTTGTTTTCGGGTTTACTATATGCGCTTAATGCCACAAACATGGCAGGTCTAAACATATCTGCAACTAGCATTAAAACAAAAATACCAATAGATAAACTAAGTACTGTTTTTAAATATTGCAGGTAAATAAATAACAAACCAGATACAAAAAGGCTAAATACCATAATTCTATAGTAGCCAATCTTATCGGTTAACTTTCCGCCTAACCAAGATCCTACAACAGATCCTAATCCAAAAGCAGCCATTATAGATCCAACTGTAGATGGAGAAAACCCTAAATCTTCAGTAAGATACAATGATAAAAAAGGAATAACCATCGTACCAGCACGATTGATTAATGTGATTAATGCTAGCCACCAAACTTCTCTTGATAGCCCATCAAAGGTGTTTAAATAAAGTGTAAGTAATCTTTTCATTTTTTTGGTTGGTTTTAAAAAAGATCGACTTCATTGCGGCTTAAAAATAAAAAAGTCCAACAATGAAGTAGGACTTTTTATATTCTTAAAATTGATATCTAAATGATCAAAACATATAAAGCGTCCTTCTTCTATCGCAATCCTTAATAGAAGTGGTTTGTTGCTGACAATATGTGTTGACTCTTTTCATTATTTTCTTAAAAGTTTGAATCAAAGCTAAGTAAAATTTTTAATAAGTTGTATTTTTGAAACTAAATAATTTAATTTTTTAAGATGAAAACCTATTTTTTTCTTTTCTGTTTTGCAATTACAATGCTTAGTTGCGCACAAGATAAACAACCAATTTTAGGCGAAACAGAATGGCAAAAAGAAATGAATGCCGAATATAAAGATGCATCTACATCACCATTAAAAGAAAAAGACAGAAGTGATTTTAAAAGCTTAGATTTTTTCAAATTTGATAGTACTTATGTAGTTACAGCAACTTTAAAACGTACGCCAAACACCGAGTGGTTTAAAATGAAAACAACCACAAGTAGAGAATCTGAAGAGCGTATTTTTGGAATTTTAACTTTTCAATTAAAAGGAAAATCGTTTAGTTTAAATGTTTACCAAGGAAAAGAATTGATGAAAGATGAAGACTATAAAGATTATTTGTTTTTGCCTTTTATAGATAATACAAATGGTGATACAACTTATGGCGGTGGACGCTATATAGATTTAAGAATACCAGAAGGAGACACTATAGAAATAGATTTTAATAAAGCCTACAACCCATATTGTGCTTATAATGAAAGGTATTCTTGCCCAATTGTACCCCGAGAAAACTATTTAGATACCAATATTGAGGCTGGTGTAAAAAAGTTTCATGATTAATTATCTGCCTGCAAGCCACATCCCTAAAAACACCGCTAGAAAACCAATTATAAAACTAGCAATGGTATAAACAGCAAAGCTAGTAAAGTCGCCACTTTTTAAAAACAAATGATTTTCGTAAGCAAAGGTAGAAAAGGTGGTAAATCCGCCACAAAAGCCAGTTGCTAATAATAAGGATTGGTTTTCGTTTAAGCTATTATTTTTTAAGGCATATCCTAAAATAAAACCTATTAAAAGCGAACCTAAAATATTAGCTAAAAATGTACCATAAGGTATTCCTGATTGATTGCTGTTTAGCCATTTACCAATAATAAAACGTAATACGCTACCAAAGCCACCACCAATAAAAACTAATACTAGTTGCTTCATGTTATTCTACAGGCATATAGATTTCTGTAATCCATTTTGCAGGGTTTGGCTCATTTGATGGATCGGTAACGTAGCTTTCAATAGCAACACCATCTTCATCAAAAACAAGATTGTACTGTTCTATATATTTCATGCCTTTATCCCAAGCTTCTTTTAGGTTGCTGTAATCGCCTTTTAGGGTCGTTTTTACTGCTTTAAAAGGTTCTAATTGACCAGTTAAAATGTCGCTTGTTGTAGTAACTACTTTATTTGGCGTTGGCATAGCACAAGAGAACATAACAGTATTATTTTCTTCATCCCATTTGTGATAAATTACAAATGCAGATCCAGAAACTGTAATATTATTTTCTGCGACAAACTGTCCAACTTTAGGTAGCATTTCTGCCATTTTTTTTTGAAAATCACTAATCTTACAAGACGTTGTATTGTATAAATAATAACCGCCACTATGTTCTGTAACACCATTAACTTCAATATTATATTGTCTAATTTGAGTTGTTGTAACGCTATCTAATTTTTCTAATCCGCGCTCAAAATCAGGACCAATCATTTTATCAAATCCGCCAGACATTAAACCAAATGCTTTAAACATAAATGGCACATTGTCGCTATTCATTTGCCATTTCACTTCTGTTTTTCCGTCGTTAGTTGGTGTAAATGTCCAATTGATTTTAGATGGATCATAGTCTTCAAATTGTAATTGATGTTCTATAGATTTAGGTGAATTTGTATTAACAATTTTCATATTTCCATTACCATCTTTTCCTGTCCAGCTATAGCTTGCACCAACACCTTTGGTTTGTTCATTGTACATAATGTTCATGGTTGGATCTTGCTCTACCCATGGTGACCAAGCTTCCCAGTGTTTAAAATCAGCTACATTATTATATATAACACCAGCAGGCGCATCGATAGTTCTTGTTCTAGTGACTTCAAAACTATTTGGTTGTACAGCAATATAGATAGCAACTGCTATCACAGCTATCAATAACAAGAAAAAAATGTATTTTAAGAATTTCATTTTTTACAAAAATTGTGGTTAGTATTTCAAATATAATCAATTTTAATAGCTTAAATAATGTTATATTTAGACACTTTTAAAATTTTTTATAATGAAACTAAAAACAATATTTAGTGCTGCATTAATGACTTCACTTTTATTTTCTTGTGGTGAAGACAAAAAAGCACAAACAACCGAAGAGACTTCAGTAAAAAAAGAATCTACTTTTGATTATAACGTAGATACTTTTGCTGATATTAAAATCTTACGTTACAAAATCCCGAGTTGGGATAATCTTAGTTTAAAACAGCAAAAATTAGCGTATTATTTAACGCAAGCTGGTTTAGCAGGAAGAGATATAATGTGGGATCAAAACTACAGACATAACCTAAAAATTAGAGCCGCTTTAGAAAACGTTTATAAAACTTATGAAGGTGATAAAACTACAGCAGATTGGCAAGCATTTACTACGTATTTAAAGCGTGTTTGGTTTAGTAATGGTATACATCATCACTATTCTAATGACAAACTTAAGCCTGAGTTTTCTTCAGATTATTTAAAGCAATTATTAGCAGACACAGAAACAACTTTAGAAGGTGAAGCGTTTGATGTTATCTTTAATGACCAAGACAGTAAAAAAGTAAATCAAGCAAAAGGTGTAGATAATGTAGCGCTTTCTGCGGTTAATTTTTATGGTCCAAATGTGACTAATGAAGATGTAATTTCGTTCTACCAACAAAAAAAATCTCCTAATCCAGAAAAGCCATTATCATTTGGTTTAAACTCGCAATTAGTAAAAGAAGATGGTCAATTAAAAGAACGTGTGTATCAATCTGGTGGATTATATGGAAACGCAATTGACGAAATTATTAAATGGCTAGAAAAAGCAAAAAGTGTTGCCGAAAATGAAGCGCAAGGTAACGCCTTAGGATTGTTAATCGACTATTACAAAACAGGAGATTTACAAACTTGGGACGACTACAACGTCGCTTGGACAGCTGCTACCGATGGAGATATAGACTACATTAATAGTTTTATTGAAGTATATAACGATCCATTAGGGTACAGAGGAAGTTACGAAACGATCGTGCAAATCAAAGATTTTGATATGTCTGCAAAAATGGCTGTGTTATCAGAAAATGCGCAGTGGTTTGAAGATAACTCACCATTAATGGACGAGCATAAAAAGAAAAATGTAGTTGGTGTTACTTACAAAGTCGTAAACGTAGCAGGAGAAGCTGGTGATGCTTCACCAAGTACACCAATTGGTGTAAACTTACCAAATGCAAACTGGATTAGAGCAGCAGTAGGAAGTAAGTCTGTGTCTTTAGGAAATATTATTGATGCCTACAACAATGCAGGAAGCACAGGACGATTAAAAGAATTTGTTCATGATGAAGAAGAACTTCAACTAGAAGAAAAATATGGACAATTAGCAGATAAGCTACACACAGCATTACATGAAGTAATTGGTCACGCCTCAGGACAATTAAATCCTGGAGTTGGAGAGACTAAAGAAACGCTTAAAAATTATGCATCTACCTTAGAAGAAGGTCGTGCAGATTTAGTAGGACTTTACTATCTATACAACCCAAAATTACAAGAATTAGGATTGGTAGACGATTGGAAATCTGTTGGAAAAGCAGCTTACGACGGTTACATCCGTAATGGATTAATGACGCAGCTAATTCGTTTAAATTTAGGCGATGATGTAGAAGAAGCACATATGCGTAACAGACAATGGGTTAGCGCTTGGGCTTACGAAAAAGGAAAAGCAGATAACGTGATAGAAAAAGTAACTCGTGATGGTAAAACATATTTCAATATCAATGATTATGATAAACTTCATGAGCTTTTCGGACAGTTATTACGCGAGACACAACGTATCAAATCAGAAGGAGATTACGCAGCAGTAGAAGCTTTAGTAGAAGGCTACGGTGTAAAAGTGGATCAAGATATTCATGCCGAAGTTTTAGAGCGTAACAAGCAATTTAACTCAGCACCTTACAGCGGATTTGTAAATCCTGTTTTAGTACCAGAAACAAATGACGCAGGAGAAATCACAGCTATTAAAGTAACACAACCAGATACTTTTGAAGGTCAAATGTTAGATTACAGTGCTAAATACAATTATTTACCAGAGCGTAATTAAAACGTAATTGCAACAAAATAAAAAAGACCTCACAGATTTCTAAAATTTATGAGGTCTTTTTTTATAAAAATGTATTAATTCATAAGTCTACATAAAAATAAATTTAATTGAAGCAATAAGCCCAATAAAAGCAATAAAAGCTAATAAAATCCAAAGTACACCACGATAATGTATTTTATGAAGTTTTAAATCTTTACGATACATAAAAACCATAACAATTATAAAAGCGATAGCGAATAAAACACCAAAAATGATTTGCCCTTTACTAAACATAATTTATTTTTAAGCAAAATTAGTAAAACCAAACCCTTCAACAAAAGAATACTTTAGGATTATGCAAGATAAAATTGAAGCTGTAAAAGCCTTTCATACTGCTTTTAAAATAGGACACAGAGAATCACCAAAAGCAGACTTAGGAACCGACAAAAATCTATTGCGTTACAAGTTAATGCGTGAAGAAAACGAAGAATACCTTGAAGCAGCTAATAATAATGATTTAGTAGAAGTAGCAGACGCTTTAGGCGATATGCTTTACATTTTATGTGGCACCATTATAGAACACGGTTTACAACACAAAATAGAAGAAGTCTTTGAAGAAATACAACGCAGTAATATGTCTAAATTAGGTGAAGATGGCGAACCAATTTACCGCGAAGATGGCAAAGTATTAAAAGGACCAAACTACTTTAAACCTAATATTAAAGAGATTTTAGAGAAAAGTTAAAAAGTTTGAAGCGTTAAGCCTGAAGTTTGAAGACAGAAGACAGAAGACAGAAGACAGAAGACAGAAGACATAAAAAAAGCAACCATTTTGGTTGCTTTTTTTATAATATATGTTACTTACTTAGCACTTAAACCTGAACTCTCCATCCAAAAGGATCTTCAGCTTTGTTAGTTTGTATATCTACAATACGTTTTTTAATACGCATAGCATAAGAGTTTTCTAATTCTGGTAAATCAAAATCTTCATCTCTAAATCCAAATCCAGAAATAGGAGAAATTACAGCTGCTGTTCCAGCTCCAAACATTTCTTTTAGGTCTCCATTTTTAGCAGCTTCTACAATTTCGCTAACTTTTACTTTTCTAACTTCTGTTTTAATACCTTCATCTTCAGCAATTTTTAAAACACTTTTTCTAGTCACACCATCCAAAATACGGTCACTAGTTGGAGACGTTAACAAAGTGTCTTTTATTCTCACAAAAACATTCATTGCACCAGCTTCTTCAATATATTCATGAGATGTGTCGTCTGTCCAGATTACTTGTTGGTAACCTTTATCTTTTGCTAATTGAGTTGGGTAAAATTGTCCTGCGTAATTACCACCAGCTTTAGCATAGCCAACACCACCATTTGCAGAACGCGAGTATTTTTCTTCAATTAAAACCTTTACTTTTCCTGCAAAATAAGCTCCTGAAGGTGCTAAGGCAATAATAAATTTATATTGGTTGGCAGGTGAAGCATGAAAACCTTCACCAGTTGCAAAAACAAAAGGTCTAATATATAAAGAACTACCTTCTTTTTCTGGTATCCAATCTTTTTCAACTTCTAAAAGCGCCTTTAAACCTTCCATAAAAAAGTCTTCTGGCAACTCAGGAATTGCAAGACGTTTTGCAGATTTATTTAAACGTTTTACGTTTTCCATAGGTCTAAATAAAAACACCTTACCGTCTTTATCTTTGTAGGCTTTCATACCTTCAAAAATTGACTGTCCGTAATGAAAAATCTTTGCAGAAGGCATTAAAGATATTGGTCCGTAAGGCTCAATAATTGGCTTTTGCCAGATACCATCTTTAAAGTCACAAGTTAGCATATGGTCAGAAAACACCTGTCCAAAAGCTAAGTTTTCAAAATCGGTTTGGTCTAATTTAGAATTTTCGGTTCTAAATACTTTTATATCGTTTTTACTTATCGTGTTCATAAATCGGCTTGGTTTTAGGCTGCAAAAATACAGAATTAAGCTTTAAAAACCGTAATTTCGACCTAAAATACTATCTTTGAGAATTAAATAACAAAAACAACAAACATGAAAAAATACGTTTTAATGATGGCAGTAGCTGTTTCGTTTTTAGCTTGTAAAAATGAAGCGAAAACTGAAGAACAAACTACTGAAGCAAAAACAGAAACTGTTGAAGTAAACTACAAATCTTTTGGTAAAGAAATTATGGCAGACGATGCTATTGCTGCTAATTCAATGTTAACTCATTACAAAGATTTAAAAGCTGGAGACAGCATTAACACAAAAGTAAAATTAAAAGTAAACGAAGTTTGCCAAGCTAAAGGATGTTGGATGACAGCAGATTTAGGCGATGGTAACGAAGTACGTGTAACTTTTAAAGATTATGGGTTTTTTATGCCAAAAAATATTTCTGGAGAAGAGGTAATTGTAAACGGTCAAGCGTTTGTTAAAGAAATGCCAGTTGAAGAGTTACGTCATTATGCAGAAGACGCAGGTAAGACAAAAGAAGAAATAGAAGCTATCACAGAACCAAAGCGCACTTATGCGTTAGTTGCAGATGGTGTTTTATTAGTAGAAAAATAAAAGATGAAACAGTTATTTTACCTTTTAATAGTCTTAGTTTTTTTTGCTTGTAACGATAAAAAAGAGCAAACCGAAACAGCCGAAAAAGCTGAAAAAGTTTACGATATGTACACGCCTTCTGAAATGGCAAATTTAATGAACGAAATGTACGCTTATAACCAGCAGCTTAAACAAGACATTATAGATGGTAAAATACCAACAGAATTTCCTGAGAAGTTTTTAAACATTCATACCGCGCAATTATCAGATTTTAAAAGCCGAAATGAAACGTTTAAAAGCTTCTCTAATTTATATATAATGGCAGAAAAGGAAGTTTTTAACCCAAACTCTGAAGTGCCAATAGAAACACGATTTAATACCGCAGTTGGTGTTTGTATATCGTGTCACACTACCGAATGTACAGGTCCAATACCACGTATAAAAAAGCTGATAATTAAATAATTATCATGGCTTTAAATCCGAAAATTGAAGTTACAGAAGACGGATCAAATACATTAGTTCATCCTAAATTTAATGCACATTATCACTCGGTTTTTGGAGCTATTCAAGAGTCTAATCATGTCTTTATTGATTCAGGATTAAAGTTTCAGCAACCTAACTTACAAGATAATAGATGTCGTATTTTAGAAGTAGGTTTTGGTAGCGGATTAAATGCGTTTAATGCATTAATTTCTTCAGAAGAATTATCATTAAATATAGATTATGTTGGAGTAGAACAGTACCCAATTTCTTTAGAAACTGTTTCGCAATTAAATTTTCCAACAGCATTTAAAAGAAAAGATTTGCAATCTACTTTTAACAAAATGCATGATGTAGAATGGGAAAAGCCAGTAAAAATTTCAGAAAATTTCACTTTAGAAAAGCGTCAACAAGATATTTTCAATTTAAAAGATGAAAATGACTATGACCTTATTTTTTATGATGCTTTTGGTCCTGGTGCGCAACCAGAATTATGGACGGCTCCAATTTTTGAAATTCTTTATAAATCTTTAAAAAATCAAGGTGTTTTAGTTACTTATTGCGCGCAAGGAGCAGCAAGACGAGCCATGCAAAGTGTAGGTTTTACCGTACAGCGTTGTCCTGGTCCGCCAAGTAAAAGACACATGCTTAGAGCAGTAAAATAATATTTTATTTACTGTTAAATCCAACTTAAAGCCTCTTTTTAGCTGCTAATTATTGGTTATTTTTACATAAAATTGAAATGAAGATGCGTGTACTAATAACAGGAGCTACTGGATTAATTGGAACTGAAATTGTTAAACTTTGTCACGATAAAAACATTGCAGTAAATTACCTAACCACTAGCTCATCAAAACTAACCAAAGACGAAAATTATAAAGGTTTTTTGTGGAATCCTTCAAAAAATGAAATCGATACAGATTGTATTAAAGACGTAGATGTCATTATAAATCTAGTTGGAGCAACAATTTCTAAACGTTGGACAGACACATATAAAAAGGAAATTATTTTAAGTCGTACCCAATCTACACAATTACTATTTAATACGTTACAGAATAATCCACATCATATCAAACAAATTATATCAGCAAGTGCTATTGGTGTATATCCAGATTCTTTAACTAATTATTATACTGAAGATGAAACTACTATTAGTCATTCATTTTTAGGGCAAGTTGTAGAAAAATGGGAACATGCAGTAGATGCTTTTAAAGAGATAGGTGTTGAGGTTACTAAAGTAAGAATAGGGCTGGTGTTATCAAAAAAAGGTGGCGCTTTACCACAAATGGCTAAACCTTTTAAGTTTGGTTTAGGTGCAGCTTTAGGTTCTGGTAAACAATGGCAATCTTGGATACATATAACTGATTTAGCAAGATTGTTTTTACATGTTTTAGAAGAGGAACTTACAGGTGTTTATAACGCTGTAGCACCAAACCCAGAAACCAACCAAACATTAAGTAAGCAGATAGCAAAAACATTAAATATGCCATTTTTTCTTCCTAACGTACCAAGATTTGTTTTAAAATTAGTACTTGGCGAAATGCATATTTTATTATTTGAAAGTCAACGTGTAAGTTCTAAAAAAGTAGAAGATACAGGTTTCGATTTTAAATATTATAATCTTAAAAATGCTCTTGAAGCAGAGTTGAAATAAAAAAAGCCACAACTTTCGTTGTGGCAATTTCACTTATAAAATAGTTTCAACTAAAAACTATGCTTTATTGGCTTTCACCTTAACTTGTAATTCTACGTCGTCTTTAATTAAGTAGTCACCTAATTTAGCAGCATCCATTACTTTTCCAGAATTGTACTCAATTCCCCATTCAGTTCTATCAATTGTAAATTTATCACTAGTAATGTTTAACTCATCACCATTAACAGAAATGTTAGCTGGGAAAGTTACATTCTTTTTAATACCTTTCATTGTTAAGTTACCGCTAATGTTATTTCCTTCTACTTTAGTAATTTCAAATGTTGCAGTATCATGTTTTTCAACATCAAAAAAGTCAGCATTTTTTAAGTGACCTGTTAATTTTGCATGATTTTCATCATCTGCAGGAATATCTGTTGGGTTAATTGTATTGATATCAAAAGTAAAAGTACCACCAACTAGTTGGTCTCCTTCTAAATTAGCATAACCTTCAGAAACATTAATAGTTCCCTCGTGTCCACCAACAATTTTATTAGCTCTCCATAGAATTAAAGAGCTTTCTGGAACAGCTTTGTATCTTGCTGAAGCAACAACTTCTTTTACCTCTTGAGCTTCAGTAGTTTCAGCTTTCTTTTCATTTTTACAACTTACAACTGCTAAACCTAAAGCAGCTACTGTAAATAAATTAAATACTAATTTTTTCATGGTTTATCTTGTTTTGTTTTTTAATTCGATAGGCAAATATAAAAAACTTTCCATGGAAGATAATTAAATAATTGTTAAAAATTTTTTGTGACATTTTGACATTTTATTATTAATGGCAGTACTTTTGCCATCTTATAAAAGTATTTTAAAGTAAGTACAGTAATGAGCAAAAAGAATAAAGAAGAAAAGCATATAGAAGACGAAGCAAAAAATGCTTCAGAACAAGCAGAAACAGCTACAGCAACAGAAGAAAAAACGGAAGAAGTTTCTGTAGAAGATCAATTAAAAGAGCAAGTACAACAAGAAAAAGACAAATATTTACGTCTATTTGCTGAGTTTGAAAACTATAAAAAACGTACCTCAAGAGAGCGTATCGAATTATTTCAAACAGCAAGTAAAGACGTAATGGTTGCAATGTTGCCTGTTTTAGATGATTTTGAACGTGCATTATTACATATTGAAGAAGACAAAGAGGCAGAAGAATTACGCAAAGGTGTCTTGTTAATTTATAATAAATTACAGCAAACGCTTCAACAAAAAGGTTTAGCAAAAATTGAAGTTGAAAAAGGTGATAAATTTGATCCAGACCATCATGAAGCGGTAACACAAATACCAGCACCTTCTGATGATTTAAAAGGAAAAATTGTTGATATCATTGAAAAAGGTTACAAGCTAGGAGAAACAGTAATACGTTTTCCTAAAGTTGTTATTGGTCAATAAAAATTACAAAGCGCTAACAGCAAATAGCTAAAAGCAAAATTAAATATGGCAAAAAGAGATTATTACGAAATATTAGGTATTGATAAATCTGCATCACAAGCCGAGATTAAAAAGGCTTACCGTAAGCAGGCAATAAAATACCATCCAGATAAAAACCCAGATAACGAAGAAGCTGAAGCTAAATTTAAAGAAGCAGCAGAAGCTTATGAAGTATTAAGCGACGAGAATAAAAAAGCACGTTACGACCAATTTGGTCATCAAGCTTTTGAAGGCGCTGGTGGTTTTGGCGGTGGCGGCATGAATATGGACGACATCTTTAGCCAATTTGGAGATATTTTTGGCGGCGCTTTTGGCGGTGGCGGATTCTCTGGCTTTGGCGGAGGTTTTGGTGGCGGACAACGTCGTGTTAAAGGAAGCAACCTTCGTGTTAGATTGAAACTTACCTTAGAAGAAATCGCTAATGGTGTAGAGAAAAAGATAAAAGTAAAGCGTAAAGTACAAGCACCAGGCACAACGTATAAAACATGTTCTACATGTAACGGTTCAGGTCAAGTTACACGTGTTACCAATACCATTTTAGGACGTATGCAAACGTCTGCCCCTTGTAATACTTGTGGCGGCGCAGGACAAACTATAGATAAAAAACCTAAAGATGCAGATGCACAAGGGTTAATCGTAAAAGAGGAAACGATACCAGTAAACATTCCTGCAGGTGTTGTAGATGGTATGCAACTAAAAGTGTCAGGAAAAGGTAATGAAGTACCAGGTAATGGTATTTCAGGAGATTTGTTAGTTGCAATAGAAGAATTGCCACACGAAAAATTACAGCGAGAAGGCGATAATCTTCATTATGATTTATACGTAAGCCTACCAGATGCTATTTTAGGAACTTCAAAAGAAATTGATACCGTAACCGGAAAAGTGAGAATTAAAATTGAAGCAGGTGTACAATCTGGTAAAATTTTACGCTTACGCGGAAAAGGTATTCCAAGTATAAACGGATACGGAAAAGGAGACTTATTAGTACACGTAAATGTTTGGACACCAAAAACTTTAAGTAAATCTCAAAAAGAATTTTTTGAAAGCATGAGAGAAGATGAACATTTTACTCCAAAACCGGATACAGGTGATAAGTCTTTTTTCGAGAAAGTAAAAGATATGTTTTCTTAAATATCACATAAACAAAACATAAAAGTCTGCTAAAAGCAGACTTTTTGTTTAACTATTTATATCAAAATATAACTGTTTTAATAAAAAATAGTATATTTGATTTATCGTTGGTTTAAACCAACGGTAATTTTTCTTTTTCATAGCAATTTTTTCCCATCCTTTATCTTTTTAAAGGGTGGGTTTTGTTTTTTAAAGCATTTGCTACTGTATATCTAGCGTTATTAAGTTAAAAATACATTAATCAGCAGTGCTACTTTTTTAACATTTTCTATCTTTACGGTTATAGTGTTAAACACTAACTAATCAATTTAAACAACAATATGAGTAACTTATTAGAAGTCCAATCGGTTTCTAAAAAATTCGGAGATTTTACCGCATTAAACAATGTTTCTATAGCTGTTCCTAAAGGAAGTATTTTTGGATTACTTGGTCCAAACGGAGCAGGAAAGACCACATTAATCAGAATTGTTAACCAAATAACCATGCCAGATACAGGTCAAGTTTTTTTGGATGACGAAACTTTAAAAAATCATCATATTAAAGATATTGGTTACTTACCAGAAGAACGCGGTTTGTATAAATCTATGAAAGTTGGCGAGCAAGCATTATATCTTGCGCAGTTAAAAGGCATGGATAAATCTGAAGCCAAAAAGCGTCTTAAAATGTGGTTTGAAAGATTAGAAATAGGTGACTGGTGGAACAAAAAAATACAAGAGTTATCTAAAGGTATGGCGCAAAAAATCCAATTTGTGGTTACTGTATTGCACGAGCCTAAACTATTGATTTTTGATGAACCATTTTCAGGATTTGACCCTATAAATGCTAACCTAATTAAAGACGAAATTTTAAGATTAAGAGACGAAGGTGCTACAGTAATTTTTTCGACACATCGTATGGAGTCTGTTGAAGAATTATGTGATCACATAGCATTGTTAAACAAATCTAATAAGATTTTAGATGGTAATTTAATGGATGTAAAACGTCAATACAAAACCAATACTTTTGAAATTGGTATCAATCCAAAACAAGACAATTTAGAACAAGAATTAGCACAAAAATTTAGTATAACGCCAGCAAGTTTTAAAACATTAGGAAATGATTTAAAATTAAATATTAAACTTTCAGAAAACGAAACGGCTAACGATTTACTAAACTATTTAACCACCAAGGGACAAGTATCTCATTTTGTAGAAATAATCCCAAGTGCAAACGATATTTTTATTCAAACGGTTAAGAATAATTAATTATGAATCATCTTCCACTTATTATAAAAAGAGAATATTTAACCAAAGTTAAAAACAAAGCGTTTTTAATTATGACCATTTTAAGTCCGCTAATTTTTATAGCACTTATTGCTGTCGTAGCGTATTTATCGCAGTTAAATAATGACTCACAAAGACATATTTCTGTATTAGATGAATCAGGTTATTTAAGCGGAGTTTTCACAGATTCAGAAAGCGTAAAATACAATGTTATAACTGGTAAAACTCTTGAAAATGCAAAGCAAATAGTAAAAGAAGCAGATAATTACGGTTTACTTCATATTAAAAAGATGAATAGTTTATCTGAAGCTAAAAATAGTGTCGAGTTTTACTCTGAAGAAACGCCTTCAATTTCATTAATTTCAGATTTAGAAAAGCTTATTGAAACCGAGTTAACGCACAAAAATTTAGCAGAAAAAAATATAGACACTAAACTCATTGATGATTCAAAAATCAATATTGATATTGCACAAGAAAATTTCTCGGGAGAGAAAACTTCAAAATTTGATAGTGTTGTAAAATTAGCTTTTGGTGGTGCAGCAGGATATTTGCTTTTCATGTTTATTATTATTTATGGTAACATGATTATGCGCAGTGTTATTGAAGAAAAAACTAGCCGAATTATAGAGGTTATCATTTCATCTGTAAAACCAATACAGTTAATGTTAGGTAAGATTATTGGTACATCTTTAGCAGGAATTACACAGTTTGTAATCTGGTTAATTTTAGGTGGTGTTTTATTGGTTGTTGTTACCGCTATATTCGGGATAGATGTATCGCAAATTCAGTCGCCACAGCAACAAATGATGCAGCAAGCAATGACAGATCCAGATGCGGCAGAAAAAGCACAAATTATTTTTTCGGCATTTTTCAACTTACCTTTAGCTAACTTGATTATTGCCTTTTTACTGTTTTTTATTAGTGGCTATTTACTATACAGTTCTTTATACGCAGCAATTGGTGCAGCAGTAGATAACGAGACAGATACACAGCAATTTATGTTGCCTATTTTAATGCCATTAATTTTAGCGGTTTATGTTGGAATGTTTACGGTAATTGAAGATCCGCATGGAACAGTAAGTACCGTATTTTCATTTATACCATTTACGTCACCAGTAGTAATGCTAATGCGTATTCCTTTTGGTGTTCCATTATGGCAACAAATTGTATCTTTAGTATTGTTAATTGGCACCTTTTTGTTAACCGTTTGGTTTGCAGCAAAAATATATAGAGTAGGAATTTTAATGTACGGTAAAAAACCTAGTTATAAAGAACTTATTAAATGGATTAAATACTAATGCAAGGTAAAGTAGAAGAAAAAATAGAAAAGCTAGAAGATGCTATTGTAGAAAGTTCTATATGGGAAAAACTTAATGAATTTTTAAGTCTACATGTAGATTTTACTGAAGAAATCTCGGTATCTATAAAAGATTTACTGGTTATCAGTTTTGTCATTTTTATTACGACAATTGTGTTAAGAATTCTTTTTAGAGTGTTAACACGTCGTTTACCAGAAAATGATAAAGGTAAATTTTCTGTAGTTTACGGTTATTTTAGATGGCTTATTTATGTCATAATTTTATTAATTACTTTAAATGCAATAGGCGTAAATGTTACTGCTGTTTTTGCAGCTTCGGCAGCACTTTTAATAGGTATTGGTTTAGCTTTACAAACCTTTTTTCAGGATATAATTTCTGGTGTTTTTATTTTGATAGATCAATCAGCTCACGTTGGTGATATTATTGAAATTGATGGTAAAGTTGGACGAGTAGAAGAAATCAAATTACGTACCACAAGAGCTGTAACTATAGATAATAAAGTATTAATTATACCTAACCATTTATATCTAACCAACAGTTTATATAACTGGACCCAAAACGGAACATCAACTAGAGAAAGTGTCTCTGTTGGTGTGTCTTATGGTAGCGATGTAGAGTTGGTAAAAAAGCTGTTATTTCAAGCAGCAAAAGAACATCCAAAAGTTTTAAAACATCCTGCGCCATTAGTTTTATTTACAGATTTTGCAGACAGTTCTCTTAATTTTAAACTTATTTTCACGTTAAATGATAGTTTTATGGCGGCAATTCCGCAAAGCGAAATTAGATTTAAAATCAATAAATTATTTAAAGATAACAATATAAGTATTCCTTTCCCTCAAAGAGATGTTCATATTATAAAAGATTCACATGAAGAAAACCCAAACTAAAATATTATTAACCTTATTGCTATTTAGCTTTTGTTTTTCGGCATCAGCACAATTAACAGATTTAGCACGGTTAGAGTATTCTTTTATTCCTAAAGGAAAATCTGAAGATCAATACACGCGTCTTAGAGCGTTACTAAACTTTCCTGTTAAAACTAAAGAAGATTCATATTTAATTTTTGGTGGCGAGTATAACAGAATTATCTTAAATCTTGAAGATAATTATCCGTTTGATACCGAACCTTTAAGCACATTAAACGTCATAGATTTTAATATAGGTTATACGTTTATGTGGAATGAACACTGGCGCGTAGGAGCAAAAATAACACCAAGAATAGCTTCTACACTAACCCAAAAAATAACTTCAGAAGATTTGTTTTTAAACGGAGGTGTTTACGCTATAAAAGATAGGCGTGATGCAGATATTAAAAGACCATATCGTTTAATTTTAGGGTTAACCTATAACACTACAGCAGGTATGCCTTTTCCATTACCATTTGTAAATTATTTTAGACAAGTAAACGAAAATTGGTCTTTAAGTTTAGGTGTGCCAAAATCTAATGCTACTTATTATTTTAACGATAAGCATTCCTTAGAAGCTTTTGTAGGTTTAGATGGTTATTTTGCACACTTACAAAGACCAACTAGTGTTTTAGGTAAACAAGTAGATAACATCTCATTATCAGTAGCTGTACTTGGTCTAGGATACGATTATAATTTTACAGATCATTTAGTTTTATACACTTACGCAGGTTGCACTTTTATGATGAATAACGTTTTAAGAGACAAAGACCGTAACGATGTTTATACGCTAGATAAAACCAATACATTTTATTTAAGAACCGGATTAAAATTTAAAATATAATGTCAAAAATATTAGTAATAGAAGATGAAGCTGCAATTAGAAGAGTTTTAGTTAAAATTCTTTCTGAAGAAAACAGCAAGTATCAAGTTGAAGAAGCCGAAGACGGATTAGCCGGTATAGAAAAAATAAAAAAAGACGATTACGATTTAATTCTTTGTGACATCAAAATGCCAAAAATGGATGGTGTTGAAGTGTTAGAAGCTGTAAAAAAGATAAAACCAGAAATACCAATGGTAATGATTTCTGGTCATGGCGATTTAGATACAGCAGTAAATACAATGCGTTTAGGAGCGTTTGATTATATTTCTAAACCACCAGATTTAAATCGATTATTAAATACTGTTCGTAATGCGTTAGACCGAAAAGAACTAGTTGTAGAGAATAAAATTCTTAAAAAGAAAGTCAGCAAAAAGTACGAAATGATTGGAGAAAGCGATGCTATTTCTCAAATCAAAGATATGATAGATAAAGTGGCGCCAACAGATGCGCGAGTTTTAATTACAGGTCCAAACGGAACGGGTAAAGAGCTTGTTGCACACTGGTTGCACGAAAAAAGCGAACGTAGTAAAGGTCCAATGATTGAGGTTAATTGTGCTGCAATTCCTTCAGAATTAATAGAAAGTGAATTATTTGGACATGTAAAAGGTGCTTTTACAAGTGCTGCAAAAGACCGCGCAGGAAAATTTGAAGCGGCTAATGGCGGAACTATTTTTTTAGATGAAATTGGTGATATGTCTCTTTCTGCGCAAGCCAAAGTTTTACGTGCTTTGCAAGAAAGTCGTATTCAGCGTGTTGGTAGTGATAAGGATATAAAAGTAGATGTGCGTGTTATTGCTGCGACCAATAAAAATTTAAAACAAGAAATTGAAGACGGTAAATTTCGTGAGGATTTATACCACAGATTAGCAGTAATTTTAGTTAAAGTTCCTGCTTTAAATGATAGAAGAGAAGATATTCCTCTGCTTATTAATCACTTTTCAGAAAAAATTTCTGAGGAACAAGGTACAGCTCAAAAAACATTTTCTGATAAGGCTATAAAATTACTTCAAGAATACGATTGGACAGGAAACATACGCGAATTACGAAATGTCGTAGAGCGCTTACTTATTTTAGGAGAAAAAGAAGTTAGCGAAAAAGATGTAAAGTTATTTGCTAGTAAATAATAAAAAATCCTCAATAATTATTGAGGATTTTTTTTGAGACTAATTTTTACAAGCGCTTAATTTAGATTGATAAACCTGACTAATACTTAGCATTTTTTCAATATAAAAGGCTTTGATTTGTTCAATAGAATTATTGTTAGAAGCTAAATTATTTGTGTTTATACTAGTAATAGATTGATTACAACCACAAGCTTTTAAAGTTTCATTATAAGCATTGATAGTTTTTTGTAATGCCTTTTCATTACTGTTTATATAAGCTTCTTTTTTTAGGTTAATCTCTTTTTGTTTTTGTTCTTCAAGCTGTTTTTTAATTTGTGCAGCTTGACGTTCTAACTCTAACTGTTGTTGTTTTAGTTGGGTTTGTTGTTGCTCTAAATTATTTAAAGCTAGATCTGCATGATCTATACTAGAACAAATTTCAAACTCATAAAAAGCTTTAGTGATTAAAGACTTTGAAGTATTTAAATAACGCTGACCTTCAACTAACTCTTCAGAAATTAAGGCAGAATCTAATAAATCAGAAATTTTTACAGAGACCTCAAAGGTTTTTTTACATTTTTCAATGTCTAAAGTTACTTTTACGGTTTTGATAGCTAGTAAAGCTTTTTTAGAATGATATTTTAAATCTTCTAGATTAAAGGAAGCTTCACCTGCATCTACATGATGTCTCACTTTTCCTAGTTCGGTAATAATGTCGTCGGTGTTGTTTTTAGAAAAGCCAAAGGCAATACATAACGTAAATAAAAAAGTAAAGTAAAGTTTTTTCATAGGTTTGGGTTTTAATAAGTAGGTACACCAAAATATAAAAAAATCACTTTTAATCGTTAAAAATGAGTGACTTATCGATAAAACGTAAAAAATTGTAAGTTTTTACTTTCCAAATTAACAAAATGAATCAGATATTAAACTTATATCCAACACCAGTTTGTAGGTCAGGATTATTATTTAAAGTTAAATCTTGTTGCAAGTAAATGTATGTTGTTGTTTTTCTTGAGAATGAATAAATAAAACTCCAGTAATTATTGTTTTTATAGAGGTTTAATGCACCTTGTCCCCAAGATTTAAAAGCGTCTGGATGGCGTATGGGTATAATGTATTCAAATTCATCTTTTTTATTAAGACTAGTTTGAAGGTAAAAGTTTGCACCAAAAGAATGCACAAAGTTTTTGCTAGTTTTAAAACTGTATTCAACTGCGTTTTCTAGATTAGCTATAAAATTATTGGTGCCAAATTCAAGGTTAGAGCTATTAAAATCTATCAGTCCTTTTCTTAAGAAACCTAAGTTTAACCCTATATTTATTAAGCTTTTATCGTTAATCTTAAAGGTTTTTACTCCGTTTGTAGATAGTCCAAAATCAATAGATTGATTGTATTTAGAAAGGTTTGTGCCCAAATGTGCGCCAACATTAAAAGCAAGCGTTTTGTTTTTAGATTTAAAGCTATCAGGATAGTAATAGTAACTAGTTTCTATGCCAGTTGCAAAAAAATCTCCAGCATTAATATTCATATTATTACCGTTTCTGTCAGTATAATTGATATTGGCTTGGTTTAATCCAAATACTTTTCTGTCAAATGGGTCATCACCACCAGCAATATCTTTATGAAAGTTCTCAATAAACTTATCACCCGTAAGTATTGAAAAAGGTGTTTTTCCTTTTGTTAGAAGATAAGTTCTAAATCCAATTTGTAACTCATGTTTTCTAGCTAATCTAAAGTTTAAGTTAGCTTTAAAACCTTTAATTACACCGTCATTAGAGATGTTAAAAGAGTCTTTTTCTATGGTGTTTTCATCAAAAGCAGTATGAGCAAAATCCCAATCGTATTCTCTAATTATTTCACGATCTGCTTCGTTTTTTGGAATGTATATTTTTAAAGGCGGACTCCAAACATTTCCACTTTCAACACTAATATTAAAAGATGTTTTTTTGGGAGCATTCATTTCAAAATGACCTTGCAATCTCATAAAAAACACACCAAAACTATGTGTAGAGAGTAGGTTAGGCTTATTAATATTTTCTTTACTAAAAAATATGCTGTCCTTAGTTTGACTTACACCTAGTTGAGTAATTAAGGCTAAAACTACAAAACAAAAAAAGCGTTGTATCATTGACGGTTTTTAATTGCAAACTACAAAATCTTCTGTATATTTATTATCCAAACTTAAATTTAAGATGAAATCTATAGATATAGCCAATCATAAAATCACACAAAAAGTTCAAATAACCGATTTACCAAGCAAAGTAGATTTAGACGCAGATAAAAAGGAAACCGAAAAAGCATTAAAAAAAGTAAGACGCCAATTAGGCGAACTTCAAGATACCATGTACGCACACAGAAAGTACTCGGTTTTAGTTTGCTTACAAGGTATGGATACAGCAGGTAAAGATAGTTTAATACGTGAAGTTTTTAAAGATTTTAATGCGCGTGGTGTAGAGGTCATGAGCTTTAAAGTACCAACCGATTTAGAGTTAAAACACGACTACCTTTGGCGTCATTATTTGCATTTGCCAGCTCGTGGTAAATTTGGTGTTCACAATCGTACACATTATGAAAATGTCTTAGTAACACGCGTACATCCAGAATATATTTTAAATGAAAAGTTACCGTTTGTAAATAGTGTAGAAGATGTAGATGACGCCTTTTGGCATCAACGCTTTGAGCAAATTAAAAATTTCGAAAATCACTTAGCCGAAAACGGAACCATCATTTTTAAATTCTTTTTAAATCTATCAAAAGAAGAGCAAAAAAATAGATTAATAAGACGTCTAGACCTAAAGCGTAAAAACTGGAAATTTTCTGCTGGCGACTTAAAAGAGCGCAAACTTTGGGATAATTATATGACTTGTTACGAAGATGCCATAAACCGCACCAGCACAAATAAAGCACCTTGGTACAACATTCCGGCAGATGATAAGCCAACTGCGCGATTAATCGTAGCCTCTATTTTGTACGACACATTAAAAGAATACACAGACATAGAAGAGCCAGAATTAGACGAAAAAACCAAAGCTAATCTGCATCTTTACAGAGAACAATTAAATAACGAGTAGTCTTTTTTGGGCGTTACCACAAGGGTCGCGCTTTCACTACTCGCGCTCTACGAGGCGCTCAAACAAACCGTTCAATCGCTAACGCAACAATCATGAAACAGCTTACAATAATCTTAGCACTACTACTATTTACAAAAGTCAATGCGCAAACAGATCAAGATGTATTAAAAACCATTTATACACAATCTTTAACCAATGGTAAAAGTTATCAATGGTTAGACCACTTATCAAATAAAATAGGCGGTAGGTTATCAGGTTCAGAAAATGCAGAAAAAGCAGTACAATACACAAAATCTGAATTAGAAAAACTAGGTTTAGATAAAGTTTGGCTACAACCAGTAATGGTACCAAAATGGGTTAGAGGAGAAAAAGAAGTGGCGCATTTTATTACTAATTCAACAACTACTAATGTTAATATTTGTGCACTTGGAGGATCTATAGCAACGCCAAAAAATGGATTAACAGCTAATGTTATTGAAGTCCATAATTTTGAAGAGTTAGCAGCACTTGGAGAAGAAAAAATAAAAGGAAAAATAGTTTTTTACAACAGACCGATGCAAGCCGATTTAATACAAACCTTTATGGCTTATGGAGGTTGTGTAAACCAACGTTATGCTGGTGCAATGGAAGCTATAAAATACGGAGCAGTCGGAGTAATTGTACGATCTATGAATTTACGTCAAGACGATTTACCACATACCGGAAGTATGTCTTACGGAGATTTACCAAATAATCAACACATTCCATCTGCAGCAATTAGTACAAATGATGCCGATAAACTTTCGGAAGCCTTAAAAAAAGACAGTAATCTAAAGTTTTATTTTAAGCAAAACTGTCAGCAATTTGAAGATGTTTTATCTTACAATGTTATTGGAGAAATTACAGGAACAGAATTTCCTAGTCAATATATGATTGTTGGTGGACATTTAGATTCTTGGGATTTAGGAGACGGATCACATGATGACGGCGCAGGAGTAGTACAATCTATGGATGTTTTAAGATTATTAAAAGAAAGCGGTATTAAACCAAAACACAGTATTAGAGTTGTGTTGTTTATGAATGAAGAAAACGGATTACGTGGCGGAAAAAAATACGCAGAAGAAGCAAAAGCAAATAACGAAACACATGTTTTTGCTTTAGAAAGTGATGCTGGCGGATTTACACCTCGTGGATTTAGTTTTGATTGCAGTGATGCAAATTTTGAAAAAGTATTAAGCTGGAAACCATTATTTAAGCCTTATTTAATTCACTATTTTGAAAAAGGAGGAAGTGGAGCAGACGTAGGACCATTAAAAACTACGAGTAATGTTTTAGCAGGATTAAGACCAGATTCTCAGCGTTATTTTGATCATCACCACGCAGCCAACGATACGTTTGATGCAGTTAATAAACGTGAGTTAGAGTTAGGTGCAGCAACCATGACTAGTCTTATTTACCTGTTTGATAAATATGGAATAGACAACATACCAGAAGTTAAAGAGTTTAAAGATTAAAATATAGAAGAATGATAACATTAGGAATGATAGGACCTTGGCAAATATTAATAATATTATTTGGTTTACTTCTACCAATAATTGCTTTAATTGATGTTCTTAGAAGTAATTTTAAAGGGTCAAATGATAAATTAATATGGGTTTTAGTTGTCTTATTTTTAAATGTTTTTGGGTCTGTATTATATTTTCTAATAGGTACAGGTCAAAAAATAAAAAAATAAAATAATGCAAGCCAAACTTCATCAAATTCATCCTGTTTTACCGGTTAAAAATGTTTTAGAATCATTAAAGTTTTATGTTAATAAATTGGGTTTTACTATTGCATTTGCTAATGATAGTAAACAACCAACTTACGCAGGAATTAGATGTGATGATATCGAAATTCATTTACAATGGCACGATGCAAAAGAATGGGATATTGATGTAGACCGACCAATGTTAAGAATTGTTACCGAAAATGTAGAAATTCTATTTCAAGAATATAACTTTAAAAACGTTTTTAATAAAGACACTAAAGTTAGAAACACAGATTGGGGAACAAAAGAGTTTGCTTTTTATGATGTTGATAAAAATGGTTTAGTATTTTATCAAAATAATGGATAATTAAGCAAAAACTTCTTCGGTTATTTCGTGTAATTTTTCTCTAGAGATAGGTTTGATAATATAATTGCTAACCATATTATAGGTGTTGGCACGCTCTATATCACTTGGGTCAACAGAAGAGCTAACTATGTAAATCTTGATTTGTTTTTCGCTTTTAATTCTAATAAATTCGTCTAAAAATTGCCAACCATCCATAATTGGCATGTTTAAATCTAAAAGAATAACGTCTGGTAATTCATTCTTATTTCTTAATGTAAATTTTATAGCCTCTATAGCTTCTTTTCCGTTTTGAAAAACAGCAACTTCTTCGCAAAAATCAATTTTATTGATTAGTTTTTTTGTGGTGAAAATATAGATTTCATCATCATCTATCAGGTAAGTTAGTTTTATTTTTTTCATAGCTTAAAATATATAGAAAAAGTGGTCCCAAGGTCTACTTTACTTTTTACATGAATTTTACCTTGCATAGCTTCAATTTGATTTTTTGTTAAAAACAATCCTAAGCCTCTAGAGTCTTTGTGGTTATGAAATGTTTTATACATTCCAAAAATCTTGTTTTTATTTAATTTAAGATCGATACCTCTACCTTTATCTTTAAATTTTATAACTAGAAAATCATCTTTAACCGCAGATGTAATTGATATTTCAGGATCTTTATGCTCTTTTTTATATTTAATTGAATTTGAAATTAGGTTAAAAAAGATACTTTCAAAATAAGCAGGAATTACTTTTATATTGACACTTTTATCAATTTTATTCGTGATTTTTGTATTTGAAGCTTTTATTTTTCCTGAAAGACTACTTATCGCATTATTTACTTCTTCAAAAACATTAATCTCGACAAAGTTTTCTTTTAAATGAATATCGGTTTGCGCGACTTCATTTAAATTATGAATGGTTTCGTTTAACTTATCTGATGCTTTTAGTAACATCGGGAAATAGTCATTTTTGGCTACTTCAGGATGCTCGTCTTGCATTAAACTTAAAAGCAGACTAAAATTACCTGAGTGAGATCTTAAGTTGTGAGATACTATATGAGCAAAATTTAATAATCGCTTATTTTGGTTTGTAGTAATTTTTAAAAGAGACTTTATATTTACTTCCAGACTTTTAGATGGTGTTATATCTTGAAATAACCCATAGACTTTTACACATTTGTCTTCTATAAATAAAGGATAACCTATAGCTCTTACCCATTTTTTGTTACCTTTTTTAGTGGTTATTTCTAACTCAAGGTCATAATTTTCATTGTCAATAATAGCGTCATTAACAGCATTAGTAATTCTCTTCCTGCTGTCTTCTTCTGTATAAAACTCTATTGCATTTTCTAATTTAGGAATAAAGTCATCATCCACTTCATGTATTTGTTTGGTAACTTCACTCCAAATAAGGATGTTTTCTTCTAGATTATATTCCCATGTACCAATGGTTGCTGCCTGTTGGATAAATGAGAATATATCTTTGTGTAAATTGTTGGATTCTGGATGAATTAAACGGTTTTTCAATTTAAATAGCTATTGTTCAGTAGGTTAATTTTTAAGGGTTCTACTAAAATAGTTATTTATTTTGAAATTTTAAAATAAAAATGATTACCTATTCAATTTTAATTTCCACTTGATTATTTAAGATGTCATCAAAAGTTTCACGTTTTCTAATAAGGTGTGCTTCTCCGTTGTAAACTAAAACTTCTGCAGGTCTGTATCTGGAGTTGTAATTACTTGACATACTGTAGCAATATGCACCAGCATTACTAAAAGCTAAAATATCATCTTCATTAATTTCTGTAATTCTTCGGTTGTTTGCAAAGGTGTCAGTCTCGCATATATAGCCAACAACGCTATAAAAACGTTCGCGTCCACCAAGGTTAGAAATATTTCTAATTTCATGTTGTGCACCATATAACATGGGTCTTATTAAATGGTTAAAACCACTATCTACCTGTGCAAAAACGGTTGATGTTGTTTGTTTTACAGCGTTAACTTTTACTAAAAATTGACCAGCTTGACTTACTAAAAATTTACCAGGTTCAAAAGCTAAAGTAAGTTGTTTACCATAGTTTTTACAAAACTCATTAAATCTTTTAGATAGTTTTTCGCCTAATTCTTCAATATTGGTCTCAATATCTCCTTCTTTGTATGGAACTTTAAAGCCAGAACCAAAATCGATAAATTCAAGATTTTTAAAGTGTTTAGCGGTATCAAATAAAATTTCACTAGCATATAAAAACACATCAATATCTAAAATATCACTACCGGTATGCATGTGTATACCATCAATGTTCATTTTAGTGTTTTCTACTATACGGAGTATGTGTGGAATTTGATGTATAGAAATTCCAAACTTACTGTCAATATGACCAACAGAAATATTGGTGTTTCCACCAGCCATAACATGTGGATTTATTCTTATGCAAACTGGTGTTTTTGGATGTTTTGTGCCAAACTGTTCTAATATAGAAAGGTTGTCAATGTTAATTTGCACACCAAGTTTTGCTGCAGTTTCAATTTCTTCTAAAGACACACCATTCGGTGTGAAAATAATTTGTTCTGGTTTAAAACCAGCTTTTAGCCCAAGCTGCACTTCTTGTATAGAAACAGTGTCAATACCAGAGCCTAACTTATGCATTAATTTTAAAACTGAAATATTAGATAAAGCCTTAACAGCATAGTTAATTTTTAAGTTTTTTACTTTACTAAATGCCGAAGTTAATCTGTTATATTGACTGCTAATTTTTTCAGCATCATAAACGTAAACAGGACTACCAAAGTCCTTTGCAATTTGAAGAAGTTGACTATTTTCCATACATCAATTTTTTTTCAAAGGTATTTTTTTAGAAGAATATAAAAAGGAATACTTTATTTTATTACAAATTTGATACAATTTGTTAATTATTTAACAAGTGTTGAATTTTAGATTAAAAGAAATTACTTTTTTCATTATTAAATATTAGGGTAAGTAAATGTGATTAATTATTTTTGTTGAACTAAAATTTTACTCTAAACAAGATGAATTTACACGAATATCAAGGAAAAGAATTATTAAGCAGTTTTGGTGTACGCATCCAACGTGGATTAGTAGCCCAAACAGCAGACGAAGCAGTTGCAAAAGCTAAACAATTAACAGAAGAGACTGGTACAGGTTGGCACGTTATTAAAGCTCAGGTTCACGCTGGTGGACGTGGTAAAGGTGGCGGAGTTAAACTTGCTAAAAACCTAGACGAAGTTAAAGAAATAGCAGGTCAAATTATCGGAATGGACCTTGTAACGCCTCAAACTTCTGCCGAAGGTAAGCGTGTTCACCAAGTATTAGTAGCAGAAGATGTTTACTATCCAGGAGATTCTGAACCAAACGAGTTTTATATGTCTGTACTTTTAAATAGAGGTAATGGTCGTAACATGATTATGTACTCTACAGAAGGAGGAATGGATATTGAAGAAGTAGCAGAAAAAACTCCTCATTTAATCTTTACTGAAGAAATAGATCCTTCAACAGGAATTTTACCATTCCAAGCACGTCGTGTAGCTTTTAACTTAGGTTTAAGCGGTACTGCTTTTAAAGAAATGACAAAATTTGTTACAGCATTATATACAGCTTATGATAAGTCTGATGCTTCATTATTTGAAATTAATCCAGTATTAAAAACAAGTGATGATAAAATTATGGCAGTAGATGCTAAAGTAACTTTAGACGCTAACGCATTATATAGACATAAAGATTTAGCAGAATTACGTGACTTACGTGAAGAAAGCCCAATTGAAGTTGAAGCTGGAGAATTAGGATTAAACTATGTAGATCTTGACGGAAACGTAGGATGTATGGTTAATGGTGCTGGTTTAGCAATGGCGACAATGGATTTAATTAAGCAAGCAGGTGGTGAGCCAGCTAACTTCTTAGATGTTGGTGGTACTGCAGATGCTGCTCGTGTAGAAGCTGCTTTTAGAATTATTTTAAAAGATCCAAACGTAAAAGCTATTTTAATTAATATTTTTGGAGGTATTGTACGTTGTGACCGTGTAGCACAAGGTGTTGTAGATGCTTACAAGAATATGGGAGATGCAATACAAGTACCAATTATTGTAAGATTACAAGGTACTAATGCAGATATCGCAAAAGAATTAATTGACAACTCAGGATTAGACGTTTTAAGTGCTACAGAGTTTCAAGAAGCAGCAGATAAAGTACAAGAAGTATTAGCTTAATACTTTAAATAGATATAAATTAAAAAGAGCAACTTATTTAGTTGCTCTTTTTTTATTTTATAAATGTAAACCACATTCTGTTTTTGGGTTGTTGTTCCATCGTCCTGATCTATCTTCTCCAGGAACAGTACAATGTTTGCATCCTATGGAGTGATAACCCTTAGCAACTAGAGGATGAAAAGGAAGTTGATGCTCTTCAATATAAGCATCACGTTCTTCTTTAGTAACATCTAAAAGCGGATAAAACTTTAAAATATTACCTCTTAGTTCAAAAATATCCAAAGTAGCTCTGTGGTCACTTTGCCATTTCATTAAACCAGAAACCCAAACTTTATATTGATTTTTAATAATATCTAAAGGCTTAACCTTGTTAATAGAACAACAAAAATCAGGGTTTTTTCGCCAAGTTTCGTCCTTTGTAGTAAACTCGTGTTCTTCTTTTAAAGCACTAATAGAAGCTACATTTAAACCATATTTTTCGGTTAAGGCTTCTTTATATTTTAATGTATCTTCAAAATGATAACCTGTATCAATAAAGTAAACTTTTTGAGTTTTATTGACATCAGAAACTAATTTTAATAAAAATGCAGAAGTCGCAGCAAAAGAGCTAGTTAACATAACATCTTCTTGCTTAAAGTCTTTATAAAGTTCTGCTATTCTTTGGGTAACCGATAGAGTTTTGTATTTTTTGTTTAGCGCTTTTATTTCTTCTTCTGAAATATTTGGCTTTACAATAGTTTTAGGAGTTGTTTCGAACATAATCAATCTTTACTAACCTGCAAGATAGTGATGAATTTTTGGATATGAAATTAGTCGAAACCTTTTTGAATAATTATAATTAAAGTTCTACTTTAATTAATAAATTATCTATCAAATGGTCATTTTAATATAAAATAATGACTTGATTTTTAGTCTTTTTTTGGTTTAGGCTTGATAAAGTTCTTCTTGTTATCAAACTTTTTAGGCTTAGCTTTCGCGGAAGGTTTGCCTTTTGGTTGTTCTCCTTTTTTTGGCATTGGACCACGTAAGTGAATAATAAGACCGTTTAAAAAATTACGTAAAATTTGATCGCCACATTCTACATAATTAGGATGATCTTCGCGTCTAAAAAATGCACTTAATTCAGATTTTGTAACTCTAAAATCTACTAAAGCCAAAATTTTAATAATATCTGTGTCACGAAGCTTATGCGCAACTCTTAATTTTTTAAAAATATCGTTGTTTGTCATGTTTAAATCATTGAAAATCAAACGCTAAAATGGTTTTTCTTTCTTATAGAAAAGACAAAATACGTTTAAATACGTTGTAAAACTACTCATTTTTCGACAAGTGGCACATTTTTAACGACTATAAAAAATTCATTTTAAGTAATTTTATAAAATAAAAATTAGCTATGTCAAACCGAGTTGAAAAATTAAGTCTTTTGTCAGAAATGATTGCTTTTGCAAGAGAAGACAACGCTCTAAAACCAATAGAGTATAATTTTCTGCTTGGTGTTTCTAAACAATTGGATATTTCAAGAGAAGATTTTGATTATTTAATTTCTCATCCAATTAATGGTATTTCTTTAAAATCTCATAGCGAACGTATTGTTCAGTTCCACAGATTAGTTTTGCTTGCGCACTTAGATAGTAATAAAAGTCCAGCAGAAGAAGCTAAACTATTTAACTACGGACTTAAAATGGGATTAAATCATGATTCTATAATGCGCGTGCTTTATCTAATGGATGGTTTTCCTGACCGTATGGTACCTGCAGCAGTTTTAATAGATATTTTTAGAACACAATATAACTAACCTTTTATTGCTTCTAGTTTTTCTTGATATACTTTTATCTCATCACGTAATTGGGCAGCAACAATAAAGTCTAAAGCTTTTGCAGCTTGTTCCATAGTTTTACGTTTTTCTCTTATTTTCTTTTCTAATTCTGGTTTGCTTAAATACTCGCTTTCTGGTTCTGCAGCTTTAGCAGCTTCTAATTCATAACTATAAGTACTTACGGAGTTTTTAGCTAAAACACTGTCTAAACTTTTATTTAATGCTTTAGGTGTGATATTATTTTCAGTATTGTAAGAAATTTGTTTTTGGCGTCTGTACTCAGTTTCATCAATAGTTTGCTGCATGCTATTGGTGATTTTATCTGCATACATTATTGCTTTTCCGTTAAGGTTACGCGCAGCACGACCAACAGTTTGAGTTAACGATCTATTCGATCTTAAAAACCCTTCTTTATCGGCATCTAAAATAGCAACTAAAGATACTTCTGGTAAGTCTAAACCTTCACGAAGCAAGTTTACACCAACTAATACATCAAACAAACCTTTACGTAAGTCTTGCATTATTTCAACACGTTCTAAAGTATCTACATCACTATGTATGTAGCGCACACGTATTTGAATTCGGCTAAGGTATTTGGTTAATTCTTCAGCCATTCGTTTGGTTAATGTGGTGACTAAAGTACGCTCGTCTTTTTCTACACGTTGCTGGATTTCTTCGATTAAATCATCAATTTGATTTAAGCTTGGTCTTACCTCGATAATCGGATCTAATAAACCTGTTGGTCTAATTACTTGTTCTACGTAAACACCATCTGTTTTTTCAAGTTCGTAATCTGCTGGCGTTGCAGATACATAAATCACTTGATTTTGTAATGCTTCAAACTCTTCAAATTTTAACGGTCTGTTATCCATTGCAGCAGGTAATCTAAAACCATATTCTACTAAATTTTCCTTACGACTTCTATCGCCGCCATACATAGCGTGGACTTGAGAAATGGTCACATGACTCTCGTCTACTACCATTAAATAATCATCAGGAAAATAATCTAATAAACAGAATGGACGCGTACCAGGCTCGCGACCATCTAAGTATCTAGAGTAATTTTCTATACCCGAACAATACCCTAATTCTCTAATCATTTCAAGATCAAATTCGGTACGTTCTTTTAGTCTTTTTGCTTCAAGGTGTTTACCAATATCTTTAAAATAATCGTGTTGCTTAACTAAATCATCCTGAATTTGTCTTATTGCGCCTTGCAGTACATCTGGAGATGTCACAAACATATTGGCAGGATAAATGTTTAATCGATCGTAATGCTCTATGACTTCATTAGTTTGAATGTCAAACTGTTCGATATCTTCAATTTCGTCACCAAAAAAGTGAATTCTAAAAGCATCATCTGCATAACTTGGAAAAATGTCTACGGTATCTCCTTTAATTCTGAAATTACCATGTCTAAAATCAGCTTCAGTACGAGAGTACAAGCTTTGCACTAACATATGAAGTAATTTTGTGCGTGAAATTTCTTGGTCAACCTCTAAGGTGATGACGTTTTTTTGAAATTCGATTGGGTTACCAATACCATACAAACACGATACAGATGCAACAACTAAAACATCACGTCTACCAGACAGTAAAGATGAAGTTGTGCTTAGTCGCATTTTTTCGATTTCTTCATTAATCGATAAGTCTTTTTCTATGTAAACACCAGATGTTGGTATGTATGCTTCTGGTTGATAATAATCATAGTAAGAGACAAAATATTCAACAGCATTATCAGGAAAAAACTGCTTAAATTCAGAATATAACTGAGCCGCTAAAGTTTTGTTGTGTGCTAAAACTAGAGTAGGTTTTTGCACTTCTTGTATCACATTAGCTACCGTAAAGGTTTTACCAGAACCAGTAACACCAAGTAAAGTTTGATATTTCTCGCTACTATCTAAACCATCTACTAATTGTTGGATGGCTTGTGGTTGATCACCAGTTGGTTTAAACTCTGATTTTATTTTGAATTTCATCTGTTGATTTCTATTTGATTTTTAAGTCAGATGGAATTCACCTAAAGATTTTTAGTTAGAAATAACTAAAAATGTCTGGGCTCATTTCATCTTGTAAAATTACTGAATAATAATCAGATATTTATTTAAAGGAAGGTTAAGAAAAAAGTTTGTTTTTTAGATTGTTGTCTGCGCATGAATGACAAAACCTTTAACGTTTTAAAGTGAAGTGACTTCTGTAAGTTCTTCCGTTTGGATCTGTAAGTAGAAACCAATAATCGTTTGTAGGCATTAGTTGTCCTCGGTATGTGCCGTCCCAACCTTTTGTGTTTGGGTTAATAATATGTAACAATTTACCGTAGCGATCAAAAATTTTAATATCAAGATTGGTGTTATATCCATCTGTCATACCGTACGGTTTCCAATAATCATGAATGGTATCATTATTTGGAGTGAAATATTTAGGAAAACCAACAATAGCTATAGTTTGCTCTACAGTTTGGCAACCATTAATTTCTGTTACATAAACGGTATGTAATCCAGCAGTTACATTTGTAAACACATTACTGTCTTGATAAGGTAAGTTGTCTATTGCATAACTAAATTCACCTGTGTTTTGTAAATTAATAGTTACTGTGTTGCTGTTGGAAAAATCAGTATAATCAACACTTTCAATTATTGGAGCTTCAATTGGATTAACAGTAATGTTTCTAGAGTTAAAGCAACCATTAGGATCTGTAATAATTACAGTATAATTACCAATTTCATTTACATCTATAAAACTTGTGTTTACACCAGTATCAACACCATTTAATAACCATTGGTAGTAATAATTGCTTGGGGAATCATTTAAAACACCACCATAAAGTGTGATAGTTTCAGGGTAGTTATTTAGACAATAATCCAAAGTTTCATCTGCTTCAACTTGTGGTGTGTATAATACAGATAATTCGACTTCAGTTATTGCGTAACAGTCATTAGTGTCACTTTTTACTTTTACATAAATGGTTTGAAAGTTAGCTTCGTAATTTTCAAAATTTAAAGGTATTGGATTGTTTTCCGCGAAAGCGTTATCTAAACTATCATAAAATGTTATCGTTGAATTTGCTGGAACAGTATTAGCTATTTGGGTTTGAACTTCTGTTAAATCGAATGTAGTAATACCATCTAATTCGCCTTCATCACAAGCTTCTAAAGAATAAACCGGAAGTGTGTTGTTTGAAATGCTTAAATCTATTTGCGCAATAGCAGTACAGTTGCTTAAATAACTATAAACTACAGCATATACTGTTTGGTTAATTTGTGTATTGTCAAAAGCTTGAGGATTTTGAATTTCATTAATTTGTAATTCAGCATCACTTTGAGATAAATAGTAGTTTGCTACATAAAAATCCCCGTTGTTGTTTATTACGTTTTGCTCTGAATCTGTTAGGTTAAAAGTTGTAAATCCGTCTTGGTTAATATCACAATTTGCTAAAGACGTGTTGATAGCTGTTGGTTGCGGAAATTCTTCAATAATAACTTCACCATAAGAAATACATCCATTATTTAAAGTCACTTCTACACTATAAATTCCAGGTGAATCTACTACATAATTAGAAGTTGTCTCTGGTTGTAAAACACCATCTTTAAACCATGCATAAGCTGTTGCGTTTGGTTGTGAAGCGTCTAAAGTAGTTGTGTCATCTTCACATAATGCGTTATTTGTGTCTTGAAGTAGGTTAGGACCTAAATCTGTATATAACTCAAAACTACTTGCTTCTAAAAATACAGCCGAATCGTAGCGGTAGTTTTGCTCGTCTGCTATGACTAATTTTACCTCGTAAGTTACGTTTGGTGTTGTGTTGGCAATAGCGGTTAATACAGCTGTTTGTCCGTTGAAGTTTATTGGAGCAGAACTACCATTCCAACTTCCAAAATAAGTTTGGTTTTCTTCTTGGCAAGCACCAGGAATTCCTGGATGCACCGTGGTAACTTTTACCGGTGTATTGGTGCCTGGTACTAAAGCAATATTTTCGTATTGTTGTGTACCGCTTTGTCTGATTAAAAAACCAAATAAATCAGAATATTGGCAGGTATTGGCGTTTCCTTCTTGATATTCTTCAGAAGCAAAAAGGTATCTAAAACTAATTTGATTTGCAGGCGCAGTAAACTCAAACTCAATGATGGTAGCGTTGTGCGTGTTGCTTTCATTTAAAATGTTTTCAAGATCTGTATCTCCTTGCCAATTGGTAGCATCATCATCACTTAAAGAGGTATTAGGTCCATCTACATTAGCTAATTTTCCTGTACTTAAAACAACACCTTCCTGAAAAGGAAACGATGATCCATTTGCATTAAAATAACCATAGCTTAAATCGTTAGTCGTAAAATTACCACCAACAACATTGGTGACTTGCACATTAGAGATACACGTATTACCAATTAAAACATCTTCAATTAATTGTTGAGGTGTATAAGATGTCCAATCTGTAGTTACGTTTTGCGACACAACTAGATTTATGCTTAGTAAAAAAAAGAAAATAAAAGCTTGTCTCATACTCTTTAAACTGGCATGCAAAGGTACGGAACAATTCTAATTTTAAAGACTATAAAAATGTTAAAGCTTTAAGGTGAAATGACCTTTAATTTCAAACTCAATAGCACCATTTTTTACATTAGCTAGGTACCAATAATCGGTAGCAGGTAATAAATTACCATTGTAAGTGCCGTCCCAACCTTGAGAAGTATGAGATAGAGTTTTTAAAAGTTTACCGTAGCGATCAAAAATATAAACTATTGTACCTTCTAATTGTTCTACACCAGTAATGTGCCAAGTATCAAAATACCCATCATTATTAGGTGTTACAAATTTTGGAACGTCAATAATTACAATATTTTTTGAAGTTGAATTACACCCATTTAAATCAATAACAGTTATGGTGTGCGGACCAATTGGTACGTTATAAAAGAAGTTGGATTCTTGCGGTTCTTCATCGTCAAATTGATATAAATAATCTCCAATACCTGAAACTTCTACAGTCACATTATTTGGGTCTGAAAAATCTACGGTTTCTGTAAATTCTATAGTAGCAGCTTCAGATTCTGAAATTGAGAATGTTGTTGAAGTTGAGCAACCAAATTGAGTCGTTACTGTTACCGAATAAGTCCCAATCTGAGTGACTTCTATGTAAGAACTTGTACTTCCGTTAGACCATAAATAACTGTCTGTTGGCACGTTGGTTTCAGCAGAAACTATTAATGGTAAGTTATCTAAACAAAGCACTTGATCTTCAATGTCTAATTCTGGTTTTCTGTGTACAATTGTATTGAAATTTTTTGTGTTATAACAACCTGTAGTATTGTTTTCTATACGAATAAAATACGTTGTGCCATCTTCGCTAAATACGTTTAAATTTGTTAAAGCGTTTTCATTATTGTCTGCATCAGATTGCGAATTATGGTAGCTAACCGTAAAGTTTGAAGGGTTTTGAGTGCCTAAAACTACTGAAGTTTGTATACCTAAATTAAAATTAGCAAACAAATCATAATCATCGTCACAGGTTTCTAAATCTTGAATGTTATTTGCTGTTGGCAATGGGTTTGCACGAAGCGTAAAAGATTCAATATTAAAACAATTGCTTCCAACAAAATTAGCACGAACAAAAATTGTTTGATTACCTACAGCGTAGTTGTAATCTGAATTTAAAGGGTTTTGTTGAAGTTGAGCATCGTTTTGCGAGCCGTAAAATTCAGTTTCAATAGTTTGTGTTGTATCTATTAATTCTGGTAAAGCATTATTTAAATTGTATGTAAATGTGTTTTCTTCACAAATTTGAATTGTAACGTTTGGATTAATAACTGGCGGTGTTTCAACTATTAAATCTAACGGAATTTCAGCATAACAATTAGAAACCGTATTTAAAACTTTAATATAAACTGTTTGCGGATTGACAGTATTTGTAAAGTTTTCAGGATTTGAAATTTGGTTTACACCTTGCTCTAAATCTGTTGGATTTGTGTAATATTCAATAACAGTGTTGTTTTGTCTAATAGGTAAGACTTCAATTTCTGTAACCGTTAAATCGAATGTTGAAAAACCATCCGTATCATCATCACAAGTCTCTAAGCTATTTGGCGTATTAGTTAAAGGAACTTGTACAACGTTAAATTCAAAACTAGCAATACCTTTACAATATGTACCATTATCTACAACTGCAAAAATTTCTTGCGGATTTACAGTGTTTGTAAATGAAGTTGGTAATGGATTAGATTGTGTTTCAGCTTCAGCTAAAGTTAAATGATAGGTTACTGATAAAGTTTCTGGAGAACCTTGAGTGATTTCTGAAGTTATATCATCTAAATCAAAAGTTTCAAAACCGTCATTAGAGTTGTCGTCACAAACAAAAACATCTGTTGGTGCATTGTAAATAGGGTAAGAGCCAACAACAATATCAAAAGATGAAGTGCCGTAACAACTGTTGTCTGTTACATTTTGTACTCTAACGTAAATGGTTTGTGGTGTCGATGTATTTTGATAGGCGGTAGTTTTATCAATAGGTGAGATGTTATTATCTGCATCAAATTGACTTTCAAAATACAATACTTCTTTACCTGTTTGTCCGTTTAAAATCTCTGCATCTTTATCTTCAAAGATAAAATCTGCTATTTGATTACCGTCAGTTTCACAGTTTGTATACGTTTCAATAGTAGTGAAAATAGGTAATGTATTTACAGTTATTTCAAAAGGTTGTAAAGTATAACAACCAGTTGTGGTGTTTTCTACACGACAATAAATGGTTTGTGTATTAGCATTATAGTTTTGCGTGTCTGTTATAGCGTTGCTGTTAGATTCTGCGTCAGCTTGTGAGGTATGAAATGTTATTGTACGGTTGGTTGTGTCGCTAACAATTTCTATGATTTTTGCATCTAAATCTACTATGAAAAATCCGTCTTGGTCATCATCACAAATCACTATGTCAGATGGTTGTGTAATGTTTGGAGCAGGCAAGACTTCAATATCTAAAGAAGAAGTTGCATAGCAACCTGTCATAGTATTTTGAACACGAACGTATAATGTTAATGGATTGGTTGTATTGGTGTAAAATGGTGGTAAAATATTAGCATTATTATCTGCATCTGCTTGCGTTAAATAGTAATCTACTGAAGGATTTGGAATACCATTACCAGCATAAGCATCAAAAGTTGCTAATTCTATACTTGTAAAACCATCGTCATCCGTATCGCAATAGTTTTGTGTGTCTGTTAAAACAACTTCAAAACCTTCATTTATATATAGTTGTATATTTGAAAAGTGACTACAAGTGCTACTATTTAAAGTAATGTATAATAAAGTAGGCGATGTATTAATTGTATACGGAACAGATTGATCAATAGCATTTGTAGCATTATTTTGATCTGTATCAGTTTCGTAAAAATCTATGGTGACATCTTCTAAATCATTAATAATTTCTAAACCGATGTGATATAAATCAAAATCAACAATTCCGTCGTTAGAAGCATCATCACACTCATAAAAATCGGTGATATTTGTACCTGTTTCTAAAAGAAATGTATGAAGCTCCATTGGAACAACAGAAGCACAACCAGTTGCATTATCTTCAACACGCACAAAAACAGTCTGTACATCTTGGTCAATATTATCGTAACCTGTTGGGTTTGCTATTGGGTTAACACCGTTATTAGCATCATCTTGAGACTCGTGATATGTTACAGTGACGTTTGTTAATCCTTGTAAAATATCATCAATTTCTTGCGTAAGATCAAAGGTGTCAAAACCGTCACCATCTTGTTCACAAGCATCTAGTTGTACAACTTCAGGATTAATTGCAGGATTTGTATTTACTTCAATATCTAAAGTTGTTGTTGTAAAACAACCTGTTGTTACATCTACAACACGCACAAAAACGGTTTCGGTTGGGTTAGCTGGTGTATAAGGTTGAGGTATTGGATTATCACCAGTTTGTGCATCTGTAGCAGAAAAATGATAGGTAACTGCGTAGCTTGTATTTGATAAGGTGATTTCATCATCTTTTACAGATATATCAACACTTCCGCCACCATTAGAACAAACCGATAAAGGTGTTGGGTCTGTAATTGTAGGAAATGGGTTTATTACTAAATTAAAACTACCTATATAAATACAACCAGATGTTGTGTCTTGTGCATTGTAAAATATAGGCTGAATTGCTGTCGTACTGGTTACAGACGTTGTTGCGTTTAGGTCGTTTATAGCGTCACTTTGAGAAGTATGAAAAGTGATGCTGTAAGTTGAAGAAGGAAGCGCAGCTTCTACTTCAGAGACTTTTGGTGTTAAATCAAATACTTCAATGCCATCATTTGATGTATCATCACAAACCACAATATCTGAAATTGTTGGTCCGTTTTGAATTGTGTTTAAAGTGACATTAATACTATCTTGAAATGAACAAAAATCTGCATTTAATGGTACGGTAATTTCCACGGTGTAATTACCATCTGCTGTTACATTTAATGTGCTATTAGTTTCACTTGAAAGGATATTTCCATCTAAAAACCATTGGTAAGTAGCTTGCGGATTGTTAGTGTTGGCATCTAAAGTTACAGACGCATCACAAGTCGTAATATCTTCGCCTAAATCTACAGAGTCGGTAAAGCTATTTCCTTCAATAAAAACAGCAGTATCAAAATTTCTATCTGTTTGATCTGCAACAATAAGTTTGATGCTATATTGTACGTTAGGAGTAATGTTTGCAGAAGCAGCCATAACTGTTGTACGACCATTAAAATTGGTGTCTCCCATATTGTAACCTTCAAAATAGTTACCGTTTTCTTCAGGACAAAAACCAACAATTTCGTCATGAATAGTATTTGTGTTTACAGGTGTTGAAGTACTTGGTACTAAAGCAATATTTTGATAAGGGTTACTACTTCCTGTTTCTCTGATTAAGAATGCAAATCCATCAGAATATTGACAAGGATAATCTGCAAAATACTCTTCTGAAGCTAATATATAATTGAATGAAATGGTGCTTGATGTAGAAATAAAATCAAATTCTATAGAAGTAGCGTTAAGCGTATTGTTTATCCCTAAAGCAGTTTCTAAATCTGGATCTGTTGCCCAACTATCACTTCCTTCATTTAAAGCGCTAGTGTTAACTGTGTTTCCTGCTGAAGTTGCTTGACCAGTAGATAAGATAATACCGTTTTCAAAAGGAAAGTTTGAGCTAGCTTTTTCAAAATACCCAAAACTCTGAAAGCCATCAACTTGTCCGTTAATTGTAGAATTTATATTACTAACTTCAACACAACCTTGCACCAAATTATTTTCAATAAGTTGTTGTGCTGTAAAACTATCATTTACATTTATTTGTTGAGCAAAAGTTAGATATCCTAAAAGTAGGTGAGTTATTGTAAGCCAGAAAATTAGGCTTTTATTGTAGGCTTTTTTCGCGTTCATTATTAATTAGCGTTTTTAGTATAACAGGATTTAGGGCAAAATCACCCGCAAACGTATCTAATTAATCGATAAAATGCAAATATTTTCGGTAAAATGTTTATTTGTTATTTGTTAAGATATACCCAACCTACCAAATCTTTGTAATTAGGGTCATTTAATTTTAGAACGTAAAAGTAGGTCCCAGTAGGGACAATATCTCCAAAAGCTAAATTGCCTTCGTTTGTTTGTCCACTCCATTTTAGGTTATTATTTCCTTTAAAAATTAGCTTACCGTAACGGTTATAAATTAGTAGTTCATGATTTTCAAAAATATCATACAATCCTTGGATATTGAAGAAATCGTTTTTTGTGTCTCCGTTTGGGGAAAATCCTTCAGGTACGTAAGGCGGACAATTTTCAGTATTTAATTCAAATTGAAAGATGTCAAAACATTCATCGGTTTCTGCAGTCACAAAAAGTGTTTGTGGTGTTGAGTTTGAGTAATAATTTTCTGGTGTGATGATTGAAAAATTAGCTTCAATATCTTCTAATGATTCAAAAAAACTAAAGCTATTATAATCTGTTTGGTTTATTTGAGATAGTACTTGAGTTAAATCAAAAGAGGCTTGATTATTACCTTCATCACAAGCTAAAATAGGATTCAATATTATGGTTTCAGGTAGCGGAATTAATTGAATGGTTTCAAATGTGTCGTTATTATTTTCGTTGGTTTCAGTTATAATTCCGTTACCAGAACCATCGTCATCAACTACGATTTCTAGAATAAAAACGTCAGGAAAGTTTGAAGGAATGGATAATGTTGTTTGATTGCTTTCAGAAGCATTAATAGGTATATCATTCAAAGTTGAACTTTGACCAATTAAAACATCGTCTATGTAAAACGAAATAGGTGTATTTGCGGGTAAAACGTCTGTGCTATTAGTGTTGTAAATGGTGTAGTTTATATCTACTTCTCGATTAGCGCAAAATACAAAATAATCATCCATAACAATTGTTGCATCAGGTAGCTGACTGTTTAAAACTGTAATTATATTGTTTAGAATAATAAGGTCTGCTCTAAAAACACCAAATTGATCTAATCCTCCGGTAGTCATATTTATAGTAACCTGTGTATCTCCGATTGAAATGTTGTTTTCGATACTGTAAACATCTAAATCTGCATTGTAAAAGTTGGTAGAACCTGTAAATGTGTTTGTGCCATTAAAAGCATTATCAGGTAAATTTAAAGGTGGATTTGATAAGATATTTCCGTTTATAGAAAGACTTTCTCCGTAGTTTAATGCATTGTCACCTTCCCAAGCTAAAAAACCAATTTTAGCATTGTTATTATCTAAAACATCAATGTTATTTAGGATAATAGTTTTTTCTTGAACTTCAGAGTTTATAATTTCTAATCCTTGAAATAGGTTAATTTGATTAAGAGGTAGGTTGCTATCTTCGTAAATAACATATAAACTCCAGCCAGCATAATTAGTACGATTATTGCAAAAACCAGGTGTATTTAATAATTCAGAATTAACATCTAAATTTGATAGGTTGTAGTTTGTGTTTCCTTCATTAATTATCTGGTTAGTAACATTTGCGTAGCAAGCAAAATAGGTGAGTTGACCATTAATACCAGCGTTATAATCTACATTATAAGTGTCTTCTGCAATTATATCTAGGCTATTTAATGTTACTTCAGTATCTCCGTTACCAGATCCAGACCAAAATAAATATGCAGCGATAATAGTTACATTGTTTGGTAAATTTAAATTAGCTGAAGCTGAAGTTGGTAAAGTACAAAAACTACCGTCAAGATTGTTTTCTGCAGGATTTAAGGTGTTACCAATAGCTGTATAATCATATCTACCATTAAATTGCTGAAATAGACTAATGTCCTGCGCTTGTGCTAAATTAAAAAAAAAGCAAAGCGAAAGTGTTAAAAGTAAGAAAGTAAAGTTTTTCATAACAAGGACAATACTTTCTAAAAGTACAAAAAACTACCTTTTTAAAGTAAAATGGCTTTTAAAAACACGACCATCTTGTAAAGTTACCGAAAACCAATAGTCGTTAGTAGGCATTGGTTGTCCGTTATAAGTGCCATCCCAACCTTTAGCTTTAGGATCAATTTGACTTAATAATTTACCGTATCTATCAAAAATAAATATTTTGGAATTTGGTTGAAACTGACTTGAAACACCATAAACTTGCCAATAATCATTAATCGTATCGTTATTTGGAGTAAAAAATTGTGGGAAACCTATGACTGAAAAAGTATCCGAGATAATTCCGCAATCATTTTTTACATCCATAATATTGACGGTGTAAATTCCAGGAGCAACTTCGGTAAAAATAGATTCATTTTGAAAACCTGTACTTTCACCTTGACTATTAATTAATTCATATTCATAAATACCTTCTCCAGAGGTTAAAATATTAACTTGATTGTTAGAAATATCTCCATCAATCACGTTTATATTATCTAACGTGGCAATATTTGAAGCTTCTATCGTAAAAGTTCTTGTTTTTTCGCAACCTTCAACAGTGGTAACAGTTACTGTATAATTACCAGGTTGGTTAACTTCAATACTATTGGTGTTTTCACCTGTTGACCAATTAAAATAATAGTTGTTATTGATTGGATTAGTAGCACTTAATGTAATTGTTTCAGGGAAGAAATTAAGACAATAAAACACAGTTTCATCTTCATCTAAAATAGGTCTTTCATTTATAATTAAGTCTACTTCGCTAATTCCATAACAATTGTTATTGTTTTCTGCACGAGCATAGATGGTTTGAAAATAAGGAGTTGAATTTGTGAAGGATGTAGGTAAAATGTTGCTTTCTGTTAGAGCGTCGTTATATGTTGCATAAAAGTTTATCGTTACGCTTGTTGGTAAAGCAAGAGACATATCTGTGCTTATTTCGTTTAAATTAAAAGTGTTAATACCGTCTTCTGAGTCTAATTCATCACAGACTTCAATTTGATAATTATTTATTTGAGTTGTACTTACTTGAAGTGTTAATTCAGAAATATTTGCACACCCAAAACTATCTGAAGAAGCTACATAAACTATTTGAGGGTTAGTTAAATTGTTGTAAGATGCTGGGTTTGGTATTGGTGTTACTTCATTTATGGCATCATTAAGAGTATCATAAAAAATAACACTTAAGTCTGTATTACTATTTGTAATATCTTCTATAGCTTCTTCTAAATTAAAAATGGTGTAACCGTCTGGTATACCGTCTTCATCACATTGTAGGATAGTATAGTCAAATGTTTCTGGAACTGGATTTATAATTAAATTGAAACTACTAACCGCAAAACAGTCTGTATTATTAATGTTTTCTAACCTGACAAAAATTTCTTCTTGTAAAGGTGTATTGTTATAATAATTTAAATCAAGTGAGTTCTGATTGTTTTCTGCATCATTTAAATTATTATGATAGCTTATGTCAAATAAAGAAGGGCTTTGTCCATTATAAACTTGATTATTAAAATTTGATAAATCAACAGTTGTTTGTCCGTTTATATCATCCCCATCTGTTAAATCATCACAAACCTCATAATCGCTTAGATTGGCTATTACTGGTGTTAGGTATACAGATAAGTCAAAAGATGTTGTAACGTAACAATTAGGATTACCAATATTTTCTACACGAGCAATAATTGTTTCTTGAGGTGAAGAGTTTTGGTAATTACCTATAATTTCATTTTGATTATTATCAGCGTCTATCTGGTTTTCAAAATATTTAACATTGAAAATAGTAGAATCTTGACCATCGAGAATAACAGTGTCTAGATCAGAAAAATTAAAGTCCCATATATTATCGCCATCGTCATCACAAATAATAAGATTATCTGGTGTGGTTGCGGTAGGTATGTCGTAATAAGTTACAATTGCTTGTCCTTCTTTGGTGTCGCAATCTCCATTATTTAAATCTATTAGTACTTCGTAGTTTCCGTTTTGATTAACTAATAATTCGTTAGGGGTAGAAGGAGTTGCAATTACATTTCCGTCTTGAATCCAAGTGTACGTAGCGCCAGGAATATCTTCAGCAACAAGCGTATAATCTTCACCAACGCATAAAGGTAAGTCTACGGTGTTGGTATTGTCAGTTGGTATGATATCAATTTTTTCAGCAAAAAATGACGCTATAAAAGGAGGTAAGCCTTGTCTTGATAATCTATTATTTAAACTTACTGATTGATGTTGATAGTTTGCTGCTTGACCTAGGCTGTTAGGAGAATTAATAGTGCTTAAAAAAGGAGTGCCTTGATTGTATGTAGCACTTAAAGATCGGTAAATTTTTCCATCAGGACCTAGTTGTAAGGCGCTTCGGTACATTACTCTTTGGTCTAAAACTACTTCGGAAGCACTTATATTTGTTGCATTTAAATCATATTGCAATAAAGCACCATATTGAGCACTTGGGTTATCAAAATCAGAGTTAGGTGTTTCAAAATAAGTAGTTACATACAGAACTTGACTATTTGGTGAAAATTCAACGCCATAAGACCCTTGTGGTTTACCTGCAGGGTTAAAGTTTGTATTTATAATTTGAGGATTGGAAGCTTGACCTGTATTAGTGTCAAAATCAAAAAGAAATAAACCTGCTCCTACATTTGCACAAGCAATTTTAGAGCCATCTGGAGACACCTTTAAATACCCACGTCTTTCTTGAGCAGAAATACCAAAAGTAGAAATAACAGGAGTTGTGTTAACACCAGTAGCAGTTACTTCGTAAGCGTATATGGAGTTATTGTTTTCTCCTCCGGTATTAGAAGCAAAAGTAATAACCCAGATATTTTCGGTTTGACAATCTTTTAAAACAGCACTTAATTTTTCTGAAGTATTGTTTAATAGATTTATATTTTTATTTGAAGTGACAGCGCCTAAACCTCCATTAGCAGTCATATCTACTTCTGAATAATGAAATCCTTCATCTGGAGTACTGTTATATTCTGTATCTACAGTAAAGATGTAAAAAATATCAGGATCTTGAGGTTTTGGAACTATAATCCCAGATTGAGTACTAGAAGGATTCCCTTTAAGGTTAAAACCATTTTGCATAACAACATGATTTTTATTGTACACTGTAATACCATTTGTGTAAAACAATAAATCTCCGTTTCCGTCAGAAATACTTGTACAACCTTCATCCGTTGCAAGTTGACCATCTAATAAAGCTGTTACATTATTAGTGTTGACGTCAAAATTAATTCCAGCATTGTCTCCGAAATACCAGTTTGCTGCTTCATTTTGAGAATATGTAAATGAAGCTAACAATAAAAATGTTAGTAATAATATCTTTTTCATAGCCTAGTTTAACTAGATTTGTAAAGATATTACAAAATTAAAAAAAGGAAAGCGATTGTATGTTAAATACTATAAATCTCGCTTTTGTAATAATTTGTATGAACCATAAATAAATAATGCTGTCCAACCTAAGACTATGGCAATTTGATACCAATGTACTGAGTAATCAAAGTTAAAATCTTCACCAACTTGTTTAGCTAATTCTTTTGCTGCACTAAGTCTTGAGCCTGGTTCTACTATTAAGTTAGACATGCTTTCTAAAGGAAAGAATTGTGTAATTGTTCTCCAAGAATTTTCGGTTAAATCAATTTCCCATCTTAATAAACCATAGGCTATTTTTTCAATAATAAACCAAACAAATAAAAATCCTAAAGCAAATGCAGATCGTCTTATTAAAATACCTAAGAATAAACAGAACGAAAAGAAACCAACTAGCTTAACAAAGAATGCTAAAAGATATTCTGTGTCTGAAAACACATGATAAATCTCGGTTATATCAGAAAAAGCAAATCCTAAAATTAACGTAATTATAAAAACAAAAAGCGTTGAGAATAAAGCAAAAACAGAAACGGTTATAAACTTAGAAGCGATAAATTCTTTTTTACTTAAGCCATCTATTAAGTTTTGTTTTATGGTTTTATTGCTATACTTGTTTGCCATCATAGACACAATAACAATAGCCAAGAAAAATTTTAAGGATGCAGCTACATAAGTGTTAAAGTGCCAAATGTAAGGAAAATCAAAAATACCTTGTTCTGCTAGATGAAACTTTACAGGTCCAATATCAAATTTTATTGAAGCTATTAGTGCTATTGATGTTAACAAAATAAAGTATGCTAAAATAAGTACTTTACTTGATCGGTTATTCCAAAGTTTGATTAATTCTATATTTAAAAGTCGTAACATTTTTGTCGGTTTTTTGGTTGGGTTGGTTTAAGATAATTGGTCTGTAAGTTGTAAAAATTGTTCTTCTAAACTTTCTTTACGTAAGACTAAATGAGAAAGCGTAATGCCTTTATCATGACATTCTTTATTAAATGCTGTTGCAGACATTGGTTGATCTAAAAAGGCAGTTACCAATTCGCCATTAATCTTAACATCTTTAATATTAGTGTTAGCTTTCAAAAAGTTAATTAATGCATCTGTGTTTTCTGCTTTTAATTCAAAAAAGCCATTACTAGTAATCATTTGGTCAACAGGACCTTCATATAATTTTTCACCTTTTCTTAAAACGACTACGTGTGTACAAACTTTTTCAACTTCGTCTAATAAATGAGACGCTAATAATATAGTTGTTCCTTTGCTTGCAATTTCTTTAATTAAAGATCTAATTTGATGTATACCTTGTGGATCTAAACCATTTGTAGGTTCATCCAAAATTAAAATTTCTGGATCATTAAGTAATGCACTTGCTATGGCAAGACGTTGTTTCATCCCTAAAGAAAACGTTTTAAACTTACTGTGTTTTCTTTCTATAAGCCCAACAAGTTCTAGTTTTTCGTCAATTTTATCTTCGTTAATGTCTTTAATTTTACACACCAATTTAAGATTTTTGTATGCAGACATGTATGGGTAAAAGTTAGGTCGTTCTATAATAGCTCCAACTTTTTTTAATGCTTCGTGTGTAGATAAATCTCCGTTAAACCATTGAAAATTTCCTGAAGTTTTATTTACAACATTAAGTGTAATACCTAAAGTAGTAGATTTACCACTTCCGTTTGGACCTAAAATTCCGTAAACATTTCCTTTTTTTATAGTGAAAGAAAGGTTGTTAACAGCAGTTAAATACCCGTACTTTTTTGTAAGGTTAGAGATGGTTAAAATTGTGCTCAAAATAGTTTTGGTTTTTGATTGATATAAATAAGACGAATATGATACGATTTTGTTACAATTTATAAATTTTGTTACTAAATTTGAGTAATTACCTCATTATGCAAGATTTAAAAATTTCTAAAAAGAAACCATCATATCCTGTAAATCAAAAATTACACGAATATCTAAATGAATATAACCGAAACTTAAAAATTTCGATTTTATATGAAGATTTGTTGCGTTTTCAAGGTTCTGTTACCGTTTATGATAAAGATGATAAAGACACACTTTGGATACGTGTGTATTACAGTGAATTTGACCGAGCAGAAATCGATTTGAACCTAAAAAAAGTATACACACAGTTACATTCTGATGGAAATGAAAAAACCATTCCTTTTTTAAATGTAGATGCTGTAGATTACTGCACCTTTGGTAATAGTAAACCGTTTAGAGTAAAAGTTAGAAATATTTTAAATGACAATTACACCTATTTTTATGTAAAAAAAGCAGATGCGTCAAGAATTTATGGTTTAGAATTAGAGCATATGCTATCGCCTTACAACCTAAATTTTTTGGTTTATAAAAAAACCTTAATTGAAGAGCATATTGCAGGAATACCAGGTGATGAATTTATAGAAAATATGTTGGAGGATTGCTCGCCTTCAGAAAAATCTCAAATTGCCAAAGAGTTTGTGAAGTTTAACGAGCGTTGTATGATTAGACTGTTAGGAGACATGCGCGCTTATAACTATGTAATTGTGCCAACGCACGATTTTGATCATGTGGTTTTTAAAATAAGAGCTATAGATTTTGATCAGCAATCTTATGAAGGTAAATTTAATGTTTACAGACCTCAATTTTTTAAAGAAAATAATAAGATGGTGACTTTAGTATCTGAAAAACTCACAAAAGATTCTATTGATCAATATAAAATTGAAGAACGCTCAACCATTGCAAAACGTATGATTAGTTATCAAGATAGAATAAGAGAGTTGTTAGAATGTATGACTAACGATACTATTTCTATTGAAAAACATATCGAAATGCTTAAATCAAAAATCTATGATTATACAATGGATATTGAATTTAAGCGCAGCAAAAACATGGGCGAAATACTTAAAAACGCCTTAGATTTTGTAAAAAGAAATTATGAAGATGTGTATACTAAAGGTTATTAGTTCCAGTTTTCGTCAAAGTCTAAACTATCGTAATCATCGATGTCATAATCGTCATCAAATTCATTAAAATCGTCGTCATTTTCTGCTTCAAAAACTTTTTCTGGTGCTTCTGTAGGTACTTGACCTTGCACATACATAAGGTTAGGGTAATCTGTACCTTGCGCTTCTTCTACAATTTCTGCTAATTCGACAAAAAACGTCCACATACTTAAAAAGTCATAAACATAAATAAGTTTGGTTTGTGCTTCGTGTACAATGTCAGAAATGCTAGTTTCATTCATTAATTTAACTTCGTTTAAGCCATCACTCATGTCAAAAAGGCTAATTTCTTCACCTTGATCCCAATCGTCGTCACTAACATAAAAAGAAGCCATTTCTGTACCGTCAAAACCAAAAGATTGGGTAATGACGTTGTGTAGATCTTCCATGGTATCGCTTTCGCGAATTTCAAAATCTCTAAAGATATCTTCTTCTGTGTCGTTGTCTAAAATAGCTCTAAAACGGTATATCATAACTAATGAAAATAAGGCTACAAAGATAAGGTTTTAATCCTTATTTGCTAAATCTATGCAGGGTAAATGTCATTGCTGTTAATAAGAAAAACGCACCTACTTGATGTGCAACACCTAACCAAACGGGAACTTGTAATAATAGGGTTAAAACACCTAAAATAAATTGTAAAAACACCAATCCCATTAAACTATTTAAAGCTAGTTTTTGATACTTGGTTTCTACAAATTTTTTGCCTTTAAAAAATACGATAACAATTAATGCAACTACTAAATAAGCTAAAGTACGATGTACAAACTGCACGCCGCTTTTACCTTCGGTTAGGTTTAGTAAAAGCGAGTTTTGTTCAGTATAAACAGTTTCATGAATAAATTTACCTTCGCTCATCATTGGCCAATGGTTGTGTACCCAACCAGCATCTAAACCAGCAACAAAAGCACCATAAATAATCTGAATTAATAGCACAAATGTGGTAATGCGTAGCAAGTTTTTAAATGCAGAATCTGTTACTTTATTAAAAGGAAACATTAAGTCTAATGCAACCCAAAATGTTAAAGCAAAGGTGATAAATGCAGTTGTTAAATGTGCAGCCAACCTAAAATGGCTTACATCTGGTCTGTCTACCAAACCACTTTTTACCATATACCAACCTAAAAAACCTTGAAATGCTCCTAAAAACATTAGTCCAATTGCTTTTTTTATAGTTGGTCTGGTGAGTTGTTTTGTAATTAAAAAGTATACAAAAGGAAAGAAAAACACTAACCCAATTACACGACCAATAACACGATGAATCCATTCCCAAAAATAGATATCTTTAAAATCTTCTAAAGTGAAATGGTTATTAAGCTTTTGAAATTCTGGATATTGCTTGTAAAGGTTGAAGGCTTCTGTCCATTCGGCGTCATTCATTGGTGGAATTGTACCAGAAATTAATTTATAATTTGAAATTGATAATCCCGAATGGGTTAGACGAGTGATACCGCCAACTATAACCATTACAAAAATTAATACACAGCCTGTTAATAGCCAATAAATAACTTTTTTGTTGTCCTTTTTCATCGTAATTCTTTTAAAAAACAAACACTATTTTCTATGCCAGCGTACTGACCAAAATTTGGAATTATTTTATAATTATTTTTCTTGTAAAAATTAACAGCTTCAACTTGTCGTAAACCTGTTTCTAAAATAGTTGATTTAAAATTATTTTGCTTTGCCCAATCTTCAAGTTCTTTTAAAATGGCTGAGGCAACACCTTTATTTCTTGTTTCAGGATGTGTAAACATGCGTTTTATTTCGGCACTATTATTATCAAATTTTTTAAAGGCACCACAACCTACAGGTTTATCGTTTAGGTAAGCAATAACGGTATGTTTTAATATATCAATATGATTAAATTGGTTGTAAAAATCGTGCTCATCACCATCCATTATTTTTAAATAGGCATCAAGCTGTTTAACCAGTGCTATAAAATCGGGATGTTCAGATTTTGATCTTACTAACGTTAGCATACTTACACTTTTTTTAGCCCTAAAGCTGCCCCTTTTTCAAGCATTAAACTGAAAGCAGCTTGATGCTCGTTTGGGATGTCGCCTTCTAAAATAGCTTCCTTTATTGCTTCTTTAATTAAACCAACTTCTCTTGAAGGTTTTATATTGAAAGTCTCCATAATTTCTTCTCCAGAAACAGGCGGTTGAAAGTTTCTTACAGAGTCTTTTTCTTCTACTTCAACTAACTTATCTCTTACAATTTTAAAATTGTTGTGATATTTTTTAAACTTTTTAGGGTTTTTTGTAGTAATGTCTGCTTCGCAAAGCGTCATTAAATCTTCTACGTAATCACCTGCATCAAATAGCAAACGTCTTACTGCAGAATCTGTTACAATATCTTGAGCTAAAACGATTGGTCTAGAGCTCATAAAGACTAATTTTTGGACGTATTTCATCTTTTCATTTAAAGGCATTTTTAAGCGTTTAAATAAATGAAATACCATTTTTGAACCTTCAAATTCGTGACCATGAAACGTCCAACCAACTTTATTGCTAAACTTTTTTGTTGGAGCCTTACCAATGTCGTGTAGTAATGCAGCCCAACGTAACCAAACATTATCTGTATGTTTCGCAATGTTATCAACCACTTCCAAAGTGTGATAAAAATTATCTTTATGACGTTGGCCTTCAATTTCGTCAATGCCTTTTAAAGCGGTCAATTCTGGTAAAATATATTGTAAAAGTCCAGTTTCTTCAAGTAATAAAAAGCCTATTGAAGGTGTTGGACTTTCTAAAATTTTATTAAGCTCGACAACTATTCTTTCATTTGTAATAATCTTAATACGTTTGTTGTTTCTGGTAATAGCTTTTAAAGATTGGTTTTCAATTTTAAAGTCTAATTGCGTAGCAAAACGTATAGCGCGCATCATGCGCAAAGGATCGTCACTGTAAGTAATATCTGGGTTTAATGGCGTACGAATTATTTTATTTTCTAAATCTTTAATGCCATTAAAAGGATCTAGTAAGTCGCCAAAATTGTCTTCAGAAAGATTTAAAGCTAAAGCATTGATTGTAAAATCACGACGGTTTTGGTCGTCTTCTAATGAACCGTTTTCTACAACAGGATTACGGCTATCTTCGTTGTAGGATTCTTTACGTGCGCCAACAAATTCAATTTCGATATCATCATAGCGTAGCATTGCGGTTCCGTAAGTTTTAAATACTTGTACTTTTGGTTTATTAGGTAACAGATTTGAAACTTCTTTGGCAAGTGCAATACCACTACCAATTGCAACTACATCTATGTCTTTGGCATTACCACGTTTTAAAATAAAATCGCGTACAAAACCACCTATTACATAACTGTCTAAGTTAAGGTTTTTAGAGGCTTGAGAGATTATTTTAAATATAGGGTTTTGTAATGCTTGTTTGTAATTCATCGGGTAAATTTACTAACGAATAATCTTAACTTCACCATTATTAGACAATTTTATAATTGTAGATGGTTTGGTGTTAATTTTTTCGTTTTGCAAATTTACAACATAATCCACACCTTTTAAAACCGCTTGAGTTATTTCTTTAAAGGAATTTGGTGTTGGCTGACCAGCAATATTTGCAGAGGTAGAAACGATTGGTTTTCTAAATTGTTGGATGAGTTTTTGACAGAATTCGTCTTTAGGAATTCTAATAGCTAAAGTATTGTCTTCTGCAACTAAATTAGAAGCTAAACCAATTGGGTTATCATAAATGATAGTAGTTGGCTTGTCGTTATATTCAATAATTTGATAGGCAGCTTCTGGTACTTTTTCTATGTATTTTTCTAGCATCTTTAAATCGCTTACTAAACAGATTAATGCTTTTGATGCTTCACGTTGTTTGATTTGATATACTTTTTTTACAGCTTCAAAATTTGTAGCATCGCAACCAATACCCCAAACGGTATCTGTTGGGTAGAGAATGGTGTTGCCTTTTTTTAGGTGGTTTATGGTTTTTGTAATCTCGGTTAGCATTGACTTTTATAATTGATTTAATTCATTACATTTGTTTTTAATAAAAAAAACTACAATGAAAAAAATCCTTTTTGAAGCCCATAACAGCAATATGTCTACTGGATTCGGACAATTCAATTATCATTTGCTAAAAGGACTTTTTAACATTAAATATAATAATTCAAAGATAATAGTTCATACAGACACCATATCTAAATTCAAGAAAGAATTTAAAAACTTTTTCGGTTATAAATATTATTGGGGAATGTATAGATATGAACGATTTAGAATCTCTAAAGAATACGATGTTTGGCATAGTCTAAACCAAAATACCAAAATTTTACCTAAAAGAAATTTACCATATATTTTGACAATCCATGATGTGAATTTTATGGAAGAAAAAAGTGATGAAGAAAATAATTTAAAGAGGAATAAATTTTTTGAAGAACAACTTTCTATGGCAGATATTATTGTTTACATTTCAGAATACTCAAAAAATCAAACCCATAAATATTTTGATATAAAAAATGTTCCTGAAAAAATAATATACAATGGTTGTACCATAAAAAATAAATTGAAAAACTTAGTAAATCCAGGTAATCAAAACCGACCATTTTTTTTCTCGATAGGTAATTTTTTAGAACGGAAAAACTTTTTATCTATTGTTAAAATGATGATAAATTGGGAAGATATGGATTTGTTTATTGGAGGTAATTTAGATACACCTTATGGAGAAGAAGTTATATCGTTTGTTGAAAGTAATGATGTAAAGAATGTAATTTTATTGGATAAAATTTCAGAATATCAGAAACAGTGTTATTTAGAATATTGTGAAGCTTTTTTATTTCCATCAATTAGTGAAGGATTTGGCTTGCCTCTTTTAGAAGCAATGAAATTTGAAAAACCTATTATAACATCAACAAAAACATGCTTACCTGAAATTTTAGGAGATGCAGGTTATTACTTCACAAAATTTGATGCTGAAACAATGAAAATTGATGTTGAAAAAGCATTGAAAGACTTTAAAGCTGATCCTCAGGATAAAATAAGTATTATGAAAAACAAGCTTGAGTTTTTTACATGGGAAAATGCCGCTAAACAATACGCAGAATTGTATGATCAATTGTTAAACGCTAAATAAAATTGGAGCAAAAAGAGAAAATAGCTGTTGTTGTACAACGTTTTGGTAAAGAAATTAATGGAGGAGCTGAGTTACATGCTAAACTGTTATGCGATCAGCTTAAAAGGTATTATAGTATAGATGTGTTAACAACTAGATCTATAGATTATCAAATATGGGATAATATTTTACCCGAAGGAGAAACTTTTGAAGATGGAGTTTTAGTGAGACGATTTAGATCTATATCAAAAAACACACATTATGCAAATAAATATTACAGAAAATTATCAGGGAAAAGAAGACATCATAAGTTTTTAAAAAAAATAAAATTATTATCTATTTACAAGAAATTAGGATTACATTACATCTCTAAATCAGATAGAAATAATTGGATAACACATCAAGGACCAAATTCTCCAGGTTTAATAAGTTATATAATAGAAAATGAAAGAAAATATAAGGTTTTTATATTTTTTACATATCTGTATTATCCTACTTATTTTGGAATTCAATCAGTAAAAAATAGTATTCTAATTCCTACAGCTCATGACGAACCTAGTTTTTATTTTAGTGGCTATGAAAACGTATTCAATAAAGCTAGCTTTATCATGTATAATAGTCTTTCAGAGAAGAGACTTGTAGAGTTGACTTATCCAAAAACTAAATTGATAAACAATGATATTGCAGGTGTAGGTTTTGATCCAATTTTAAATTGTACCAAAAAAAATGAAGTGAAACAATCTAATACTAAGTATTTATTATACATAGGACGTATTGATGTAAGCAAAGGTTGCGATGTGTTGATTGATTTTTTTGAAAAATATAAACATGAGTCAGCCAATGATATTAGACTGATTATGATTGGGAAAAATTTTATGGATATTAAAAAAGATTATAATAATATAATTTTTACAGGTTTTGTGTCTGATGAAGACAAAGATATTTACCTGAAAAATTGTGAAGCTTTAATTATACCTTCATTTTATGAAAGTTTATCACTAGTAACCTTAGAAGCTATGCAATATGGGAAACCAGTGATAGCAAATGGAGATTGTGAAGTGCTAAAAGATCATATAGAATTAAGTAACGCAGGTTTTATATATAAGGATTATAATAGCTTTAAAAACTCTCTAAATAAACTTTATAATCTTACAGAATCAGAAAAAAGACATATAGCAAAGCGCGGAATAAAATATGTCAAAGAAAATTATCAATGGAAAAACATTATTAACAAGTTTAATAAAGCAATAAAACTTATAAATCAGAATTAGTCTTTAAAATGAAATTAATTTACTACAAATCCCAACAAGGAAATATAGGAGATGATTTAAATGTCTGGTTATGGAAAAAAATCTTTGGAGATGACTTTTTTAACAAAAATGAAGAGGTTGCTTTTTTGGGGATAGGCTCTATACTACTTGAAAATTCAGATTATTTAAAAGAAGCCTCAAAATTTAAAAAAAAAATAATTTTTGGTTCAGGTGTAAGGTCTATAAATGAAAAATTTCATTTTGATGATTCTTGGGAGTTTTTTTTTACAAGAGGTCCGTTTAGCTCTTTAAAAACAACATATGTTTCGGAAAATTATATAACCGATAGTGCCTATTTTTTGGCATTAACTCAAGAATATAAAAAATTTATAAATCAACCAAAAAAGTACAATATAAGTTACATACCTTATTATGCTTCAGTTGATAAAGTAGATTGGAAAGTAATCTGTGATGAACTTGGATGGAATCTTATATTACCAACAGGAAACAACGTAGAAAAATTCATTGCTCAAGTTGCAGCAAGTGAAATGATAATATCTGAAGCTATGCATGGTGCTATTATTGCTGATATTCTAAGGATTCCTTGGAAAAGAAGCAGGTATTATTCTCATATTTTTGAAGGAGAAATGGTATCTGAATTTAAATGGAATGATTGGTTATATTCGATTGATGTTTTTGAAAATAACTATATTAATTGTATTAAAAAGCCTAAAAAACTAAAGCATAAGATAGTTAATAGTGGATATTATAATAAAAAAAATCAGAACCGAATATTAGCAACTTTAAAAAAACATGAAAGAATACCTTTTAATCTTTCTTCAGACACTAGATTTAATGAAATAGTTAAAGATTTAAAACTGAAAAAAAATAAATTAATAGATACATATTTACAATAGATTTAGCTTAACTTATGAAAATACTTTTTTTTTATCCAGAGAATCCTTTATCAAAAACTCAAGGGAATAATGTTAGAGCGCATAATCTTTTAAAATATTTTAAAGAAAAAAAATATAGTGTTGATTTTGTATCCAAAGAAGAAAACATTAGTTTGATTTCAGAGTCAGATTTAAAAGATTTAAAAGACCAAAACTTAGTAAATAAAACTTATTTTTTAAAACCTCTAAATAAGAAAAAAAGCATACTAAAAAAAACATTTTTTAATCGAAAAACAAAGTCAAATGATGTTTTTTCTAGAGTTTTACATAGTGAAGAAGTTGAATTTGAGAAAATAGTTAATTCAACCAAATATGATTATATAATAATATCATATGCTTATTATGTTAAACTTATAGATAAAATCAATTTAAACGGTGCAAAAACAATTATAGACACTCATGACTTTTTAACATCTCAACATAAAGAAACAAAAGATTTTAATCTTGGTCAGTTTTTTGAAGATGAAATTAAGGTTTTAAGAAAATTTGATTTTATTTGGGCAATTTCAATAGAGGAGCAATATTTGTTTACTCAGTTTATAAATAAACCAATAATATTAGTACCTCATTGTGTCTCAAATAAAAACTATAAACCACTTGAGAAGCAAATAGATTTATTATATGTTGCAAGTGGAAATACTCATAATATTAAATCTATAGATTGGTTTTTTAAAGAAATTTATCCTGAACTTGACAAAAAGATTAAAATAACTATTGTTGGTAAAATTTGTAATTATATTGATAATTATGATAATGTAAAAAAAATAGATTATGTAGAAAATCTTGATCCTTATTATCTGAAAGCTAAAGTTGTTATCTGTCCAATGTTATCTGGTACAGGATTAAAAATTAAAGTTGTAGAAGCTTTATCTTTTGGTTTACCTGTGGTATGTACTCCAAGAGGAGTTGATGGTTTAATTAATAAAACAGAAAATGGTTGCTTAGTAGCAAATGATGCAGAAGAAATGATAAGACATATAAATAATCTTCTTAATGATTATTCATATTATGAAAAATTTCAAAAAGAGGCATTAAACTTTTTTAAAAATCATCTTGAATTCACTAATGTAAAAAATAAGTTAGATGTTTTTTTTAAATAAAAAAACTTGCTTCTTTTACTCAATATTTCTATACATAGTCCAAAGCTGAATATAGCGTTTAAAAACCGAAAAGGCATGTACATAGCTTATAATAAACCCTTCTTTGCCATCTAAAAATCCTAATCTTAAAAAGTATTGATGCATAAATCTATACCAAGGTCTAAATAAAAAATGATAGAAATTCGGACGTATATTTTTCTTAAATAAAGCTTCTGCTTGTAGTTTACTATACAGGGTTAGTTTTTCATTGTAATTATCAAAGCTCTTATAGGTTTGATGCTCTACATGATGCTTAAATTTACCAATTGTTTTAGAAGTTTCTAAAATTTCGTGTACAAGTTTGCCGTTATATTTGCATTGATTCTTATTAAATAAACGAACTACAGTGTCCGTTTGAAATCCACTATATTTTAATCTTTTACCCATAAAATAAAAGTTTCTTTTTACTTTATAGGCTTCATTTTTAGGGTTTGTTTTTAGTGTGTTTGTGATTTCTTCAGCTAATTCAGGAGTTACTATTTCATCTAAATCAAAAAAAGTAACCCAATCGTGATTTGCTAAAGACAAAGCATAGTTTTTTTGTGCCGAAAAATTATCAAATTCTCGTTGAACAACCTTAGCACCTAGTTGTTTAGCAATTTCAACAGTGTTGTCAGTGCTAAATGAGTCAACAATAATAATTTCGCCTGCAAACGATAAGCTTTTTATGTAACGTTCTACGTTTTTTTCTTCGTTATAAGTAATAGCTAAAGCGCTTATCATGTAATAGAAAATAAGATTTTACGCAAATATAACCAATAGGCTTTATATATTTGTGAGTAGAGAAATTCATTTTTAAAATATGGCAAAATTACCGGTTTTAATGTATCATTCTGTAACTTCTAATAAAGAAGAGGCTAAAGGCTTGACTATACACAAAGATACTTTAGAGCAACAATTGCTGTACTTAAAAAAAAATGGGTATACTACGCTTCATTTTAAAGATTTAGAACCTTTTAAAATAGCTAAAGATTTACCAAAAAAATCTGTAATTATCACGTTTGACGATGTGTATGTTAATCAGTTAGAATTAGCCTATCCGTTATTTAAAGAACATAATTTAAAAGCTTGTTTTTACATTCCTTTTAAATTTGTAGGTGGTAAAAATGAATGGGATGAAGGTGATAAAGACCTTATGGATTTATATCAATTGAAACAATTAGATGAAAACATAATTGAATTAGGTTCACATGGATATTCACATATAAATTACAAAACATCTTCGTTAAATGCTATTGAATTAGATTTGAAAAGAAGTAATAGTTTTCTTCTAGAGAATAATTTATCAATACATCAAACCATTGCTTATCCTTACGGTAAATACCCTAAAAAAGGAGAAAAAAAGGACAAGTTTTTTAATTTGTTAAAAGAGAATAATTTAAAATATGGATTAAGGGTTGGTAATCGAGTGAATGCATTTCCGTTTAAAAATAATTATGAAATTCAGCGATTAGATATCAAAAACGAAGATACAATGCTTCAGTTTATTTGGAAGTTGAAAGTAGGTAAGTTATTTTAAAAATACTTAAAGTTGAAAGTGTCTAAAGTATTTAAAGTTGAGTTGAAAATATAATTTCCGTCTTCCGTCTTTTGTCTTCAAACTTCGTGCTTCAAGCTTACCTAATCCCTTTTTTCAATAACATCAACTTAGCATATCTAGAAAATACGCCATAGGCATTAATACTGGCAACTGCTAGTCCAGGAACACCATCCATAAAACCGCGTCTTAAAATATAACTACTAAAAAAGCGGTAAAAAGGTTTAAAAGCTAGGTGAAAATAAGTTGCTTTTTTTCCTTTTTTTAGCATTTGTTCTGCCTGAAACCAAGCATAACTGTCTTTTTTACTGATATAATGTTCTAAACCTTTGTAAGTAAAATGTAGTACAGGGTTTTTAAGTTGACCAATACTACCATCAATAATCAATTTTTCGTGCACTAAACCTTCAAATCTACAATTAGCACGTTTAACCAAACGTAATACCGAATCATAGTGATGGTACAAAAACCGATTCATATAAAAATGCGGAAAGTTTAATTTATATCCAGCATGTTTTGGGTTTTTAATGACATCTAAAATTTCTTGTTTTAATGCAAAAGGGATACGCTCGTCAGCATCAATAAACAAAACCCATTCGGCAGTAGCGTATTGTAAAGCAAAGTTTTTTTGATTAGAAAAATTATCAAATTGTCGTTGTACAACAGTGCAATTGTTTTTTTTGGCAATATCAACTGTTTTATCAGAGCTAAATGAATCTACGACGATAATTTCATCGGCAAAGCGTACAGACCGTATCGCTTTTTCAATATAATTTTCCTCGTTAAAGGTCGGGATGATGACAGATAATTTCTTCATTTAAAACAATAAAACACAAATTTACGCTTTTATATCCTTCTTAAAAAAATCAAAACTAGCAATATTTTAAATATGACTATCTTTGCATTTCAATTTTGAAACTTAAATTAATGAGTGGTTTACCAATTTCTGTAATAATTAGCACGTATAACGCTGAAGCTTGGCTTGAAAAAGTTTTAGAAAGCTATAAATATCAAGATTATGACAATTTTGAAGTCATTATAGCAGATGATGGCTCGCGCGACACTACTAAACAATTGATAGATCGTTTTAAAGCAGATTACCCTGTAAACTTACGTCATATTTGGCATGAAGATAAAGGATACAGACGTCAAGAGTTGCTTAATAAATGTATTATGCAAACAGAATATGATTATATCTTAATGACAGATGGCGACTGTATTGCTCGTAAAGATTTTGTGTCAACACATGCAAAATATGCAGAAAAAGGTTATTTTCTTTCTGGTGGATATTTAAAATTAGATATGCCTACTAGTGAAACCATTGAGTTAAAAGATATTGAAAATGAAAATTGCTTTGATACCAAATGGTTAAAAAAGAATGGTAACGTAAGTTTTAAACAAGCCTTAAAACTGAATGCTAGCGGACTTTGGGCAGATTTTTTAGACGCAACAACACCAACAGGAGCAACTTTTAATAACTGTAACTCTAGTGCTTGGAAAGAAGATTTAATTGCAATAAATGGTTATGACGAGCGAATGCAATACGGAGGACCAGATAGAGAATTAGGAGAACGATTGTTTAATTATGGAATTAAATCTAAACAAATACGCCATAAAGCAATTGTACTACATTTAGATCATCCAAGAGGTTACAAAACTAAAGAATCTTTAGAGCGAAATTTAAAAATTAGAAAAGCTGTAAAAGATGAAAAACGTACTTGGACAGATTACGGTATTGTCAAAAAATAGTATGCCAACAATCTCTGTAATTATAAGTACTTATAATCAACCTAATTTGTTGCAGTAGCTGTTAGTTAGACATTCATAATAAACTATTTAATGCGGTAAGCTCCAACTTTCCAATAGGTTTGTTCTCTGTCTGTTTCAACTTTGCTAAAATCAAGTTTTTCTAAATCTTTTTTTGCATCAATAATTTCCCAGCAGTCTAAACCTTCTTTGTAAATAGAAACTAATAAAATTCCGTTAGGATTTAATTTTTCAGTAAATCTGTTTAATACGTCTATTTTTAAGTTATGATGAACGTAATAATAAGCTTCATTAAAAACAATTACATCATAAGTTTGATTAGGATTATAAGTATGAATATCTGCAACTAAACTAGTAGATTTTGGGTGATTTTTTTGTTTTGCTTTAGTTATTGAAGCTTTTGAAAAGTCAACGTTATAAAAATGAGAATAACTTGCAGGCTCAAATTTTCCGTTTAAAACAGCTTCACCAGCTCCAAGGTCTAAAATTGTAGGATTTTTAGAAGCATATTTTGAAATGAATTCAACAATTTTTTGATATCTTAAGTCTTCACGCTCATTATTTAGATAGTCCCATTTTCCTTTTTTGTATTGTCTGTTCCATCTGTTTTTTCTTCTCCAATGATGAAATCGATCTATTAGGCTTAGTTTACTCATTATTGATTTTTAGCTTAAAAGTGGTTAAAAATGTTGCTTTAAAAACGCATTTAATTTTGGTATGATTAATTCCGGTGTTAATTGTTTATATAGAAAACTAGGGTCTTCTTCAATTTTTTTACGTTGTTCTCTATCAGTTGAAAATAAATCTGGTTTTTCATCTAAAAGATGAGTAGAGGTGTGTTTTTTACCATCTTCAAAACTAGCCCAATGTTCTTTTAAAACATATGGTGAGAAAATAGTAAATGTTGGTTTGTTTAACGCTTTTGCAATGTGTACTGTACCGCCTTCATTAGCAATTAACAGCTTGCATTTATTCATAAGTAATACAAAACCGCGAATACTTTCTTCATAAATATCAAATATTATTTGTTCTTTATTTTTGCATTGATTGTATATGGTTTGAGCATCTTCTTTTTGATGTGGTGCATAATTAAATAACGCATAGACATCATAATTTTCGGTCACAAAATCTATCAACTTTACAATATAGTCATAAGGCATAGATTTTTGTGGCGTGCTACCTAAAATGCCAAACATAATAACTGGCTTGTCGTATTTGTCAAGTTTATCGTATTGCTCTTCAGCTTTAGTTAAATATATTTTAGGCTCATAAACAGGGTTTTCAATATCATAAACCGAAGTAACTAGATGCACTCTGTCTTCAATAGACTTTCCGCATGGTTTTGTCTTTTCTTTTAAAAACGAAATATTGTGTGTGTAAAACGGTAACGGCGGATTTTTTTCCCGTTTTTTAAAACCAATTCTAGTCTTTGCGCCTGATAATAAAGTGATAACACGACTCTGAAATTTTGCATAAGGATCTACAACAATATCATACTTTTTGCGTCGTACATTAAAAGCTGTTTTAAGAAGTACCGGTATTTTTTTAAGTTCTTTTTCCTTAATTTCAATAATATTATCAATAGAAGGGTTTTGTTCGATAACACCAGTTGTGTAATCGTAAACCATGTAATCTATTACAGAATCTGGAAATACTTTTTTTAAATTTGTAGCAATTAAAGAGGCTAATAGCACATCTCCAATTCTTTTATTTTGAATGATTAAAATCTTCTTCATCTAAATTGGCTTTTGCCTTAGCGCAAAATATAATTTTATCGGCTTTTATTAAAATTTAGTTTAACATATCTTTGATGCAACTTAAAATTAATTAAAATCATACACTGTCATCCAAAATATCAACATTTAAAATCTAAGATTGAAAGTATAATTAAAGGTTTTGAAAGCAAAGGAGTAGCCGTAACTATTGGTCAACGTAATGTTATCAAATCTTTTGAAGTAGACCGTTTAACGTTAAATATTAAGTCGTTTAAAAAACCAAATGCCTTTAATAGTTTTATTTACAAATGGATAAGACGAAGTAAAGCAAAACGATCTTTTGAGTATGCAAGTAGGTTAATTGATTGTGGTATTTCAACACCTTTTCCTATAGCTTATAAAGAAGAAACTTCAACTTTAGGACTTAAAAAAAGCTACTATGTAAGTGAACATATTGATTATGATTTTGAATTTAGAGCATTAATACACAATCCAAAATTCCCTGAAAGAGAAGAAATTTTAAAGCAATTTGCAGAATTTACTTTTAAATTACATGAAAACAATATTAACTTTTTAGATCACTCGCCAGGGAACACGTTAGTTGTTAAAACAAAACAAGGCTATAAATTTTATCTTATAGATTTAAACCGAATGCGTTTTGAATCGATGACTTTTGAGAAGCGTATGCATAATTTTAGACGCTTATGGCTATCTAAAACTATGATAAAAGTAATTGCTAAAAAATATTCTGAATTATACAATACATCTTATCAAGAGACTCACGATTTAATGTTAAAACAAAGTATGGCTTTTCAGCATAAAATTAACCGAAAAAAATTGCGTAGATCTGGACGAAAAATGCAATTTAAATCATAATAAAAAATCCTAAACTTTAAAGTTTAGGATTTTTTTATTCATTTTGCTATGTAACTTTTGTTTAAACAGCCACATCATATTCGCGTAACGCATCGTTAAGCGATGTTTTTTTGTTGGTACTTTCTTTACGTTTACCAATTATTAATGCACAAGGTACGTTGTAACTTCCTGCAGCAAATTCTTTAGTATAACTACCAGGAATCACAACAGAACGTTCTGGTACATAACCTTTCATTTCAACAGGTTCATCTCCAGTAACATCAATAATTTTTGTACTCATTGTTAAAACAACATTTGCACCTAATACAGCTTCTTTACCAACTCTAACACCTTCAACAACAATACATCTACTGCCTATAAAAGCACCATCTTCAATAATTACAGGAGCGGCTTGTAATGGCTCTAAGACACCACCAATACCAACACCACCAGAAAGGTGTACGTTTTTACCAATCTGCGCACAACTACCAACAGTAGCCCAAGTATCAACCATAGTACCTTCGTCTACATAAGCACCAATATTTACATAACTAGGCATTAAAATAGTACCTGCAGAAATGTATGCTCCGTGACGTGCCACAGCATGAGGTACAACCCTAATTCCTTTTTCTTTGTAACCAGTTTTTAATGGGATTTTATCGTGGTATTCAAAAATACCAACTTCTAAAGTTTCCATTTTTTGTATCGGGAAGTAAAGTACAACCGCTTTTTTTACCCATTCATTAACCTGCCAACCATCTTTTGTTGGTTCAGCAACACGAAGTGAACCTTCATCTAAAAGCGCTATCACTTTTCTAATTGCTTCAATAGTTGTTGTTTCTGTTAAAAGATCTCGGTTATCCCAAGCAGTTTCAATAGTTTGTTGTAAATCTTTCATTTTTTGTAATTTCATTTTTTTGGCGTGCCCTAAAGGTCAGGCATTCCACTATATCTTTTTTTGCCATATGTGGCAGCAAAAAAAGGATGTCGTTGCAATCCTTCACGCAAATATAATTCCTATAAATTAAAATATGGCATAATATTTAAGGTGTTAATCTATAAAACCATAAATTTGCATAAAATTTTAAAATGGCTCAAATATTAGCAATAGATTACGGTAAAGTAAGAACTGGATTAGCAGTAACAGACGATATGCAAATAATCGCTTCTGGATTAGCCACTGTAGCTACAAACGAGCTTTTAGGCTATTTAAAAACATATACAGAAAAAGAAAATGTAGAGCTTTTTTTAGTAGGAGAGCCAAAGCAAATGGATAATACAGCAAGCGAAAGTGAAGTTTTAATAAAACCATTTATTTCTAAACTAAGATCTACATTTCCAAATATTCCTATTGAAAGAGTAGACGAGCGTTTTACCTCTAAAATGGCAGCTCAAACCTTAATTGATAGTGGATTAAAGAAAAAACAAAGACAAAACAAAGCGTTGTTGGATGAGGTTAGTGCAACTATTATCCTTCAAAGTTACCTTTATAATAAATAAGAATTTATGATACTACCTATAGTTGCTTACGGTGATCCCGTTTTAAAAAAGCAAGCCAAAGAAATAACTAAAGATTATCCAAATCTTGACACGTTAATAGATAACATGTTTGAAACCATGTACGGTGCATACGGTGTTGGTCTTGCAGCACCTCAAATAGGGTTGTCTATTAGGCTTTTTATAGTAGATGCATCACCATTTGCTGAAGATGAATTTTTAGAAACAGACGAGCAAGAAACTTTAAAAAATTTTAAACGTGTATTTATAAACCCAGTTATTTTAGAGGAATCTGGAGACGAATGGGCATTTAACGAAGGTTGTTTAAGTATACCAGACGTAAGAGAAGATGTGTTTAGACAGCCAAATATAAAAATACAGTATCAAGATCAAGATTTTAATACACATACAGAAGAATTATCAGGTCTTGCAGCACGTGTTTTTCAGCATGAATATGACCATATAGAAGGTGTTTTATTTACCGATAAACTATCACCACTTAAAAAACGTTTAATAAAAGGAAAACTAGCAAATATCTCTAAAGGAAAAATAAATGTAGACTATCGTATGAAGTTTCCTTTAATGAAAAAGAAACGTTAAACGTTTGGAAAACCCAATGTAAGATTAGATATTTGCGACCTTTAAAAATAAATTTATGGCTTTAGAAAAAGTTTTAGCAATTTCAGGAAAACCTGGATTATACAAATTAGTAACTCAAACAAGAACAGGCTTTATAGCAGAATCTTTAATAGATCAAAAAAGATTAGCTATTGGTATTCAACAAAATGTTAGTGTATTAAGCGAGATAGCAATTTACACTTTAACAGAAGAAGTGCCTTTAGCAGATGTTTTTAGAAAAATTAGTGAGAAAGAAAATGGTAAAGAAACAGCTGTAAGTCACAAAGACTCTAAAGATAAGTTAGAAGAGTACTTTTTTGAAGTTTTACCAGATTATGATGAAGATAGAGTATACGTTAGTGATATAAAAAAAGTCATTCAGTGGTACAACTTGCTAGTTAAAAATGACCTTTTAAATTTAGATGAAGAATCATCATCTAACGATGAAGAAGAATAACATTTTTCTTTAAACAATATATCAAATCCAGCCTAAACGCTGGATTTTTTTGTGCCAATGTTTTAAGCATAAATAAATCATTGTACTTTTACCAAAACATCTTTTTTTATGAATAGCAGAGCAGACCAATTAAAAGCATTTGACCGTTTATTAACCATTATGAATGAGTTACGCGAGCAATGTCCATGGGATAAAAAACAAACCATGCAAACCCTACGTCATCTAACTATAGAAGAAACTTACGAGCTTGGTGATGCTATTTTGGATAACGATTTAGAAGAAGTAAAAAAGGAACTAGGAGACCTAATGCTTCACTTGGTTTTTTATGCAAAAATTGGTAGCGAAACAAACGATTTTGATATAGCAGATGTATTAAATACAGTTTGCGAAAAACTAATACACAGACATCCGCATATTTACGGAGATGTAAAAGTTGAAAATGAAGACGATGTAAAAAGAAATTGGGAAAACCTTAAACTAAAAGAAGGTAAAAAAAGTGTTTTAGAAGGCGTGCCAAATAGCTTACCAGCACTTGTAAAAGCAAATAGAATACAAGATAAAGTAGCTGGTGTTGGTTTTGATTGGGAACAACCAGAACAAGTTTGGGAGAAAGTGGAAGAGGAGTTATCTGAATTTAAAGAAGAAGTACAAAAAGGAAACAAAGACGCTATGGAAAGCGAATTTGGAGATGTACTTTTTTCTATGGTAAATTATGCAAGGTTCTTGAAAATTAATCCAGAAAACGCATTAGAACGTACTAATAAAAAATTCTCAAAACGTTTTATGTATTTAGAAGAAAAAGCAAAATCTTTAAATAAAGACTTAAAAGATATGACACTTGCTGAAATGGATGTTTTTTGGGAAGAAGCCAAAAAACTGTAATTGGAAAAATCTACTGATTTTTTCAATTATTATAATTTAAAAACCATTGTATACATTGCTTTTACAATGGTTTTTTGTTAAAAAATGTGAAAATTTATTTTTTTTCAGTTTTAAAACGTCCAAAGCTATTTAACTAACGTATATAAGGCATATGACATTTAATCTTTCCTTTTATAGAATAAAGTTGATTAATAGCATACATCATATTAGGTGTCATAGAAAATAGAATTATTTCTTGTAAGCGAAGAGAAATAATTGGTTAGTTTAGTTAGGAGCCAAAACCCTATTTCTTACCAGAAATAGGGTTTGGTTTTTTATTAGGATATGTTTTCAATAATGATTTTAATGATTAATGCTATAAGTAGAATACCTAAAACTATTAAAGCAAAAAAGTTTTTAAACTTTATATAGTTAATAAGATTATCCCACCAATCGTTATCTTTCATTAATACAGAGACTTAATTTTTTTAAGTTTGGTTTTCCAAAGTGCTAACTCTTCTTTGTGTTTTTTAATGTTTTTATGTACTTCTTTTACTAAAGGATTATCAGATTTAACATTAGTAAAAAACTGAAGGTTATTTTCTAACTGATTAATTTCGCCTTTAATTTCATCTACTTTTTTCTGAATGTAAAAACGCTCATTATCTAAATCTCTTTGATTATCTGTAGATGATAAATCTTGAAGTTTGTTTTCAAATTTTATCATTTCAGCTTCAGATTTATTTAAGTCTAAGTTTTTAAATAAACCATCTAAAGTATTATTAAAGTCACCTTCAATATGTCTTTTATTTCTTGGTACACGACCAATGTTTTTCCACTTATTAATTTGTTCTTTTATAGTCGCTAAATCTTCTTTTTGCTCTCCAGAAAGTTTCAATTCTTTAACCTGAGCTAATAAAGTTTCTTTTTCTTTAAAAGCTTGTTCTTCTTCAGCTGTAGCTGCATTGCGTTGATCTTTTAATCTGTCAAAATAATGGTTGCAAGCTTTTTTGAATTGCTTCCAGATTTTGTCACTATCTTTTCTTGGAACGTGTCCAATTTGTTTCCAATCTAATTGGATTCTTTTCATTAAAGGTGTTGTAGCTTCAAAATCGTCATTGTCTTTATTTTCTTCGGCAATTTTTACTAATTCTTGCTTTTTTTCAAGATTAACGTATTGTTCCTTTTTTAAATCTTTATAAAATTGATTTTTCTTACGATTGAAAGAACGTACCACATCTTTAAATTTAGCCCAAGTAGCTTCATTCACTTTAATAGGTACTTTTCCAGCTTTAAAAAACTCTTCTCTTAACGCTTCAACTTCTTTAATTTTATTTTGCCAACCTTTATGAGAATTAATGTTTTCTGAAGAAATTTGAGCAATTTTTTCGATAATGGCTTGTTTGTTTACAAGGTTTTGCTCGTAAAGCTCATCTAATCCTTTAAAGTAATCTTGTCTTCTGTCATTAATTTTTTTTGTGGCTTCTTTAAAACGTTCCCAGATTGGTTCTCTGTGTTCTCTTGCAACAGGACCAAGTTCTTCTTTCCAAATTTTATGTAGATTTTGAAGTTCTCTAAAGGCTCTGTTTATATTATTGTCTTTAGCTAAATCTTCTGCTTGCTCTATGATTTTTGTTTTTAGCTCTAAATTGTGCTCAAAATCTTTGTCGCGTAAATCACGATCTAAGTGTAATAAATCATAAAAACGCTCTACATTAAAATGGTAGCTATTCCATGCGTTGTTATACTTGTCTCTTGGTATTGGACCAGCATTTCTCCATTGGTCTTGTAAATCTTTAAAAGACTTGTATTTAGTGCTCATTGAGTCTTCAGCATCTTCGGTAAGTGCCTTTATTTGCTCAATAATTTCTAATCTATTGTTAAGATTTTGCTTTAAGTTTTTTTCTAAATTTTTGTAGTGTGCAGTTAAGCGTTGCTTATAATCTTTATAAGTGTCTCTAAAGCTACGTTGTAACGGCGAGTTGTATCTAAAGTCCATCTCTACACCGCCATTACTTAAAAACTCTTCTTTCTTTTCTTCAAGTAAGTCATGAAATTGCTTATCAAACTCGTGTTTTAAAGCATTAACGTGTTTGCTGATGGCTTGAACTTTTTCGTTTTTAACTAAACGCTCAAGTTCTATAACCAATTGCTCCATGTTTAAAGACTCATAATCTTTTTCTTCAATATTATGTCTGTCTTTATTGCCTTCATCTTCGGCATCTTCTGCGTTAGAGTCGTCAATTTCATTTAAGACTTTATCGTCTTCATTGTTTGTAGTGTCTTCTGTTGTTGGTTGTACAGTTTCTTTTTTTTCTTCCGTTCCGTCTGCGTTTTGCAGGTTATCTAGCTCTGACATCTTTAAAATGTTTTAAAATTTAGAATTTAAAGATAGTAACTAGTTGAAAAACTACAAACAAAATTGTGTGCTAAGCTCTATTTATTCCATATTTTCCAAGCTTTTTCTGCTTGAAACACCAACATATCGTAACCATTAATGATTTTTGCACCTTTTTGCTTTCCATTTTTAAGGAATGTTGTTTCTGAAGGATTGTAAATTAAATCGTACAAAATATGTTTTTTTGAAATGAAATTATACGGAATATCTGGAGCATGATCGGTGTTTGGATACGTGCCAACAGGCGTACAATTGATGATTATTTTGTGGTCGTTTATGATGTCTTCTGTTAATTCTGAATAGGTGAAATCTGCTTGTTTAGAAGATGTTCTTGATACAAAACTATATTTAATTCCTAATTTTTTAAGAACAAAAGCAATAGCTTTACTTGCGCCGCCAGTTCCTAAAATAAGCGCTTTTTTATGTCTTTTTTTTAGATGAGGTTTTAGTGATTTTTTAAAACCATAACAATCGGTATTATAACCTTTTGTTTTTCCTTTTTTTGTAATTTTTATAGTATTTACAGCACCTATTTTTTTAGCTTTTTTATCTAAACTATCTAAAAATGGAATGATATCTTCTTTGTAAGGTATAGTTACATTTAAACCTTTGATGTTATTTTGATTTAGTATTTCGATTTTAAATAAGTTAATATTTTCTATATCAAAATTTTCATATGTAGCATCGGTAATGTCTTCGTCTTTAAATTTTATTGAAAAATAATTTTGAGAAAAAGAGTAGGAGATATTTCGACCTATTAGTCCAAATTTACGCATTGGCTTGTCTTGTTTTTTGTCCATAAAGCTCTAAAGCTAAAACTATTGCAATACCGATAATGGTAAAAGCAATAGCGTAGTAGGTTTCAGGAGTGAGTTCTGGTAAATAACGTTTGTAATTTTCGATGATTTTTTCTCCTCTAGAGTCTAGTACAAAAGTATTATTACTGGTTTTGTAAATGGTTTCTTTGAAAGGCCAAACGACTCCTAAAGAGCCAACAATAAAGCCAATTATTGATGCGATAGTTACACTTTTATAATGTTTTAAAATATAGTTTAATGCGTGAGAAAACGTGACTAATCCAACAACAGAACCAAGCGTAAAGACTGCTAAAACTTTAAGCATTCTTATACGTTCAAGATTTGAAGTGAAGCTGAAATCGCCTACAATAATCTCGGTAAATGTATCGTAAAGAGCGTTTACTGAATCTACTAAAAGCAACACGTAATTACCTAAAAGTATCAAAATAAAGGATCCTGAAAAACCAGGTAAAGTCATACCAGATACACTTATAATTCCGCAGAAAAAGACAAATAATAAATTGTCATTTTGAGTTGCGGGATCTAAAAAGCTAATGCTTAATCCAATAGCAACGCCAATAGTTAAAGCTAAGTATGTTGTAGGTTTCCAGTCTTTAAAATCTTTACTTATGTAGTAAATAGAGCCAATAATCATCCCAAAAAATACACTCCAAACATAAAGTTGATAATGGGTAATTAAGTAGTCTAAAATTTTTGAAACACTAAAATAGCTAATAACCATTCCTAAGAATAAAAGACCCAAAAAACGACCGTTTATATAGTTGTAAAAGGACTTAAACCGACCATTAAAAAGTAGTTTAAAAGCCTTAACATTAACTTTTTGAAGCGAATAAATAAACTCTTCATAAAAACCTGCAACAAAAGCAACAACACCACCAGACACGCCAGGCACTTTATTTGCTGCGCCCATTCCTAAACCTTTAAGAACTAAAAAAATACGGTCTTTTAATGTTCTGGTACTTTGCATTATTCTGGTTTGTTTCCTACTTTTTCTAGTATAAAAATAGTTAAAAATCCTGCAATCATTAAACCTATAGCTAAAGGAAGTTGTGCGCTAACTTGATTAATTTCGGCATAATGTGAAGGTGAAATGCTTTGTTCTATCACCATTTTGTAACTATCAAAATCTTGAATAGATTTTTGGTAGATACCTAGTGTTCCAAAGTTAGAAATGGTTTCAAAATCAATAATATTTCCTGAAGCGTCTTCCATAACTTTTAAGGTTTCTTTATATGGCCAAACTTTGTTTAAAGAGCCTAAAATAAAACCAGTTAGTAGCGCTAATGTTAGGTTGTGATAGTTTTTAAAAAGCCATTTTAAAACACGACTAAAGGATAAAAGACCGACAATTGCACCAGAAGCAAAAAGGGCTATTTTTTTGATATCAAAATCATGAAAAGCATCACTTAATGTTTTATATGCACCAAGAATTACTAAAATAAAACTACCAGAAATACCAGGTAGAATCATGGCACAAATAGCAATAGCACCTGCTATAAATAAAAAGTAAGAGTTAGTATTACTAGCCAAAGATGGTAAATTAGAAATGTAAAAAGCAATTGCTGCACCTGCAATAAGTGCAATTACAGTAGAAAGTGACCATTTTTTTATTTGTTTACCAACAAAGTAAATACTTGCAATAATTAGCCCGAAAAAGAACGACCAAATCAATACCGGATGTTCTTCTAAAAGAAATTTTGCTAAGCGCATAAAAGAAATAAAACTGATAATAATACCAGTTAAAAGCGCTAATAAAAAGTTACCGTTTAATTGTTTCCAAAACGCGAAAAACCCTTCTTTTTTTAATGTTTTAAATAAAGAAAAATCAACATTACTTATTGTAGTTACTAATTCTTCATAGATACCAGAAATAAAAGCGATTGTTCCACCAGAAACACCAGGTACAGCATCTGCTGCGCCCATTGCAACACCTTTTAAGCTAATAAAAAGATAGTCTTTTAAACGTCTTTGCATGTTTAATTTGTTAAGACATCAAAGGTATGTAAAAATAGAATGAAGATTAAGTTATTGTATCTTTTTTAACGCCTTTTGAAAAGTTACAGAATGGTATACTTTAGGAAACAGTTCTTCTACAATAAATAAAAATTCGCTATTAAAACGCATTGCATTTTTAAGGTGATAGCTGCCTTTTTCGGTTTCTAAAAGTTTGTAGTAGATTCCTGATAATCTAAACTCTATTTCAGCATTTTCTGGATAAAATTCTGCCGCTTGAATTAAATTTAAACTAGCTGCTTCAGGCTCGCCTAACTGTATAAGAATATCTGTTCTAGATAACCAAGTGCTTAACTCGTAGTTGCCTAATTCTATTGCTCTTTTGTAGCCTCTTTCAGCTTCTTCTAAAAAATTAAGTCTTTGATTAATTTGCGCATAAAGTTTCCAATAGATTACATTTTCTGCATCAATATTTATTGCTTTATTGATGTAGTATAATGCTTTTTGGTAATTATGTTGCTTTAAATAAAACTTCGTAATAGCAGTCCAACCTTTATCTAATAAAGGGTCTTCTTTTACTGTTTTATAATAGTATTGTTTTGCTAAATCTAACTGACCTAATTTTTCATAACAACAACCCATTCTTAATAACGCAAAGCTTGTTGGGTCATCAAGTTCTAAGGTTAGTAGGTAGTTTTCTATCGCTTCTTTATAGCGTTTTAATTTTTCTAAAACTTTACCTTTTTCTAAATATGCACCAACAAAAGTATCGTCAGATATTATTGCAAAATCAAATGCACCTAAAGCTTTTTTGTAGTCTTTAATAGAAAAATATTGTTTACCTAGTTGGTGCCAAGCAACTTCGCAATAAGGATTTGAATTAAGATATTTGTTTAAAAACGTAATTGCTTCTTCGTTTTCATTTAAAAAATCAAAACAATAAATGATGTTGTATAATGAAGAATAATCTTCTGGTTCTTCTTCTAAACAACGCATAAAACTTTGTTTAGCTTCTTCAAAATTGTCTAAAAACAGGTATTCCATACCAATTAATGCATGGATTTCTGAGGTTTCTTCAGAAATATTTAAAGCAATTTTTAAAACCTTAATAGCATCTTCGTGCTTGTCTTCTTTTGAAAGAATGTTGGCTTTTTGAATATAGATTTCTTCGTTAGAAGGCTCTAAAACATAAAGCGCATCTAACATTTGGTTAGCCTCTTTTAGTTTGTTTTCAAAAACATACACTTCAATTTTAAATAACTTTAAATTAGTTGAAGATGGATGTTGTTCTAAACCTAATTTTATCGCTTTTTTAGCTAATGCTACTTTACCTTGATTTAGGTAATGATGTATAATGTTTTCGAATTCTTCTGAGTCAAAAAACAACACATTATTTGTTTTTAGCATCGACTCAAATCTGTTTAAAGACACATTATTGTTAGGTTTATCTTGGCTAAATTCCATAGGCATTTTTAATTTCCTTGTAATAAATGTAATGCTCTATTAGACTTTTTTGAAGCTTTTAGCTGATTTGTTTTTAACAAAGTAATGAACAATTACAATTTACACTGTTTTTTAATTGAGCTTTAGTCGGTTAGAAGATTACTTAATTACAGTAATGTATTAAGTATGTCAATAATAATGCCACAGCCTTTTTTAAGTTCGTCTTTGCTAATTGTTAAAGGCGGAGTTATGCGTATGGCTTTTGGTTCAAATAGTAACCAAAATAGAATTAATCCTCGTTTTTGAGCTTCTAAGACCACGTGATTGGTGACGTCAGCAGATGCTGTGATTGCAGCTAACATTAAACCACGACCACGCACTTCTTTAATTAAAGGATGTTGTAAAAGTAGGTCTTTTACCAGTTTTTCTTTTTCTAAAGCTTCTTGCATTAAGTCGCTGTTAACCACTTCTTTTAATGTTGCTAAAGCGGACGCTGCAATTAAAGGATTACCACCAAATGTAGTAATATGTCCCATTTTTGGATTGTCTTGTAATAAAGACATGTGTGCTTTTGAAGCTGTAAAAGCACCAATTGGTAATCCGCCACCAAGACCTTTTCCGGTAACGACAATATCTGGAATAACATTATAGTTTTCAAAACCAAAAAGTTTTCCTGTTCTACCAATACCTGGTTGAATTTCATCAAGAATTAATAAAGCGCCAACGCTTTCGCATTTTGCTTTTAACTTAGCTAAATAATCATTAGTTGGCTCTATAAAACCTGCGCCACCTTGTATCGTTTCTGCAATGACAGCTGCAGTTTTATTGGTAATAAAATCTAAGTCTGTTTCACTATTAAAATTAATATGATGAATATCTGGAATTAATGGTCTAAAAGGCGCTTTTCTTACTTCGTAATCCATTAAACTTAAAGAGCCCATTGTGTTACCATGATAGGCGCTTTTCATGGCGATAATTTGACTTCTTCCAGTAACGCGACGTGCTAATTTTATTGCGCCTTCAATAGCTTCGGTACCAGAATTTACTAAGTAAGTTTGTTCTAACGGAGCGGGTAAATGGTCTGCTATAAATTGACATAAATCTACTGCAGGACCTTGCGCATATTCACCATAAACCATGACGTGTAAATATTGGTCTGCTTGCTGTTTTATCGCTTCAATAACTTTTGGATGACAATGTCCCAAAGTACATGCAGATACACCTGCTACAAAGTCTAGGTGTGCATTGTTGTTAGTGTCGAAAATATAACTTCCTTTAGCATGAGAAACTTCCATAGCCAAAGGAAATGGCGACGTTTGTGCTTGATATTTAAAGAATAAATCTTTCAATGGATTACTCTTTTTTGATGACTGGTTTTTGTTGAAGTTGTTGCTTACGTTCTTCTTTATTTGGCGCCGCTTTTTTATTTAAAAATTGCTTAGGAACGTTTCTTGACGCTTTAGGTTTTTCGTCTTTTTTAATCAGATTTTTATCTTCGGCTTCTTGGTCTGCTTTTTTGACACGACCAATCAAATCGTCGTTAAAAAACTCTTCTTCATCATTGTATGGCTCTAAGCCTTTTATTACTGGTAGATTTAAAGGTGGATCATCTACAAAAAGGTCTTCTACAGATGCAGGTCGCTCGTCTTCACGCCAATCAAAACCTCTTAGCTTTCTTGCGTTAACAGGTAGCTCTTCTTCAGTATACATTTTTGCATCAGCTTGTCTTAATCTTCTAAATTCTACAAGTTCTTTGTTCTCAAAAAATAAGGAAACATCTGCTGATTTAGCTTTGTCAATACCAATTAATTCATTGTTTTCATTTCTACTATAATTGATAGATTCTGCATTTTTAAGAATATCAACTTGCTTCAGATTGTTTTCATCATCAAATAAACCGATTAATTGTTTTCCGGAAATTTGGTTGTAACCATCATCACTTAGCGTGTCTTTACTGATGACAAATGCATTATAAAATACAATTAAAGAGTCTAATTTTTCTGTTTTTGGATTTGATTTAAGATGAATAGTGTCGCCTGTCATTTGGTTTTTTACATTCCAAAGAATAGGTTTTCTAGCTGCAGAAAAAGCATCGCCTTTATTCATCCTTGCTAAATTGATTAGCTGTGTTAATCCTGTTTTTTGATCTACATGTACCGAGTCTGCTTTACCGCTAATGTCCGATTTATAAATTTTTGCATTATAATAAGCTCTGGTAATACGGTGTTCTGGTTTACCTGTTACCATTAACGTATCGGCATGCATAAATATACTATCCTTTTCTTGAAGTGTAATGGCTAAAGCACGTTTTGTAATAAACACAGAGTCTTTTGCACGGTAGACTTCGGCGTAGTGACCTTTTACAATGCTATTGTTTAATGTGTCTGTAACTTTAATATTGTTTGTTGCAGATGCGAAGTTTTTATTACGATCAAAATACATACTGTCGCCTTCAAAAATACGGTTGTCGTAGTCTATTCTTGATTTTTTCACAAAATAACCAGTGTCAGATTCGGTGTCATAAAAACCGCGTTCGCAATAAATTTTACTTGCAACATCTTCAATAGTTGAAGGTCCGTACATGTAAGCATGACCAGTATCTGTGTAGTAATCTAAAATTTTTGTTTTTAAAGTGTATTCTGGGTTAACTAGCTTAACACTATCTTGAAATCTGTACTTTTTTCTTGGCATAAAATAGCGTCCAATTTTACTAGTAATTGTTCCTGAAGAATCTCTAACAACTTTACCGCCAGTTTTATAGTATGCTTCTTGTTTAGCACGATTAAAATAAAGTGTATCTGTTGTTAATGTTGATTGTGGCTCGGTTAAGATAACGTCTCCAGAAGCAAATGCTAATTGCGTTTTTCCTGAATATTCTGCGTATTTAGAATTAAGATTTACCGTGTCGCCTTGCACCATTTTTACATTTCCGTAGGCTTCAACAAAATCTTCTTTTCCGTAGAAAATAGCCTTGTCACAGTACATGTCTATACCATCATGAAAAATATGAATTTGTTGCGCATCATTTCTAGTTAAGATTTGTGCACCAGGAAATTTTTCTTCGTCTTTTTCTCCAAAACCAGCATATTTAATCTCGATAGTTTTACGTTGTGCAGATGCAAAATGAGCCGTAAAAGCAAGTAAAAAGAGTAGGAGATATTTGATTTTTATTGACTTCAATTTTAATGTGTTTGATGCAAAAATAACGATTTAACTTACTTAGTATTATCTATTAGGAATTATTTAAGACTGAAAAACCTGCTAATTAAATTGTTAGCAGGTTTTTAAAACTTTTTTAAAAGAAATTATTATCTAAAAATAGTTTGCTTTCTGTCTGGTCCAACAGAAACTATAGTAATAGGAATTTCTAATTCTTTTTCTAAAAATGCGATGTAATCATTAAGTTCTTTTGGTAATGTAGCAGCATCTGACATTTCTGTTAAATCTTCTGCCCAGCCTTTAAACTCAGTGTAAACTGGCTCTACATTTTCAGGTTCGATATTATATGGTAAGTGACTAATAGTTTCACCTTTATATTTATATGCTGTAGCTACTTTTAATGTTTTGAAACCAGATAAAACATCAGCTTTCATCATCATTAATTGCGTAACACCGTTAACTTGACAAGCATATTTTAAAGCGACTAAGTCTAACCAGCCACAACGCCTTGGTCTTCCAGTTGTTGCACCAAACTCATGCCCAACACGAGCCATAGTTGCTCCATCTTCGTCAAACAATTCTGTTGGGAAAGGTCCAGAACCAACACGTGTTGTATAAGCTTTAAAGATACCAAATACGTCTTTTATTTGGTTTGGCGCTACACCTAAACCAGTACAAGCACCAGCAGCAGTCGTATTGCTAGAGGTTACAAAAGGATAGGTTCCAAAATCGATATCTAGTAATGATCCTTGAGCACCTTCTGCTAAAATACTTTTTCCAGATTTTTGTGCTTGAAAAACATATTCTTCAGAATCTATAAACGTTAAGCTTTTTAAAACTTTTACAGCTTCAAAAAACTCGTTTTCTAATTCTTTTAAGTCGTATTCAATTTTAGCATCGTAAAAGTCAATCATAGACTCGTGTTTATCTGCTAAGCTACGGTATTTTTCTTGCCAATTATCTAATTCTAAATCTCCTACACGTAAGCCATTACGACCGGTTTTATCCATGTAAGTTGGTCCAATACCTTTTAATGTTGAACCAATTTTTGCTTTTCCTTTAGAAGCTTCACTAGCAGCATCTAATAAGCGGTGCGTAGGTAAAATGATATGCGCTTTACGCGAAATTAATAATGACTTTTTGTAATCTACATCTTGTTCTTCTAACTTATCTAATTCTTTTTTAAAGATAACAGGATCTATTACTACACCATTACCAACTAAGTTAGTTGCATCATCATGAAAAATTCCTGATGGAATTGTGTGTAGCACGTGTTTTTTACCGTTAAAAACAAGTGTGTGACCTGCGTTTGGTCCACCTTGAAAACGCGCAATTATATTATATTTAGAGGTTAATACGTCGACAATTTTTCCTTTGCCTTCGTCGCCCCATTGTAAACCAAGTAGTAAATCTACTGCCATTATATTTAGTTGTTTTGTGATTTTTTTCGGTTGCCGTAAAAGTATAAAGAGTGTTTGTTAATTTCTATATCAAACACTTCTTCAATGGTCTTTTTGATTGCTTGAATACGCGGATCGCAAAATTCTATAACTTCTCCTGTATCTTGTAAAATAACGTGGTCGTGTTGTTTGTCAAAATAAGACTTTTCGTAATGTGCTTGATTTTTTCCAAACTGATGTTTTCTAACCAAACCACAATCTAATAAAAGATCAATGGTGTTGTAAAGTGTTGCACGACTAACACGATACTTTTTGTTCTTCATATTTAGATATAAAGATTCGATATCAAAATGCTCATTACTAGAATAGATTTCTTGAAGTATAGCATATCGTTCTGGTGTTTTACGATGCCCTTTTTCTTCTAAAAAAGCGGTAAACACATTTTTAACGATTTCTTGATTTTTTATGTCCGTATTTGCACTCATAATTATCTCACAAATTTACATTTTTTTTTGAGGTTGAATGCTATTTTTTGATGGATTAGAAGATGTGTTATTAATAGTTATTAACAACTTGAAGATTAAATTCTTGTCACCTTATCTATACCGTTAATCTTTTTAAGGTTTTCCATTAATTTTTTAAGTAAAGTATTATTACGAACAACAACATTTATTTTACCTGAAAAAATACCGTCATCACTATCAAAACTTAGGCTTTTCATGTTGACGTGCATGTTTGATGAAATGACTTTAGTAATCTCATTAACCAAACCTAAATTGTCTATACCAGAAAGTCTTATTTGTGCTGCAAATTCGCGTTGAGAAGAGTCTATCCACTTGGCTTGCATAATTCTATACGCATAATTGGCTTGAAGGCTAACAGCATTTGGACATGATTTTTTATGCACTTTTATACCATCATTAATAGTTACAAAACCAAATACAGGATCACCAGGAATTGGATTGCAGCAATTAGCAAACTTATAGTCTAGTTTTTCTTCTTCTTTACCAAAGACAAGTAAATCGTATTTGTGAGTGATTTCGTCTTTGTTGAGTTCCTCAGGAACAATGGTTTGCTTTCTGTTAATTTTATTTTTTATGAAACTTACCAGCGCATTGCTTCTTGAAGCTGCGTATTCTTTTAGTGCTTTACTGTCTATGTTACCAGTACCAACGCGATAAAAAAGGTCTAAACTTGTTTTAAGTTTAAAGAAGTTAACCATTTCGTTAACCGATTTTTCGTTTAGTTCAATTTTAAGCTGTTTTAGTTTTCTTCTTAAAATTTCTTTTCCTTCTTCGCCTATTATTTTGGTGTCTTCTTTTAGAAGTGATTTAATTTTACTTCTTGCTTTACCTGTTGTAGCATAATCTAGCCAGTTTGGGTTTGGTTTAGCGTTTTCTGAAGTAATAATTTCTACACGATCACCACTATTTAAAATGTGACTTAGCGGTACTAATTTACCGTTAACTTTTGCGCCTCTAGTTTTACTACCAACTTCGGTATGAATACTAAATGCGAAATCTAAAGGTGTTGCACCTTTTGGTAGTGATTTTAATTCGCCTTTAGGTGTAAAAACAAATATTTCTTTAGAATATAAGTTAAGCTTGAATTGCTCTACAAAATCTACTGCATTTGTAGATGCGTTTTCTAAAGCATCTTGAAGACGATTAATCCACATGTCAAGATTATCATCGTTTTCATCTGCATTTTTGTATTTGTAGTGTGCTGCATAACCTTTTTCGGCTATTTCATTCATGCGATCACTACGTATTTGCACTTCAACCCATCTACTTTTTGGGCCTACTACGGTAATATGTAAAGCTTCATAACCTGTAGATTTTGGTGACGAAATCCAATCGCGTAAACGTGTTGGGTTTGGTCTAAAATGATCGGTAACAATAGAGTATATTTTCCAGGCTAAGAATTTTTCGTTATCACGATCTGATTTGTAGATAATTCTAATAGCAAATTTGTCATATACTTCGTCAAAAGACACGCCTTGCTTATCCATTTTTCTTTTAATTGAAAAAATAGATTTTGGTCGTCCTTTTATAATGTAATTTAAACCTTCTTTGTCTAAGGATTTTTTAAGTAAGTCACTAAACTCGTGTATATAAGCATCTTGTTCTTCTTTACTTTCTTTCATCTTGGTTAAGATGTCGTTGTATACTTCTGGTTCTGTATATTTTAAGCCAAGATCTTCAAGTTCTGTTTTAATGTTATAAAGTCCAATTCTATGAGCTAAAGGTGCATAGATATATAGCGTTTCGCTTGCAATTTTTTCTTGTTTATCAGGACGCATAGAGTCCATAGTTTGCATGTTGTGCAAACGGTCTGCAATTTTTATAATAATTACCCTAACATCATCATTAAGGGTAAGTAGCATTTTTCTAAAGTTTTCTGCTTGCAGAGAGACATTCATGTCTTTTTTTAATGACGAAATTTTAGTTAATCCGTCAACAATTTTGGCAACCGTTTCTCCAAAAAGCTCTTCGATGTCTTTTACGGTGTAATTTTTATTATCCTCAACAACATCATGTAATAATGCTGCAGCGATAGATATGGCATCAAGACCAATCTCTTGCGCAACAATTTTTGCAACTGCAATAGGATGGAAGATATAAGCTTCGCCACTTTTACGACGTTGTTCGCTATGTGCTTCTACTGCAACGTTAAATGCTTTTCTAATCAGTTGTTTATCTTCTTTAGAAAGCGTGCGATAACTAACCTTTAAAAGTTCTTTGTAGGCTTTGGCAATTGCTGCATTTTCTTTTTCAATATCAATTTCGGTCATAAACGATAGCCTTCAATTTTATTATGAATGAATAATAAAAATACTACAAAAATGTTAATGTACAAGCGGTTTTTGAGTAATTTTAAACAAAACTAAATAGTGTGTTTTTTTAGAAGAAATAATAAGTAAACGTTTTAATCTTCTTTATAAACTTCTACTTCTAATCCCATTCCGTAATTATTTAAGCCGGTTTTTAAAAGATTAGAGTTATTGATGTTTTTTAAGTCGAATAACACCCATTTTCCATCATTATGAAAAATTCGTTTTACAAACGTTTGTTTGGTTGCTATTTGATCGGTAAACGGTAATAAAGGTCTAAACGTTGTAGATACTCTTACAATACCACGTTTGGTTTCGACTTCTTTGTATTTTTTGTTTGGTAATAATTTTCCGTTTTTATCGGTATATCCTAATACTTGAATGGATACAAAAATACCATTTTTAGGAATCATGATATTACTTTCGGTAACATCTAACTCAAAAATAGGATCTGTATCTTGATTAGCGATGAATAAAATCTTTTCGTAAGTTAAAACATCGCCTGGCAAACCTTCGTTATTTTCATAAAAGTGAACTCTAAAAAGTGTTGAAAATGGTCTTTTTTCGTGTTTGTCTCTATTACGTTTATCCCAGTTTTTAGCTTCAGTTTTTATAGGTAATAGTAGTTTTGAAATACGTTTGGGATTAGAAGATGTATTTGGAAAAAATACTGCAATTTCACTTTCAATAGTTGGTAGCCAACATTTAAAATAATCTTCGTGACCGTTAGGTTTTATAGTCATTATTTTAAATTTTCCTTTAGGTTTTGCTGTGACTATCACTTCTTCTAATATTGATGCTTCGTGAGGTAATTTGATAGTATCTGTTAGTTTGTTAGTAGCAATTTTTTTCTTCTTGTAGCCTAATGCCGAAATAACTAACGTGTCAATGCCTTTATAAAGTTTTTCGCTGTAATAAAATTTACCATCTTCGTCAGCAAAAGTTCCGTAACCGTTACCAAAATCTATGGTTGCAAAAGATACAGGTTGATTGTTTAAACTGTCTTTTACAAAAGTTTGACTAAAGCCTAATTGTATAGAAACTATGAAAATTAAAAATGATATATATTTCATCTAAAAAAGTAATGTGTTTAATACCAACGTTTTTTCTTCTGTTTACTTCCTTGTCCTTTTCTGCCTTTTTTGTGTTTACTCTTTTTGTTTGAGGTATGCACAATAGGTTTTGCTTTTGGGTCTAATGGATACGGATGATCCTCAATAATATCTAATTGTAAACCAATTAATTGTTGGATGGTTTTAATATAATTTTTTTCGTCTACACTACAAAACGAATGTGCAACACCAGTTTGACCAGCGCGTGCTGTACGACCAATTCTATGTACATAAGTTTCTGGTATATTTGGTAAATCAAAATTGATTACTGCATCCAAACTGTCTATATCTATACCACGTGCAGCAACATCTGTAGCTATTAAAATGTTAACTTCTTTTTTTGTGAATTTATTTAGTGCTTCCTGTCTTGCACTTTGACTTTTATCACCATGTATGCTATCTACTTTATAGCCGTTTTTAAGTAGCGTTTGCTCTAATTTAGTAACTCCAAATTTGGTACGTCTAAAAATAATAATATGACCTTTTATAGTGTTACGTAGTAAGTGTAAACACAGTTCTATTTTGTTGCGTTTTGGTACGTAATATAATAGTTGTTCTAACTTTTTTGAAGTTGAAGCATTTGGAGCAACCAAAATACGCTCTGGATTATTTAAAATAGTTTTTGCTAAATCTTCAACTTTATAAGGTATAGTTGCCGAAAATAAAAGTGTTTGTTTTTCGGTAGGACATAAGCGTTCAATTTTTCTTACATCATCAATAAATCCCATGTCTAGCATTAAATCGGCTTCATCTAAAACCAATACTTCAACTTGATCTAAATGTAGCGCTGTTTGTTTGTGTAAATCTAACAAACGACCAGGTGTAGCAATTAAAATATCTACGCCTTTTTTTAGTATATCTTTTTGAGGCTCTACCGATGTGCCACCAAAAACCACCGTTGTTCTAAGATTGGTGTAAGTAGAGTAGGTTTCGAAGTTTTTTGCAATTTGAACGGCTAATTCGCGTGTTGGACTTACAATAAGTGCCTTAATTTTTTTACCGCGTTTTGGTGCGTCTTGTTGGTCAAAAAGTAATTGTAAAATAGGTAATGCAAATGCAGCCGTTTTACCAGTACCTGTTTGCGCAGAAACAACAACGTCTTTTTTGTCTAAAATAGCAGGAATTGCTTTTTCTTGCACCAAAGTTGGGTTGTCGTAACCAGCTTCTGCAACTGCACGACGTAAAGGTTTGTTTAATTGTAAGTCTTTAAATGACATTTAGCTAATTTATTTATACAAAGGTAGCTAAATTATTTACGATTATTTAGTGACCTTTACAGTATAGGTTGCAACTACATCATCACCAATAGCTAAATGTACGTCGTAAAACCCTTTGTGCTTAAATGTAGTTGAAAATGAAACCATTCCGTTGTCTTCTTTTAAGTTGTTTATTTCAAAGTCTATAGGATTTATTCCAACAAACTGCAGTAACGAAACTTTGTTGATATCAATAGAGTCTAAAGTTTTAAAACTGAAATTTAGATGCTCTCCTTTTTTTAATTCTACATGCATATTTTGTGGACTAATAGGAAGCGTTTTGTGTTTAAAAGTTTCGCCGTAAACTATTGGAGCGACTGAGTATTCACTATTAATTAAAGTTTCATTAAGCAACCATTTTTTGTCTTTTGGAATGTGGTTTTTTGCAAATAATGTAGGCTCGGTTAAAAAGTATCCTAAATTATAATCTTCAATAAAAATTGTACCTAAAAAATAGCCGCTAGACCAAGTGGCATCACATAAATACCATTTATTGTTTAGTTTTACCGCATTCCAAGAATGGTTGATAAGCTCTAAACTTTCAACATTAGTATCAAAACTTCTTCCGTAACCGTTAATAATTTCACATTCAATATTTGCTAAAAAGCAAAGTTGCTTTATTAAATATGCATAACCAGTACACATTGTTTTTTTGTGTTTAAATAGTTTTTTAAATGCTTTTTTTAGATAGTTGTTGTTCCATTGTGTGTAGCTTAAACTGTCATTTTTGTGTTTTTTTCTTTTGTGTATTACTTTATCGCTAACACTTAAATCACCTTTAATATTGGTGCAAACCCACGTGTAGATGGCTCTAAATTTCTCAACATCTGTATCTAATTTATAAGTTAGCTCATGCGCAAGCAGTGGCAAATTATCTAAGTTTCTACCATTTTTTAGGTTTGCAATATTATCTGCAACGGTAAAATCTATAGATTTAAAATCTGAAACTTGCGCAAAAGCAATATTTAAGATTAAAATAGAAATGAAAGTAATGACATTTCTCATAGCTATTAATCCTTTTTAGATTTGTATAGTTTTTTAGAAGATACTTTGCCCATCATTATTACAGAGCCAACATTCATATTAATATTTAGCTGAATGGTTTGGTCTTTAGATTTGCCGTCTATTACTACTTTTTTAGGTTCGTAACCAACATAACTTATTTGTAACACATCACCTTTTTTTAATTTTTGAGGAAATTCAAAATTACCGTCAAAGTCCGTTGATGTTCCTATTGAAGTACCTTCTAGCAATACATTTGCAGAAGGAAGTGGTATTCCATCTTGGTCTGTAATTGTTCCTTTAATGGTTAAGTTTTCTTTAGAAGAAGCACTTTCTATTGTATTATTTTCAGTAGTTTTTACTTGTGCATTAGCTGTTACGAAAGAGAAAAAAGATAAACAGGCTAATCCAATACCGGTTAACCAACTTAATTTACTTCTTTTTACAGGAATTTGATGAGTTGTTAATTGTTCACTTTTAAATCTTCCGCAAGTATTATCTGTATTTTTAGTGTTGAAATAGTTAATTATTTCTTCAGAATTCATTTTAGAAAAATCAATAACTTCTTTGGTGCAAGTGGCGCAAAATCCGCCTTTAGTAGTTGGTTTAAATTGATTAAAATCTTCACTACAAGGTGATTTGATGTCTAATTTAATGGCATTGTTCATAATTGTAAGTTTTAATGTTATACATCAAACTTACATTGTAACAATAGTGTTTAAAAGTGATATTGAGTGAGTGCTACTTTTTGGTTAGGGAAATAGACTTAATTTTAAGAATAAGTTAATTATAAGAAAGAGAAACAACTTTTTCATTAATTATTAATTGATCTATTTTTTCGTCTTTTTCAACAGGAGATTCAAATTCTATAGCGATCATTCTTTTTTTACCAGGTTTTAATTTTATTTTTAATCTATCTGTATTTGCAGTCAATTTCATTGCTTTAACAACAAAGTCAATTTTAATTGTTTGATTATTGTCGGTTAGCAATAATATATTAGAAAAATCTATTGTCTTTGTTTCGTTAGACGTATTTTTAAACTTTAAATACATCGATATAAATCGTGTGCCCTTTTTTGCGACATAAGTGGTGTTATACCTGCTTGTAGTTCTATTTTTACTTATTTTAATGATACTAAATTCAAGGTCTTTATTAAAAACATAAATATGATCGTTATCAATTTTTAAGTTTTTTTGAGCTTGACTACTAATGCTTATAACAAAAATTAGAAACAAAATTTTTTTCATATCAGATTTATTTTCTCTAAATATAAATAAAAAACCACTTCGGTTAAGAAGTGGTTTTTTAATTAGTTGCTTTTGTATAATTTATAAAAAAGCGTTGGTAAGAACATAAAGTTGAAAAGTACAAATCCAACAACCGTAATTATACCTGCAAAAGGCCAATGCATACTTTTAAACATAAGACCTGTACTTAAAATAAATAAGGCGATAATGCCTAATACATAAACTGATTTTTTCATTTTTTGATTGATTTATAATTAATGTTAAGATTGATATTTTAAAATGGTGTCTTTATATTTTGTGTAGAAAAATAAAGGCAAGGTGATAAAAATTAACACAGCAAATCCCGAAACCATTATTATTCCTGCAAATGGAAAATGCATAATTTTGAAAATACTTCCTACAGAAATTAATACCGCAGTAATAAACCCAATGATAAACAAAAATTTAGTACGGTTTTTAGCCGATTTAAAATATAACTGCGCATTAGTTTCTCTTTGTAATTGATTAATATTTAGGTAACCACCAAATTGATTAATTGCGTTTTGATAGGCAATATCAAAGTTAGTTTCGTCTGTATTTTCAATATAGGTACAAATGTGATCTAATATATCCTCTTTAAGTGTTTGGTTTTTTAATCCATACAACTCTAAATTTTTATCTATGTAGTTAATTTGTTGCTCTGTAAGTATCATTTTAAAGTTGGTTTTGGGTTAAAAATTAACGATAACGTGTTTATAAAATCATTTATTTGATTGGTTTGTTCGGCAATTACTTGTTTGCCGCTATTGGTGACCGAATAATATTTTCTTACACGTTTACCTATAAATACTTTTTCTGTAGTTAACACCTTTTCCTTTTCTAATTTGTGTAAAATAGGGTATAATGCACCTTCAGAAATGTCTATTTTTCCTTTGGTAATATCTTTTACCTTTTGTGTTATCTCATAACCATACATTTTGTCGCTTTGGCTTAAAAGCTTTAAAATGATTGGTTTAAGTGTTCCTTTTGTAAGTTCTTTGCTATACATGCTGCTAATATACATATTTTTTAAATACATTTTATAAAAATGTATTTATTTTTTTAGACTTAAATAAAAAAGTCACACTATTATGTGTGACTTTTTGTTACGTTATTTAGATTCAAAAGGTTTATCTATTTAAATAAATCCAACCTGTATGTGTTTTGTATGAAAGCGTTTTTATAACATAAAAATAAGTACCTGTTGGAAGTTTTTTGCCGTCATTGGTCTGTCCTTTCCATTCGTTTATATAATTATCTTTAGAATAAACTTCGGTACCATATCTGTTATAAATTGTTATTGAATCCATATCTAAGAAACTTAAATCTAAAAAGTCATTATAACCATCATCATTAGGTGAAATTCCTTGAGGAATATTACAATCGGTATCCTGTATAAAGTCTATTGTTTTCACTTCTGTACAGTTGTTTATGGTTATTTCTACTTCATAAGTGCCAAAATTGTTGACAGTTATAGACTCTGTAGTTTCACCAGTATTCCACAGGTAAGTAGCTTCTTCAGAGTTTGAATTAGCTTCTAGTGTAAAGTTTCTTTGGAAACAATTTTTAATTTCTTCATAAGGTTCAAAAGGAAATCTGTAAATAGTAAGTTTGATTGGTGTAATTGCATAACAATCTAAATTGCTATTGTTTTCTACTTTAGCAAACACAATGATGTCTTCAGTATAAACAATTTCAGTATTAATTTCATTTACATTATTAATAGCGTCGTTTTGATTGTAATAATAACTCACTGAAAAGTCGCTACTATCTTGATTTAGTAAAACATCTTGATTAAAAATAGTCAAATCTAAATCAAACATATCATTTTCGCACATTACAAAATCTGTGATAGCATTTGCTACAGGTTGTTGGCTTACTTTAAGGTTAAAGCTAGTTATATTAAAACAATCAGGATAATCTGAGTTGAAAACTCGTATGAAAACCTGTTCATTTGCAGATTGATTGGTATAGTTGTTAGGCAAGCTATTTGACCCATCAATAGCATCTATGTAAGTTGTGTGATAAGTTGTACTGAATGTTGTTGAGGATTGACCATTTAAAACTTGGTCGTTTATCAAAGTTAAATCAAAAGAGGCTATACCGTCATTGCTTTCGTCATCACAAACTACAAAATCAGCAACAGGAAAAGCTGTTGGTAAAGCAGCGACAATGACATTAAAGGAAGTAATCTCGTAACATTGGTTATTTTGTGAATTTTCAATTCTTGCAAAAATCTCTTCTTCCATAATAGTATTATAATAATTTGTACTTAATGGGTTGTCATTGTTTTCTGCATCAGTTAAACTTGAAAAATAGTTGATTGAAAACGTCATATCAGATTGAGAACCTAAAATATATTGATCTCTTGTGGTTAAATCAAATAATTCAACTTGGTCATTAGCATCATCACAAATTATAAAATCAGGTATTGGGTTAGCAACCGGATTGTCATAAATTGTAACCGTTTCATTAATTGTTAAGGTTTCTGTATCGTTGCTAATTATTAAGGAGACATCATATGTTCCAGGGTTAGAGTAGGTGTGTGTTGGATTAAAATCTGAAGATGTAGCGCCATCACCAAAATCCCAAGAAGCAGAAGTTACAGTATCATTGGTTGTTAGATTAAATTGAGTAGTTTCTCCTAAACAATTATCTAAAACTTCAAAATATCCATCTATGCAAGCTAGACTACCCATTAACTGATTAAGCTGTACTGATGATACATCAAAACTACTATCTTCGATTAATATTCCTCCATTTTGTTGTATACCTTCAGCTGTTACTTGCCAAGGATTTGATATAACTCTATAAACTGAAAATGGTATTCCGCCTAGACTTTGACTTAAATCAAATAGATAATCATAGCCACAAGATAATGCAGGAACATTGCAAGAGGTACAATTAGCTAAAACAGAGGTGCATCCGCCACTTACAGATGCGTCTGTAAATAAAAAAATAGCTGTTGTATCTTCAAATTCGCCACCAGCACTAAAAATACCGTCATTTATCATTGTATTAATTGAATTAGGAAAAACGTCTTGCATCATACTAAAACCACCAGCATCATTTTGAAGTATTATAGTTGGGTTTACGGTAAAAGGAAGTGCTATGTAATAGCTTGGTTGGGATGTAGAGTTGCTTGAAGGTTGTCCATATTGAATAATCCCAATTTCAGTCAAAGGATTATCAGCATATAGTTGGTCTGATAGTGTCTGAATAGATGTTTGCATATCATTTCTTTCCACATCATTGACAGATCCAGAATCGTCAATAATGAAAAGTATTTTGTTATTGCATTGAGAGTGAGAAAATTGTAGTGTAAATAAGAAAAATAGAGAAATGTAAAAAAACTTCATTGATGGTTGTTGTCTAAAAAAATTATTGATTTATCATCTAAAAGTAAAGTTTTATCAGTTTTAAGTGATGGTTTGGTGTTTATTTTTTTTAAAATCGTTTAATTTTAACATTTTAATCGAATACAACCAAAACAAAAAACCACTTCTTAATTGAAGTGGTTTTTTAAATTTTCCGATTTAGCGAATTAATTATTTTATCATTTCGTAGCTACGTTTTATAAAGTCGCTAAGTTCTTTACCTTTTAAAAGACCTTGCGATAAACGTGCTAAATCTAAACTTTGATTTATTAAACGTTCTTGTTTTTTACGCGTTTTTGTGTTTAAAATTTCGTTTACTAATTCAGAGTTTGTATTTACAACAAGATTGTACATTTCTGGCATATTACCCATGCCAAACATACCGCCGCCACCAGTTTGTTGCATCTCTTTCATACGACGCATAAACTCTGGTTGCGTAATCATAAATGGTGTTGCGTTGCTGTCCATAGCTTCTAATTGCACCATAAATTTTTCTGAAGGAATCACTTCTTTTAACAACTCGTCCAACTGTTTTTGTTGATCTTCGTCTAATTTAGAAATCGTGTTTTCTTCCTTCTGAATTAATTTATCTATATGATCTGCGTCTACACGAGCAAATGATATGTTTTCTTTAGTACCTTCTAATTTTTGCATTAAATGCGAAATAATAGGACTGTCTAGTAATAAAACTTCGTAACCTTTGTCTTTAGCAGCTTCAATATAACTGTGTTGCTCATCTTCATTACTTGCGTAAAGGATGATTAACTTATCATCTTTATCGGTTTGTTTTGCTTTTATTGCATTGTAAAGTTCGTCGTAAGTGTAGTATTTACCGTCTACAGTTGGGTATAAAGCAAAAGCTTCTGCTTTTTCGAAGAATTTTTCTTCAGAAAGCATTCCGTATTCAATAACAATTTTAATGTCATTCCATTTTGCTTCAAAATCTTTGCGGTTACTGTTAAATAACGACTTTAATTTATCGGCAACTTTACGTGTAATGTAAGAGCTAATTTTTTTAACAGCACCATCTGCTTGTAAGTAAGAACGAGACACATTTAAAGGAATGTCTGGACTGTCTATAACACCACGTAACATGGTTAAAAATTCTGGTACAATACCTTCTACATTATCTGTTACAAATACTTGATTTTGATATAGTTGAATTTTATCTTTTTGTATTTGCATATCGTTAGATAACTTAGGGAAATACAAGATTCCTGTTAAGTTAAACGGATAATCTACATTAAGATGAATGTTGAAAAGTGGCTCTTCAAATTGCATTGGATACAGCTCACGATAGAAGTTTTTATAGTCATCTTCTTCTAACTCGGTTGGTTGTTTGGTCCAAGCAGGATTTGGGTTGTTTATAATGTTGTCTACTTCTTTTGTAGGTGCTGGATCATCTTCTTTAGCGTCTTCTGGTTTTGGTAAAGTTTCAGTTTTTGTACCAAACTTAATTGGTATTGGCATAAACTTGTTATACTTCACTAAAAGTTCGTTGATTTTGTTGTCTTCTAAAAATTCTTCTTCACCTTCAGAAATATGAAGAATAATCTCTGTACCTCTTTCAGTTTTATCGGCTTCTTCTAAAGTAAATTCTGGACTACCATCGCAAATCCAATATGCTGCAGGCTCATCTTTAAAAGATTTTGTGATAATTTCAACTTTATCTGCCACCATAAACGCTGAGTAAAAACCTAACCCAAAGTGACCGATAATTCCGCTATCCTTTGCGCTGTCTTTGTATTTGTCTAAAAACTCTTCGGCACCAGAAAAAGCAACTTGGTTGATGTATTTTTCTACCTCTTCGGCAGTCATACCTAAACCTTGATCAATGATGTGTAATTTTTTTCCTTCTTTATCAATTTTTACTTCGATAATAGGATTACCATATTCGGTTTTTGCTTCACCAATGCTTGTTAAATGTTTTAATTTAAGCGTAGCATCTGTCGCGTTACTAATAAGCTCACGTAAAAAGATTTCGTGATCGCTGTACAAGAATTTTTTAATTAAAGGGAAAATGTTTTCTACCGAAACGTTAATATTTCCTTTTGCCATGATGTATTATTTTTTATTTCAGTTCTAAAAAAAGAACAAAAAGTTATGATTAATATTTTCTCTTCAGTAGGCAACAAAAATGCCAATGACAGTATTGTGACAAACTGACATTAATTTTAAAGTATTATGCGTGCATAACGAATAGAAATTAATATTATAAACATTATGTTGTAAAACCTTAAATTGCACGACTAACGACAAACTACTCATACAAAAAGAGTTTAAATAAAAATTGTTATGTATAATTCTAAGATAATAGGTGTTGGTAAATATGTGCCAGACAATGTGGTAACAAACGACGATTTGTCTAAAATGATGGATACCAACGACGAATGGATTACAGAACGTACCGGAATTAAAGAAAGACGTTGGGTAAAACCAGGTAGCGATGATACTACAGCTACAATGGGTGTAAAAGCAGCAAAACAAGCTATAGAACGCTCTGGTTTAGATAAAGACGATATTGATTTTATCATTTTTGCAACCTTAAGTCCTGATATGTATTTTCCAGGTCCAGGTGTGCAAGTACAACATGCTTTAGATATAAAAACTATTGGAGCATTAGATGTACGTAACCAATGCTCTGGATTTGTGTATGCGCTTTCTGTTGCAGATAATTTTATAAAAACAGGTATGTATAAAAATGTGCTTGTTATTGGTAGCGAATTGCATTCTCACGGTCTTGATAAAACGACAAGAGGAAGAGGTGTATCTGTTATTTTTGGTGATGGAGCAGGAGCAGTAGTAGTGAGTAGAGAAGAGGATAATAGTAAAGGAATTTTATCAACGCACTTACATAGTCAAGGTGAACATGCTGAAGAATTGGTAGTAAAGGCACCAGGTATGGGAACACGTTGGGTAACCGATATTATTACTGATAATGATGAAAATGACGAAAGTTACTTCCCGTACATGAACGGACAGTTTGTGTTTAAAAACGCAGTGGTACGTTTTAGCGAAGTTATTATGGAAGGTTTGATGAAAAATAAGTTGCAAAAGGAAGATATTGACATGTTAATTCCGCATCAAGCTAACTTGAGAATTGCTCAATTTATCCAGAAGAAATTTGGTTTAGGAGATGATCAAGTATTTAATAATATTATGAAATACGGTAACACAACAGCAGCTTCTATACCAATTGCTTTATGTGAAGCTTGGGAAGAAGGAAAAATTAATGAAGGAGATACTGTTGTTTTAGCAGCTTTTGGAAGTGGATTTACTTGGGGAAGCGTTATTATTAAGTGGTAAATAATTTCTGCGTCCTCGCAATTAAAAATAAAAAAATCCGAAACGTGAGTTTCGGATTTTTTTTATAATTAAAACTTAACTAACTAAACTTTTGTTTTATAGGTTGAGGACTAATTCAAATAAATTATAAAACTTTGGTTTGCTTTGTTTAATATAAGACGATTAAAATCGTGTTTTATTACACTGATTGTCAATATTTAACGCTTATTTAACAAACCTTAAATATTAAACAAAAAATTATCTTAAAATAAGTTAATTTTAAATTAGAAAACCCAAAGTCGATCAGGCTTTGGGTTCTCCTTTATTTAGCAAGTTTACCTTAACACTAACCATCAACTATTAAGTAAACTGCTAAACTTCTAGAAGATTTTTACATAAATCCGCCACCACCAGAAGATTCGTTATCATCACGTTGTTTACGTTGTAATGCGCGGTATTTTCCGCCTCCAAATCTATAGGATAATGCAACGTTCCATGTGTTACTTTCCCAATTAAATTGTCCTGTAGAAGGATAAGGTGTGTCAGCTTCAAATTCCCATCTCATAGTATTGAAAATATCATTATAATTAAAGCTAATAGTTGCTCTGTTGTTTTCCATAAACGTGTAGCGTACACCAGTGTTTACAAAATACATTGGTTTTCTTGTCATTTGTATACCTTTCTCTTTTCCGCGATACATTGCGAATAATGATAAGCTTAAGTTTTTAGTAGCTTTAAAGTTGTTAAACATTCTAAAGTTCCAAACTATATTTTGTACTTCGGTATTTAAGGTTTTTATATCATCTGCTGTTGCATTATTTGTATCTTCTTTGTCTATATATTCCGTTAGACCTTTTTGAGACTGAGAATATAAATCAAAACTTGTATTAAAATTCCACCATTTTGTAGGTCTATAATTGCTAGAAAGTTCTATGCCGTATGCCGATATATTATCAAAGTTGTCATAAGATAATATTGTGTTACCTGCAGGAACATTTGTTCTGTCAACAGTTACAAAACGATTAATGTTATCTTCGATTATTCTATAAAACACACCAGCAGTAATGCTTCCTTTTTTTAATTGTCTTGTGTAGTTTACTTCTGCAGAATTTGTGAATTGTGGTTGCAACTCAGTGTTTCCGTAAGAAGAAACTCTTGGTGTGCTCCATTCTCTAATTGGGTTAACTTGTTGTAAACCTGGTCTGTCAACACGTCTGCTTAAGCTAAATTGATATGAGTTTTTATCTGAAGCAGTATAAGTTAAAAATGCCGAAGGATATATTTGAAAATAATCGTTAGTAAAAGGTAATACTTCAGTAGTACCATCTGTAAACATGTTTAAAGCTTCTGCTTCTACTTTTACTTGCTCTGCACGCGCACCAACTTGATAGCTCCATTTTTCATTAATAGTTTTACCGTAAGTGACATAAGCAGAAAATATATCTCTTTTGTAATCAAACGCTGTACTTGGTGTAGGTATAACATTACCTTGATTATTAAAAGTAAACCCTGTAGATCTGTATCCTAAATCGGTATTAAAAAGTCTTGCTTCTGCACCAATTTCTAATTTTGAACTCTCGTTAATAGGCTTTACGTAATCTACATTAATAGTAGTTTGGTCTCTTTCTGTGTCAACATAATCGTTGTAATCTGGGGGAAAACTAAAGTTGATATAATTAAAATCTGCTACTTCTGTATTAGTAAAATCGTTGTAATCTACTTCAATATCTAAAGTTTCGTTTTCGTCTTTAAAAAGGTGTTTGTAAACAAAGTTGTATTGACCTGAATTATTCTCTGAATCACTACCAAAAAATTGTCTTTGATAAAGGTTTTGATCTGGAAAACTTAAATTGGTTGTACCAATACCATTTCCTTCAAAAATATTTTGATTGGTAAAGAAAGATAATGTGTTATTGTCATTTAAATAATAATCTACACCAACCTTAAATAAATGAGATTTATTGTTGTTATAAAACTGAAAATCTTGTCTTGAGTTATCATTAGATTGACTGATGTATCCAAAGTTGTCATATTTACCAATATTATTACCGTAGCTACCATAAAAGTTGAATTTTCCGTTGCGGTAGTTTAAGTCTATAGAACTATTAAATTTTGCATAAACCTCATTAGTAAGACCAACATTTAAGTTTCCATTAAAGCCTAATTTTGTGTTTTTATGAAGTTTAATATTGATAATTCCGCTCATTCCTTCAGGGTTATATTTTGCCGAAGGATTAGTAATTAACTCGATGCTTTTAATTGCTGTAGATGGTATTTGTTTTAATAATTGAGCAATTGGTACGTTAGATAATTTACCATCTACCATAACACGTACGTTTTCGTTTCCGCGTAAGCTAATATTTCCTGTTTGTTGGTCTACGTTAACAGATGGTATGTTATTCATAATATCGCTTGCATTTGCACCTGCCGTTTGTAAATCTTTACCAATGGTAATGACTTTTCTATCTATTTTTTGTTGAATGGTTGAGGTTTCTGCAACAACGGTTACTTCTTCTAAGCTTTCAGCAGATTCACTTAAATTAATAGTACCTAGGTTGATATTTTTATTACTACTAGTAATTTCAATGTTTTTACTTTCGGTTTGATAACCTAAAAACTCTATGCTTACAACAGATTTTCCTACAGGAATTTGATTTACAGAAAAGCTTCCGTCTTCGTTTGTGATTCCTCCAGTTATAATTTTTTGATTTACGTCTTTTATAACGACATTTACATAAGGTAAGGGTTGTTGTAAATTTGCGTCTAATACATTACCGGTAACGGTACCGATTTTGGGTTGTGAATTGTCTTGGGCTTGCATGCTAAAGGCTACTAATAGCATAACAAAGGTTAGAATTTTTTTCATTTTTTGGTTTAATGATTAATTGATTGATGAATTTATTTATGCTATTAAGACTACTTTTATTTAAGATTGTTACCGATAAAATTTAATTTTAAGAAATTTTAACATTTATGAAGAAGAAAACATTAGTACTTGGCGCATCATTAAATCCAACACGTTATTCTAATATTGCTATTAATAGGTTAGTAGCCAAAAACATACATACTGTAGCTTTTGGTTTAAAAGAAGGAGATGTTGCAAATGTTGGTATTGATACAGATTTAAAAGATTATAAAAATATAGATACTGTAACCTTGTATTTAAATCCAACACGTCAACAAGAGTATTATGATTATGTTGTTGGTCTGCAACCAAAACGCGTTATTTTTAATCCAGGAACAGAGAATCCTGAATTTTATAAAATTTTAGAAGAAAACAATATTAGCTATGAGATAGCTTGTACGTTAGTTTTGTTGTCTACTAATCAGTATTAGTCCTAAAAACGTCAAAAATCCATTAAGAATTAAGATGAAAAAACCAAACTCAAACCCAAACCATTTTAAGCTATTTACACTAATAAAGTAGGATAGAATTGGAGAGAGAATAGCAATAATAGGGATGAATTTATCCTTAACATGCCATTTAGTAAATAATCCAAAAGCATAAAGACCAAGTAATGGACCGTAAGTGTATCCAGCAAAAACAAAGAGTTTAGAGATTACACTTTCATCTTTAATAATGTATTTAAATGCTATAATGACTAAAATAAGTAGTAACGAAATCATGATATGAATACGCTTTCTTATTTTAACCTGTTTTTCTGTATTGTGCTTTTTTTCAATGTCTAAAATATCAATACTAAAAGATGTCGTTAATGATGTTAAAGCACTATCTGCACTACTGTAAGCAGCAGCAATTAACCCTAATAAGAAAAATACAAATACACCAAAACCTAAATGGTTTTTAGCCAGAATTGGGAACAAATCGTCCTTGTGTGCATCAATTCCGTTTTGTTGTGCATAAACCGTTAAAAGTAGCCCTAAACTTAAAAACACAAAGTTAACTACAGTTAGCACAAGCGTAAACCAAAACATATTTTTTTGAGCATCTTTTAAAGATCTACAGGTTAGATTTTTTTGCATCATATCTTGGTCTAAACCAGTCATGACAATAGCTATAAATGCTCCGGAAATAAACTGTTTCCAAAAATAATCTCCTGATTTAATATCATCAAAAAAGAAAATTTTACTCAGTTCGCTATCATTAACAAAAGCAAAAATACTTTGTCCGCCTAAATCCATTTCAGAGCTCACAAAATAGATAGCAACACCAACAGCAATTAGCATAAAAAGAGTCTGTAAAGTATCGGTCCAAACAATTGTTTTTATACCAGATTTAAAAGTATACAACCAGATTAAAGCGACTGTTATGCTTACCGTTTGCCAAAACTGAATACCTAAATCATCAAACAAAATAAGTTGTAACACATTAGCTACTAAATACAATCTAAAACTAGCACCAACCACACGCGATAATAAGAAAAAAGATGCGCCAGTTTTATAAGCGTAATTACCAAAACGTTCCTCTAAATAGGTGTAAATAGAGGTTAAATTCATTTTATAATACAGCGGAAGCAATACCGTACCAATCACCAAATAGCCTAACATATATCCAAAAACCACTTGCATGTAGCTAAATTTTGAGGCTTCAATCCAACCAGGTACCGATATAAAGGTTACGCCAGATAAAGAAGCGCCAATCATTCCAAAAGCGACAACATACCACGGTGATTGCTTGTTGCCTTTAAAAAAAGCGTCGTTTCCAGATTTTTTTCCGGTGAAATAAGAAATTAAAATTAGTACACCAAAATAGGCAGCGATTAATAAAATGATTTGAGTAGATGTCATAAATTGAATTTTCTGATTGCCAAAATACGAAATAAGTTTTGACTTCAGTTAGTGGTGAGTAGTTAGTAGATAGTAGCGAGTGGTTTTGCGCTTTACTTAAATAATTAGTGCCAATTCGTGAAATTCGTGTCTAACTATTAATTTATCCAAAAATCTAAAATAATATCTTGCAATGTCGTAAATTCGCAACTATGGAATTTTCTTCAAAATTACTAGAAAACGCAGTTAACGAAATCTCGCAATTACCAGGTATTGGTAAGCGTACCGCATTACGTTTGGCGCTACATTTATTGCGTCAACCTAAAGAGAATACCCATGGTTTAAGCAAAGCACTAAACCAAATGGTAGACGATTTAAAATTGTGCAAATCGTGTCATAATATTAGCGATACCGAGCTTTGTGATATTTGTGCAAACCCAATGCGAAAAACCGATGTTATTTGCGTGGTAGAAGACATTAGAGATGTTATGGCAATAGAAAATACAGCGTCTCATAAAGGGTTATACCATGTTCTTGGCGGAAAAATATCGCCAATGGATGGTGTTGGTCCGCATGATTTAAACATTTCTAGTTTAGTTGAAAAAGTAAAAAGCGGAAGCGTTAAAGAGCTTATTTTTGCACTAAGCCCAACTATGGAAGGCGATACCACAAACTTCTACATTTACAAGCAAATCAAAGAGTTTGAAGTAGAAACATCTACGATTGCTCGTGGTATTTCGGTTGGAGACGAGCTAGAATACGCAGACGAAATCACTCTTGGAAGAAGTATTTTAAACCGAATTCCTTTTGAAAATTCATTAAAATTATAAGCGCTTTTTGAAGTTATCCATCATCATACTCAACTACAACGTGCGTTATTTTTTAGAGCTTTGTCTGCAAAGTGTGGAAGCGGCTATAAAAGATTTGGATGCCGAAATTATTGTAGTAGATAACAACTCTTCAGATGAAAGTTGTGCGATGGTAAAGCAAAATTTTCCGAAGGTAAAACTCATTGAAAATACTGAAAATTTAGGATTTTCAAAAGGAAATAACATTGGCGTACAACATGCAAAAGGCGAGTATCTGTGCATTTTAAATCCAGATACCGTTGTGCCAGAAGATGGTTTTAAAGAGTTATTTGAATTCTCCGAAATCAAAAACGATTTAGGTTTATTTGCTTGCCGATTAATTGATGGAACAGGCACATTTTTACCTGAAAGCAAACGCCATATTCCAACGCCAAAAGTGGCAATTAAAAAAATGTTGGGTTTTACCAAAAGCTATTATGCAACAGAAGTTGAAGAAGACTCTACAGGTATTGTACCTATTCTTGTTGGTGCGTTTATGATGGTTAAAGCCAAAGTATATCAACAAGTACAAGGTTTTGACGAAGACTATTTTATGTACGGAGAAGATATTGATCTGTCCTACAAAGTCACCAAAGCAGGTTACGATAATATGTATTATGGACCAATAAAAGCCATTCATTTTAAAGGCGAAAGCACCTTAAAAGACAGTGTTTATGCTAAACGTTTTTACGGTGCTATGCAGATATTTTACAAAAAACACTTTAAAAGTAATGTGCTAACCAAAACCGTGATTAGTTTGGGTATAAAACTAGTAAAACTGTTTAAAGGTCACACTTCCTTGGAAAAAATGCCAGTAGATAGATACGTGTTAATTAGCGATAAAAATTATCCAAAATTGGCAGAAATTTTCAAAAAGCCATTCCGGATTCAAACAAAAATTGAAGTTTTTCAAGCCAATACACAAGTTATTTTAGATGCAAATTATTTAAGTTTCAAGCAGATAATAACTTGTATTTCGGCTTCAGAAAAAAATCAAAACATAACATTTAAAATTCTTCCAAAAAACTCTAATTTTATACTCGGAAGTAATTCCTCAAAAAATAGAGGTGAAGTCATTCACTTTTAAAATTTCAAAATGATAAATAATAAACAGTAAATTAGCTTATTTTTTATTAATTTTGCAAAACGAAACAATAAAATGACATTTCAATTATTAATATGGCAAGATTTGAACTAAAATTACCAAAAATGGGAGAAAGTGTTGCAGAAGCAACAATTACCTCTTGGCTTAAAGAAGTTGGCGATACTATTGAAGCAGATGAAGCAGTCTTAGAAATTGCAACCGACAAAGTAGATAGCGAAGTACCGAGCGAAGTCGATGGTGTTTTAGTTGAAAAATTGTTTAACGTAGACGATGTTGTAAACGTTGGACAAACCATTGCAATTATAGAAACCGATGGTGACGCACCAGAAACTGCTGCTGCACCAAAAGAAGAAAGTACACCAGAACCTGAAGCGGCTCAAGAAGTTGCAAAAACAGTTGAGGTTGCTAAAGAAACTGCAGAGCCTATCACATCTAACGGAGATCGTTTTTACTCGCCATTAGTAAAAAATATGGCAAAAACAGAAGGTATTAGCCAATCGGAGTTAGACGCTATTCCTGGAACAGGTAAAGATGGTCGTGTGACTAAAAACGACATGATGGCTTACCTAGAAAATAGAGGTAGCCAACCTGCAACAACACAAATAGCACCAGCAACACCACAAAAAACAGAAACGCCAAAATCAGCACCAAAAACTGCTGCGCCAGTTAGCGTAAATGGTGGTGATGAGATTATAGAAATGACCAGAATGGGCAAATTAATTGCGCATCACATGGTAGAGTCGGTACAAACAAGTGCGCACGTACAAAGTTTTATAGAAGCCGATGTTACTAATATTTGGAACTGGCGTAAAAAAGTTAAAAACGACTTTGCGAAGCGCGAAGGCGAAAACTTAACCTTTACACCAATATTTATGGAGGCTGTAGCAAAAGCGTTACGCGATTTCCCGATGATGAATATCTCCGTGCAAGGTGACAAAATTATTAAAAAGAAAAACATTAACCTTGGTATGGCAGCAGCTTTACCAGATGGTAATTTAATTGTACCAGTTATAAAAAATGCAGACCAATTAAACTTAGTTGGTATGGCAAAACAAGTTAATGATTTAGCAGGAAGAGCTAGAGAAAATAAGTTAAAACCAGACGATATACAAGGCGGAACATACACTGTAACTAATGTTGGTACCTTTGGTAGCGTTATGGGTACGCCAATTATTAACCAGCCACAAGTTGGTATTTTAGCTTTAGGTGCTATACGTAAAGTACCTGCAGTTATAGAAACACCAGAAGGCGATTTTATAGGTATACGTTACAAAATGTTCTTATCGCATAGTTACGACCACCGTGTTGTAAATGGTGCGCTTGGTGGACAATTTGTACAAGCGGTTAAAAACTATTTAGAAGCTTGGGATAGTAATAGAGAGATTTAAAAATACCTGCGCAGGCAGGTATCTCAATGATATAAAAAAAGCACAACTTTTAGATTGTGCTTTTTTAGTTGTTATTTTAGCATTTTATATAGTTAGTTAATCATATTGAATTAACATGCAATGAATTGTATGTGTTTTTGTAAAGCGTTACTTCCCAAATCCAATATTTGGTTTATCAGGTTTTACGGTTTTTTTTAATTCAGCATATTTCTGGTCAAACTCCTCTTTTGTAATCGCGTTTATTGATTTTAGCCAACGAAAATTACTTAATTGATTTTCATAATTTAGGTTTTCGTCGATATAAGCATAATTTTCTCTTAGGTAAATATTTCTAGTATCAATTAAGTCAGATAAAAATTGGTTTGTTTTTTCTTCACTAGGTATTTTTTTATGTATATATAAATGACTGTTATTAGATAGTTTGATTTTCCAATAATCTTTTTTAGAAAAAAAATATACAGTTAGCATAATTATTCCTAATGCAATCCAAAAAAATGCTAAATATGGATCTCTATTCTCACCGTAGCTATAACTATCTATATGTGTCATTATTCCAACAGCGAAAAGAACTATAGAAATAGCTAGAGCAAAACCGTTTGAAGATTTGAAAGATACTTTGTCTCCGACAAGGTTTTCATAAGGGATGTCAATTTCGTTGCCATCTCCAAATTTTGTAACATTGTAGTATAGTTTTGATTCAGTTATTCTGAATTCATTATTAGTAAATAATTTTTTCTGATTAAACGTTTTCATCAGTTACTTAATTTAAAGTGTTACAATTTAATCGTAAAGAGAGTTTTTACTTCTTATTTTTAAAGTTAAACGAAGTTAGAGTAAAAATTCAATTAACCAAACTTTTAGTTAAACCCATCACGCAAAGCTTCAATAAAATCTTCTAAACTTTCAATTTGGTTATACACTTTATTGTCCACTTTTAAAATAGGAATGTGGTTAACAGCGCTATTGGGTTTTAAGGTTTTAAATTCTTTAATTAATTTATTGTAATGGGTTGTGTCTTGGTCTATGTTATACTCTTGGTAGCCAATTTTGTTTTTGGTTAAAATACGCTTGGCATCAGGACAAATACTGCAATCGTTTTGGGTGTAAATTTCAACAGTTTTAGATGTTAAGGCTTCATCTAATTTGGTGTCTAACAGCTCAAAATCTTTATCAAATTGTAAGGCGTAAGCTACTTCGTTTATGATTAACGTATAGGTGTATTTACCTTCTTTTCCGTTTAAAACAACCATAGTTAGCACGCGTTGTTTGGACTTAGGTGGTATGGTTTTTAAAATAGGTCTTTCGCTACTGCGTCTAAAATCTTCGGTATCTACTTTTAAAAAAATATCATAAGAGATAGAGTCTGTGTTTTCTATATATAACTCATAACGTTTGCCTTTAATTTTTTCGGTTAGCTTAACGTATTTATGGTCGTTTTGTGCGTTAGCGCTAATAGTAAAAAGGGTTAAAAGTAAAAGAAGTATATAGTTTTTCATTAGTTAAATAGGTTATTCTAGTTATCTAGTAATGCTTTTCTATATGGTTACACTGAGCTTATCTACATTGTCACACTGAGCCTGTCGAAGTGCTTATTAATAACAATCATGCTTCGACAAGCTCAGCATGACATTTGGTTTGTAAATAAAACAATTAAAGGTTTCAAAATTAAAAAAGCTTTACAAAGTAAAAGTAACAGATTACATTTATATTTGCATAAATTAAAGCAAAATACATGTCTTTACAATTAACAAAACCACTTTGTTTTTTCGATTTAGAAACTACCGGAATCAATATTACAACCGATAGAATTGTCGAAATTTCAATTTTAAAAGTCTATCCAAACGGAAATAAAGAAAGTAAAACTTGGCTGGTTAATCCAGAAATGCCAATTCCAGCAGAAGTCTCTGCAATACACGGTATAACTGACGATAAAGTAGCAAACGAGCCAACGTTTAAGCAATTAGCAACAGAGATTAACAACATGATTAAAGATGCAGATTTGGCAGGTTTTAACTCTAACCGTTTTGATATTCCGTTGTTAGCCGAAGAAATGTTACGTGCCGATATGGATTTTGATATGAAATCTCGCCTTGCGATAGATGTACAGACTATTTTTCATAAAATGGAACAACGTACACTTAGTGCAGCGTACAAATTTTACTGCGATAAAAACCTAGAAAACGCACATACTGCAGCAGCAGATACATTGGCAACTTATGAAGTGTTAGAAGCGCAAGTAGAGCGTTACGAAGATTTAGAAAACAATGCGAAGTTTTTAGCCGAGTTTAGCTCACGCAAGCGTTTTGCCGACTTTGCCGGTTTTATTGCATTTAATAAAGAAGGACAAGAAGTGTTTAGTTTTGGAAAGCATAAAGGCAAATTAGTAACCGATGTTTTAGAAACCGAACCAGGTTATTTTGGATGGTTGCTAAATGCAGATTTTCCGTTGTATACTAAAAAAGTGCTAACCGCAATTAAGCTAAGAGCGTTTAATAATAAATTAAGTTAGTAGGCAGAAGACAGTAGGCAGAAGACAGTAAGCAGTAGACAGTAGGCAGTTTGTCAGGTCGAGCGCAGTCGAGACCTAATTTTAAACAGAAATATATCAGTTTAAGTAATCATAAGAAAATCTAAAAATCCAACAATCAAGTAATCTAAAAATCTAGTCAATCTAAATATGAAATTAATCTGCATAGGTCGTAATTACACCAAACATATAGAAGAATTACAAAACGAGCGTCCAACAGAACCAGTGGTGTTTATCAAACCAGATACAGCTATACTGTTGAAAAAGCAACCGTTTTTTATTCCAGATTTTTCAGAAGATGTGCATCATGAAGTAGAAGTATTGGTAAAAATAAATCGTGTTGGGAAACATATAGACAAAAAGTTTGCGCATAAATACTATGAAGAAATTGGCTTAGGTATCGATTTTACAGCAAGAGACCTTCAGCAAAAACTAAAAGAAAAAGGATTACCGTGGGAAAAAGCAAAGTCTTTTGATGGTGCAGCAGTGATTGGAGAATGGATGGATAAATCAGAAATTTCAGACATAAACAACTTAAATTTCAGCTTACAAAAAAACGAAACAACCGTACAAACCGGTAACACTAGTCACATGCTCTATAAAATTGACGAGATTATCGAATATGTGTCAAAATATTTCACATTAAAAATAGGAGATATTATATTTACGGGTACGCCTGCTGGAGTTGGCAAAGTTGTTGCTAATGACGAGCTAAAAGGTTTTATAGAAGACAAAGAAATGTTTTCGATTAAAGTTAAATAAATGGAACAACACTATAAATTAGATAGAATAAAAGAGCTGGCAGATAACGATCAAGATTTTATTATGGCGTTAGCGCAAACATTTTTAGAAGAAGTGCCAGCAGATGCAGCTATCTTAAAAGAAGCAGTAGAAAATAAAAACTACAAGCTATCTTACCAAACAGCGCACAAGATGAAACCAACAGTAGATATGTTTGAACTTGGCGTGTTAAACGATTTGATAGAAGTACAAGATTGGGGCAAATTTGAGCAAACCGATAAAGATGTTTCTGACAAATTAGCTATTGTGTTGACAGCAGTAGACAATGCAAGTCAAGAAATTAAAGAAGATTTTAATTTATAATGCAAGCCGAAATAATAACCATTGGAGACGAAATTCTCATTGGTCAAATTATCGATACCAACTCAGCGTTTATTGGTAAAGCGCTAAACTCAATAGGTGTTTCTATATATCAAATTACTTCTATTCAAGACGAAAAAGAACACCTAATCAAAGCCTTTAAAGAAGCCGAAGAAAATGCAGATATTATTATCATTACAGGTGGATTAGGACCAACCAAAGACGATATTACCAAACATACATTAACCGAGTATTTTAATGATACTTTGGTGCAAAATGATGAGATTTTAGCACATGTAGAGCAGCTTTTTGAGAAGTATATAACGACTTCAATTTCTGACTTAAATAGAAAACAAGCTTTAGTGCCTTCAACCTGTGAAGTTTTAATGAATAGATATGGTACAGCACCAGGAATGTGGATAGAAAAAGGAAACAAAGTATTTATTTCTTTACCTGGCGTACCTTATGAAATGAAAGCGCTTATTGATGACGAAGTACTGCCAAAACTAGCACACAAATACAAAAGACCATTTATCTTACATAAAACCATTTTAACCTATGGTTTAGGTGAAAGTGCAATTGCCGAACGTTTAGAGCAAATAGAAGAACAATTACCAAAACATATTAAATTAGCGTATTTGCCAAGTTTAGGTCGTGTACGTTTAAGATTATCAGGTAAAGGCAATGATGAAGATATATTAAGTGCAGATATTCAAACGCAAGTAGATAACATCTTACCCTTAATAAAAGATATTTTTATTGGTTTTGAAGATAATAATAATAGTATAGAGCAAATTATATCCAATCAATTAGTAAAAACCAATCAAACATTGGCTATTGCCGAAAGTTGTACTGGCGGGAAATTAACCCAAACTTTTACACAACATTCTGGAGCATCAGCCTATTTTAAAGGAGGATTAGTTACTTACGCAACGCAAAGTAAAGTTGATATTTTGGGTGTTGATCAAGCAATTATAGAAGAACATTCTGTAGTTAGTGAAGCAGTTGCAAAAGCTATGGCAAGTCAGGTAAGAGAAAAATTAAAAGCAGATATAGGGATTTCAACAACAGGTAATGCAGGACCGACAAAAGGCGATTCAGATGCAGACGTCGGAACAGTTTTTATTGGATTTGCCACTAAAGAAGGCGTAAAAGCCTTTCAATTTAATATGGGAAATCATCGCGAACGCGTGATAAATAAAACCGTAAATAAGACTTTAGAGTTGCTTCAAAAAGAAATTTTTGAAAATTAATTATTTAGCTATTGTCAAATAGTAAATTATTAGTATATTTGCACCTCGATTTTTAATAACACTTTTAAAGTTATATAGTAATGTCAAGAGTTTGTGAACTTACAGGAAAGAAGGCAATGGTTGGAAACAACGTGTCTCACGCTATGAATAAAACTAAGCGTACATTTGATGCTAATTTAATAAAGAAACGTTTTTACATTCCTGAAGAAGATAAGTGGATAACTTTAAAAATATCTACATCAGCGTTAAAAACAATCAATAAAATCGGTATCTCTGCTGCATTAAAAAAAGCAAGAGCTAACGGATTTGTAAAATAATATTAGCCTAATAGGTAAAGAATAGTAATTATGGCAAAGAAAGGTAACAGAGTACAAGTAATATTAGAGTGCACAGAGCACAAAGAGTCTGGACAACCAGGAACATCTCGTTATATTACAACAAAAAATAAAAAGAATACGCCAGACAGAATGGAGTTAAAGAAATTTAACCCAATCTTAAAGCGTATGACAGTTCATAAAGAAATTAAGTAATATTCTTTATTGCAAAGAATTTAAAACGATAAACGATGGCAAAGAAATCAGTAGCAACCTTACAAACAGGATCAAAGAGATTATCAAAAGCTATAAAGATGGTTAAGTCTCCAAAAACAGGAGCTTACATGTTTGTAGAAACTATTATAGCGCCAGACTTAGTAAACGACTGGTTAAAAAAATAAGAATTGCGCTTTCGCAATCCTCTTAAGCTACTTTCTGTCCGAAAGTGGCTTTTTTTATTTTAAAATATTGTGTTTCTTTACAATGTAATTATGACAATGTAGCAGGTTAATCATTTAGGTCTTAAAATTGTTATATATTTTAGGGCGTTACCACAAGGGTCGGGCTTTCGCTAGTCGCAATCAAAGATGTGCTCCAACAATAGCTCAATCCCTAACGCAAGACAAACTAACAATAAAATAAATGAGTTTTTTTAAAAAAATATTTTCTTCAGAAAAAAAGGAAACACTAGACAAAGGATTAGAAAAGTCTAGTACTAGCTTTTTAGGTAAGCTAAGTAAAGCAGTTGCAGGAAAATCTAAAGTAGATGATGATGTTTTAGATAATCTAGAAGAAGTTTTAGTCACTAGTGATGTTGGTGTAAATACAACATTAAAAGTGATTGAGCGTATTGAAGCACGTGTAGCTAAAGACAAATATTTAGGTACAGACGAATTAAATAAAATTTTACGCGAAGAAATCGCAGGGTTGTTATCCGAAACCAATTCTGGAGAAGAAACCGAATACACAATACCAAATTTACCAGCACAACCAAACGGACAAAAAACTCCTTATGTATTAATGGTTGTGGGTGTTAATGGTGTTGGTAAGACAACAACCATAGGTAAATTAGCATATCAGTTTAAAAAGAAAGGACTTAAAGTGGTACTTGGTGCTGCAGATACATTTAGAGCTGCTGCAATAGATCAATTACAAGTTTGGGCAGATAGAGTAGACGTACCAATGGTAAGACAAGAAATGGGATCTGACCCAGCAAGTGTCGCTTTTGATGCTTTACAATCAGGCGTGTCTCAAGATGCTGATGTTATTATTATTGATACTGCAGGACGTTTACATAACAAAGTTAATTTAATGAACGAGTTAACTAAAGTGAAACGCGTGATGCAAAAAGTAGTTGGAGACGCGCCACATGATGTGTTACTAGTTTTAGATGGTAGTACTGGTCAAAACGCTTTTGAACAAGCAAAACAATTTACAGCAGCTACTGAAGTTACAAGTCTAGCTGTTACCAAGTTAGATGGTACAGCAAAAGGTGGTGTAGTTATTGGTATAAGTGACCAATTTCAAATACCAGTAAAATATATAGGTGTTGGAGAAGGTATAGAAGATTTACAAGTGTTTAATAAATATGAATTTGTAGATTCTTTCTTTAAGTAGAAGTTTTTCAACATAAATTATTATAAAAAAAGCCTCTTATTTAAAGAGGCTTTTTTTTAGTTTATTACCGCATTAATTTTTTGCCAAAGGTCGTTATCAAAACCAGATAAACCAAAAGAAGAGTTGTCAGGATTAGCAACTTCTCCCATTCTTATGACTACTATGTTTTTGCTAGGTACAACGTAAACTTTTTGATCGTTTTTACCTAAACCAGCAAACATATCAGCTGGAGCATTTGGGATTAATTCACCTGTAAATTCAACTTGCGTTGTTGGTAAGTGAAAGCTTGATTTACCATTTAACCACCATAAATATCCGTAAGCTAAATTAATGTTTTGAGATGTGTTAGTGGCTTGGTTGGTGTAGCTTTCATTAATAATTTGTTGGTCTTCCCATTTACCGTTAGCTAACGTCATTAGACCAAATCTAGCCATACTTCGTGTGTTACTCCAATACACACTTAACGCATTTAAATTTACCCAGCTACCAGTCATTCCTATTTTATCACGTAATTTTTCATTAAAATAGGTATCCCAATCTTGTCCAGTAGCTTGTGCAACAACATCTTGCATTTTCACATACACATTGTGATAAGCCCAACGTGTATCAGCATCTGCTAAATATTGAAGATTTTCAGGAGAAACATCATCTCCAGTTTCATCGTCTAAACCAGAAGTCATTGATAATAAATGTTTGCAAGTAATTAGGTTTTCTTTGTTTAATGTAGCGCTTGTCCAACCTGTACCAATATAATCAGAAACTTTATTTTCAATATTTAAAAAACCTTCGTCTTGAGCAATACCAGAAACAGTTGCGGTTAATGTTTTACCTGCACTTGCCCAATACCAAATACTATTGGCGTTATGACCATTCATATAAGATTCTACAACTATTTTACCGTTATGAAGCATAATAAAACCTTTTGTGTTTTTTTCATCTAAAAAATCTAATAACGATTGAAGTTGGCTTTCATTCCAACCTGCTTCTGCTAAAGTTTTAGTTTCCCAAGTGTCTGAATTTATAGGTGGAAAATATAAACTCTCTTCATAGGTAGTTGGTGTTTCATCAATTTTATTATTGTCATTACTGCTGCAATTCAATATTAAAAAAGAAAATGAAAATAGAAAAAGCAGTTTTTTCATAACAGTTTGGTTTTCAATTTTAGACTAATTTAATTTAAATAGGTTTAATGTATAATTTTTAATTCTGTTTCAACAATCAAAATTCATAAATCATTACGTATCTTTGCCAACCAAAATTAAGGTATGAGAACTAAATCACTTAAAAAAAATAAAATTAACGTTGTTACTTTAGGTTGTAGTAAAAACGTGTACGATAGTGAAGTATTGATGGGGCAGCTTAAAGCTAATGGTAAAGAAGTGGTGCATGAGCAAGAAGGTAACGTTGTGGTTATTAATACCTGCGGATTTATCAATAACGCTAAAGAAGAGAGTGTAAATACTATTTTACACTATATGCAGAAAAAAGAAGATGGCGAAGTTGATAAAGTGTTTGTAACCGGTTGTTTAAGTGAACGTTATAAACCTGATTTAGAGAAAGAAATCCCTAATGTAGATCAATATTTTGGAACAACAGAATTACCAGGTTTATTAAAAGCATTAGGAGCAGATTATAAGCACGAATTAATAGGCGAACGCCTAACAACAACACCAAAAAACTATGCTTATTTAAAAATTGCAGAAGGTTGTGATAGACCTTGTAGTTTTTGTGCAATACCTTTAATGCGTGGTAAACACAAGTCTACACCAATTGAAGATTTAGTGATTGAAGCTGAAAAATTAGCAGCAAATGGCGTTAAAGAATTAATTTTAATTGCTCAAGATTTAACTTATTACGGATTAGATTTATATAAGAAGAGAAATCTTGCCGAATTACTTGAAAACCTTGTAAAAGTTGAAGGTATAGAATGGATAAGATTACACTATGCATTCCCAACTGGTTTCCCGATGGATGTATTAGATGTTATGAATCGTGAACCAAAAATTTGTAACTATTTAGATATTCCTTTACAGCATATTTCTGATAAGATTTTAAAAAGCATGCGTCGTGGTACAACACAAGAAAAAACAACTAAGTTGTTAAAAGAATTTAGAGCTGCTGTGCCTGAAATGACTATTCGTACCACTTTAATAGTTGGTTATCCAGGTGAAACAGAAGAAGACTTTGAAACCTTAAAACAATGGGTGACAGATATGCGTTTTGAACGTTTAGGTTGTTTTACATATTCTCACGAAGAAAATACACACGCGTATAATCTAGAAGATGATGTGCCTGAAGATGTAAAGCAAGATCGTGCAAATCAAATTATGGAAATACAGTCGCAAATTTCTTGGGAATTAAACCAAGAAAAAATAGGACAGACCTTTAAAGTGGTTATAGATCGTAAAGAAGGTAATTACTTTGTTGGTCGTACCGAGTTTGATAGTCCAGATGTGGATAACGAAGTGCTAATCGACGCAACTACAACTTACCTTAAAACTGGCGATTTTTATAACGTTAAAGTTACAGAAGCAGAAGATTTTGACTTGTATGCACAAGTTGTAGAATAATTTAAGACTTGTCTAAGTGCCTACTAATTTTTCTAATGGCGCTTTCAATAGATTTTTCGGGTTCAATAATATTATATTCGCCCCAAAATTCTGGGTCAGTAAAACCAGAAACTTCATCTTGAAGGATACTAGATGGTCTTAATCTTTTATTTTCATTAGAGCTTATAGTATTGTTATCTAAATTCCAATCTGTAATAGCCATTTCACTATTTAATGTGTATTTGCTATTAAAAAGTTTACCCTTCCAATCTACTATAAAAGTTAACAACATGTTGCTGTAACTGTAATACCACTTTCCGTTTTTAACTCTGTAAGTTACTTTGTAATTAGCTTCTGTAGGAGTTATTTCGACTCTATTAGGTTTTTTCTTTACAAAAAAAGAAGATGCTTTAGCTTTGTTTTCAACATTTAAGTTGTAATCAGCACTTGTAAGTGCGTAAGTTTGAGAATCTATATATAGTTTCCCATAGTAAAGCGGCATGGTATAATTAGAGTTTTGTTTAAAGTTAACAACGTAAACCATTCTGCCATTTTTTTCAGTTGATTGTTCAAAACTAAAATCATAGTATTTGATAGTTTCGTTATTAAAAACATAATCAGGGTATTTAATCATATCTGCGTATAAAGAGCCAAAAGGTCCACCTTGTAATTTTAATGCTAAAGTGTCAAGTCTATTATAATTAGTTTGTTTTCTAGACTTTATTAAAGTGATTTTATCAGATTTTGAATTGGTATATGCTTGTTTTTCTATGCTAACAATAGCTTCTGCTAAAGAAGCATTTCTGTTTCGTTTTTTTATGGTTTCACGATAAAAACCTGTCATATATGCATTTTCAGCTAAATAATTTTCACCTTTTAAGGATAATGTTTTTTTAACTAAATCATACGCATTTTTAGGTCTAACAATATCTACAGAAGCTAATATGGTTGCAGCTGGTTGTAGGTATATTTTTGCGTTATTTTTACCTATTTCAGATAGTTTTACTTCTTGCTGTTTATAGCCTAAAAATGAAATTATTAAACGCTCATTAAGTTGGTTTTCTGGAATTTTAATAGAAAATTCTCCTTCTCTGTTCGTAATCGTACTAATGTTGCTGTTTGTAAGAGCTATGTCTGCTAAAGCTAATTCGTTTTTGTTATTTTGATCTAAAACAACACCTTTATATTCAACTAAGTTTTGAGCAAAACATATCGAGCAATATAAAGAGGTAAACATTAAAAATATAATCTTTTGTGATGTAAAATTAATCGTTTTCATAACGTTTTTAATTAAAGAGCTATCTATAAATATACGTAAAAAAGCAACATGTTTATTGAGGATTTATGTTAATTTTAAGACATAGAATAGTCTATTCTGTGTTATATTTGTAGTAGAATTTTACATTTATGCCAACAGACTGTATTCCATTTAAAGACACAGGATATTTTTCTACTTTAATAACCGATTATCTCTCAGAAAAAGAAGAGCTAAAATCATTTTATAATCACTTTCCAAAGCTTCAAAATTTTAAATTTCAAATTGAAGAAAAACAAGCCTCTTTTCCTTCAGAAAATAGAAAAATTCTTGCAGAAACTTTAATAGAGCAATACCAGTCTTTTGATACATCTTTGCAAACTTTAAATAATATTGAAGCCTTACGTAAAGACAATACGTTTACAGTAACTACAGGACATCAGCTAAATTTATTTACTGGACCTTTGTATTTTTTATATAAAATTATTTCAACCATAAATCTTACTAAAAATTTAAAAGCGACGTATCCAGAATACAATTTTGTACCCATTTATTGGATGGCAACCGAAGACCATGATTTTGAAGAAATTAATTATTTCAATTTCAACGGAAAAAAGATTAGATGGAACAAAAAAGCATCTGGTGCAGTTGGCGAATTATCTACAGATGGATTGCAAGAGATTTTTGATGTTTTCTCTCAAGAATTAGGGCTTGGTAACAATGCCAATAGGTTAAGAGAATGGTTTGAAAAAGCATATTTAAAACACGGTAATTTAGCCAAAGCAACCTTGTTTTTAGCAAACCAACTTTTCAAAGATTACGGATTGGTAATTGTTGATGCTAATCATAAAAAATTAAAGCAATTATTTGCGCCTTATATAGAGAAAGAACTCATAGAGCAAACGTCTTTTGATAAAGTGATGCAGACCAATGCTGAAATTGAAAAAACTTCCGAAGACTATAAAATACAAGTTAATCCAAGAGAAATTAACCTGTTTTATATAGATAAAAATTTAAGAGAACGTATTGTTTTTGAAGATGAAAGGTATAGCGTATTAAATACAAACATTACGTGGGCAACTGCTGAAATTAAAGAAGAAATTAAAAATCATCCAGAACGTTTTAGTCCAAATGTAATTTTACGTCCGTTATATCAAGAAGTTATTTTACCTAACCTTTGCTATATTGGAGGTGGCGGAGAATTAGCGTATTGGTTTCAGTTAAAAGAAAACTTTAAAGCAAATAATGTCGTCTTTCCTATGTTGCTATTGCGTAATTCGGTATTATTAAAAACCGAAAGACAAGCCAAAAAACTTGAAAAATTAAATATTTCAGATGCTTCTTTGTTTTTAAAACGTGATACGTTTATTAACAAACGTGTTCGAGAAATTTCAAATATAGATATCGATTTTTCGCCTCAAATCAATCATTTAAAGCAACAGTTTGAAGATTTATATACATTGGCAGAGCAAACCGATAAATCATTTATTGGCGCAGTAGATGCACAAAGACGTAAGCAAATAAAAGGTTTAGAACATTTAGAAAAACGTCTGCTTACCGCGCAAAAAAGAAAGTTAAAAGATCATGTAGAACGAATTACGGATTTGCAAAATCAACTGTTTCCAAATCAGAGTTTGCAAGAGCGTAGTGTTAACTTTTCTCAATTTTATTTAGAGTATGGAGACCGTTTAATTCCGCAATTAATTAATAATTTAGAGCCTTTAAAAAGTGAGTTTTTAGTCCTTCAATTACAAGACAATGCATAAAATAGATATAGACTTAGTAGATATGACATTAGATGTCATGAAATATACGATAGACCGAATTTCTAAAACAGATGATGTTATTGGTAAACCACAAAAAGCAGAAACGTTAAAAGCTTTAGTAGGAGAGACCATAACAGAAAAAGGAATTGGAGGCGAAACGGCATTTAATATGTGGAAAGAACATTTAATGCATGCTAATGTAAAAATTGATCATCCACGTCATTTGGCTTTTGTGCCAGCATCGCCTACAAGAGCTGCTGTAATGTTTGATTTGGTAGCTTCAGCATCAAGTATTCATGGTGCGTATTGGATGGAAGGTGCTGGCGGTATTTTTTGTGAAAACGAAGCTATGAAATGGATTGTATCCTTAACAGGCTTGCCTGAAGGTGCTTTTGGAGTTTTTACTAGTGGCGGTACTGCAGCAAATTTATCAGCAATAGTTACTGCACGTGAATATTGGAGAAGCCTAAATGAGCAAAATAAAAACGAAAAAGGACTAATTATAACCTCTATTGGTGCGCATTCTTCAATAAAAGCTATGGCAAAAGTGGTGGATGTAGATGTATTATTGGTAGATACTGAAGACCGTTTAGAAGGAGAAGCTTTGCAAAGTACGATTAACAGTTTAACCCAGCACCAACGTCAACGTTTATTTGCAGTTGTTGCAACTGGTGGCACAACAAATGCCGGTATTATTGATAATTTAAGTGCAATTGCAGATATCTGTCAAAAAGAAAAGTTATGGTTTCATGTAGATGCCGCATATGGTGGAGGCGCTTTGGTAGCAGATTCTGTAAGACATTTATTTAACGGAATTGAACATGCAGATAGCATCACAATAGATCCTCATAAATGGATGTTTTCTCCGTATGATTGCGGAGCAGTAATATACAAACAACCAGAATTAGCAAAAAAAGCACATTCTCAAGAAGGATCATATTTAGAAATTTTTAAAGATGAAGGTGCGCATGGATTCAATCCAACAGATTATCAAATACAATTAACACGTCGTGTTAGAGGTTTGCCTCTTTGGTTTAGTTTGGCTACACACGGTACCGATAGATATAAAGAAGCTGTAGAACGTGGTATTGAATTAGCTAATATAGCAGGTAAAATGATAGAAAATTATGATCATGTAGAGTTAGTTAGAGATCCAAGTTTATCGTGCGTATTGTATAGAAGAAAAGGATGGCAACCAGAAGACTATCGTAATTGGACATTTACAAATCACGATAAAGGTTTTGCATTAGTGACTCCTACAAAATGGAAAACAGGCAATACTTTTGAAACCGTCTCACGTTTCTGCTTTATAAATCCAGATACTACAGAACAAGATATAAAAGCAATATTAGAATCGATGCTTTAGTTGATAGTTTTGTTAAAAAATAAGTAGAAATTTCACATGACATAAATAGTAATTTTCAAAGCAATTATTATTTTTGTGCATGCAACACGACAAAGTACTTATTTTAGATTTCGGATCGCAATACACACAACTTATTGCGCGCAGAGTTAGAGAACTTAACATCTATTCCGAAATACACCCATTTAACAAAATTCCAAACAACTTAGAAGACTACAAAGCGGTAATACTTTCTGGTAGCCCAATGTCTGTAAGATCAGAGCAAGCTTTTCATCCTGATTTATCAGATATAAGAGGTAAAAAACCAATGCTAGCGGTATGCTACGGTGCACAATATTTAGCACATTTTTCTGGTGGCGAAGTAGCAGAATCAAATACCAGAGAATACGGTAGAGCAAACTTAAGTTACGTTGAAGAAAACGAAACTTTTTTAGAAGGCATACATATTGGTAGTCAAGTTTGGATGAGTCATAGTGATACAATCAAGATTTTGCCAGAAAATGGTGTGCTTTTAGCAAGTACACACGATGTGCAAAACGCAGCTTATAAAATAGAAAATGAAACAACTTACGCTATTCAATTTCATCCAGAAGTATATCACTCAACAGATGGAAAATTACTGTTAGAAAATTTCTTAGTAAAAATAGCAAAAGTTAATCCAGATTGGACACCAAATGCTTTTATAGAAGAAACTGTAGAAGATTTAAAAACAAAGTTAGGTAACGATAAAGTAGTTTTAGGATTATCAGGTGGTGTAGATTCATCCGTAGCAGCAATGCTTTTACACAAAGCAATAGGTAAAAACCTATATTGCATCTTTGTAAATAATGGATTATTACGTAAAAACGAATTTTTAGATGTATTAGAACAATACAAAGGAATGGGCTTAAATGTAAAAGGTGTAGATGCTTCGGCACGCTTTTTGGATGCCTTAAAAGATGAAAGTGATCCAGAGAAAAAACGTAAAGCTATTGGACGTGTATTTATCGAAGTTTTTGATGACGAAGCTCATTTAATAGAAGACGTAAAATGGTTAGCACAAGGTACAATTTATCCAGATGTGATAGAAAGTGTTAGTGCAACAGGCGGACCAAGTGCAACAATAAAAAGTCATCATAACGTTGGAGGATTACCAGACTTTATGAAACTTAAAATTGTAGAACCACTAAAAGAATTGTTTAAAGACGAAGTAAGACGTGTTGGTGCTTCAATGGGTATGGATAAAAACCTTTTAGGTCGTCATCCATTTCCAGGTCCAGGTTTAGCTATCAGAATTTTAGGAGACGTAACAGCAGAAAAAGTTCGTATCTTACAAGAAGTAGATGCCATTTTTATCAACGGATTAAAAGAAGCAGGATTGTATGACAAAGTATGGCAAGCAGGCGCCATGTTGCTTCCAGTAAATAGTGTAGGAGTAATGGGAGATGAGCGTACTTACGAAAAATGCGTAGCATTACGCGCTGTAGAAAGTACAGACGGTATGACTGCAGATTGGGTAAATTTACCATACGAGTTTTTACAAAAAACAAGTAACGATATAATAAATAAAGTAAAAGGCGTTAATAGAGTAGTTTACGACATTAGTAGTAAACCACCAGCAACAATAGAGTGGGAATAAAATTTCTTTGTAAAAAGAAATCTAATAAAATTAGTGGCGTTACCACAAGGGTCGGGCTTTCACTACTCGCTTCCCAACAAAAGTTGGGAGAGCTTAAACAAACCGTTCTATCCCTAACGCACTTTTAGAACGTATAATTAGATATGAGAAAATTACTATATATTTTAGGCTTATTAATGGTCTTTAGCTGTGCTTCCGCGAAAGCGCAAAATTACAAAACCCATAAAGTCCAAGCAGGAGAAACTTTAGAGCAGATAGCAAAGCAATACAACGTCTCAAAATCTTCTGTTTTAGCCTTAAATCCTGATGCAAGAAAAGGGTTAAAAGTAAGTTCTGTTTTAATAATACCAAAGCAAGGTGTAGTTGTAAAAGAATCAGAAACCACAACAAAAGAAACAAAAACGCTGTTAGGGTTTATAACTCATAAAGTAAAACGTAAAGAAACACTATACAGTTTATCTAAAGAATACGGCGTTACACAAGAAGATATCAAAAAGCACAATCCAGAATTGTATGCTAATAACTTACGTAAAGGCGACCAAATAAAAATTCCAGAATATAAGATTGTTAAAGAAGTTGTGGTAACAAAATCACCTTTAACTACTTACACCGTTCAACCTAAAGAAGGAAAATGGCGTATTGCTTATAAATACGGAATTACAGTACAAGAACTTGAAGATTTAAATCCAGATATGAAAGACGTTTTACAACCAGGTGATGTTGTAAACGTACCAAACAAAGAAGCTGAAACCATAAAAGAAGTAGACGAAAAGTATAGCTACTATACAGTTTTGCCAAAAGAAGGTTTTTATCGTATTAAATTAAAAACTGGGTTAACCCAAGAAGACCTTGAAAAATTAAACCCTGAACTAGAAGAAACAGGACTAAAAGAAGGTATGGTTTTAAAAATACCTTTTAAAGGAAGTAACTCGACAATAGAAGGTGTTGTAAGTAGCATGACTACAAATGCAGGAAAAGTAGATTTAACAAAAAGTAATATTAATCCTGAAACTAAAAAGATAGCAATCATGCTTCCTTTTGGTTTAAATAAGGTAAATACAGATTCTATTTACGACACCAAAAAACAAATCGAAACAGATAGATACTTAAGTGTGTCTTTAGATTTTTATACAGGTGTAAAAGTAGCGTTAGATTCTTTACAAGAATTAGGAGTAAACCTAAAAGTTGATGTGTTTGATACACAAAATAGAGAAAGCGAAGTGACTTCAATTTTAAGAAGAAATGATTTTTCAGAAACTAGCGCAGTCATTGGACCATTAATGCCTAAATTATTTAATGAAGTCGCATTAAGTCTTAAAAAAGATAACGTACCAATTATTTCACCATTGACTAAGACAGTAGATTTAAGAGACAATGTTTTTCAGTCAAGACCATCTGAAGATATGTTAGAAGACGCTATAATTAATTACTTTAAAAAAGACTCAACAGCACATGTTATTATTATTTCAGATAAAAAACATAAATCTATAAGTGATAAATTAAAAAGAGAGTTTACAAGAGCATCAATTTTATCTTCAAGAACAGAAAGAAAAACAGGAAAAGATGCGTATTATGTATTAGATCAAGATATAATTAACGTGTTAAAACCAGGAAAAAATGTGGTGTTTTTAGAAACAGATAATCCAGGTTTTGTATCTAATGTTTCAAGTCTTTTAAATTCAAAAATTGTAACAGGAACAAATATAATTTTAACTACTACAAAAATGGATAAGGCGTTTGAGGATGAAGAAGTAAGAAATACACATTTATCTAATCTTAGCTTTACGTATTCAGATATTAAAAAATCTTTTAACGAAGACGAAAACAATAGTTTTGCAAAGCGCTACAAAAGTACTTATAATGAATTACCAAATAGTTATGCAACAAGAGGCTTTGATATAACTATGGATATAGTGTTACGTTTAGTTACATCAGAAGATTTATATATGTCTGCAAACCAATACCCTTTAACAACCTATGTAGAAAATAAGTTTGCTTACAAGAAAAAGCTATTTGGCGGTTATTACAATGATGCTGTTTACTTAGTAAAATACAGTGATTTAAAAATAGTAGAAGTAACCGAGTAATTTTTTAATTAACTTAGCGTTAATTGGTTATGTTAAAATTTATTTCAATATTAAGTTTGTTTATTCTATTTCATAGCGATGTTATAGAAGAAGTTTCTTGGAATGAAAATTACAAATTAAATTGGTCAGATTTTAAAGGTGCACCAAATAACCAAACAGATGCTGTTGCTATAACTGCTTCGGGGATTACGTTTAGCTATTCCATAAAAAAGACAACTAATAAAGTACATGGCTTTAGGACTTTAGTTAAAGCGCACTTTTATCCAGAACATTCTTGGTGTAAAAAAGAAATGGTAGATGATAATATTTTGAGACATGAACAACTTCATTTTGATATTACAGAGTTACATGCCAGATTATTTAGACAACAAATAGCCAAATTAAAGCCAAGTTTAGACATAGATAATCAGTTAAACCAACTACATCAAAGTATTAATAAGCAATTATCTTTAATGCAAAATTCTTATGATGAAGAAACTAATCATTCTATAAATACCGAAGCACAAATTAAATGGCAGGAAAGTGTTGCCAAACAATTAAAAACTTTAGAAAAATTTAAATCTAAATCTTAGTGCTAGAGCCAGACAAAGACTTTCTTATAAAATTAGCACACACTAAAATGCCTTTTGGTAAGTATAAAGATAGGTATTTAATAGACCTGCCAGAACATTATGTAGTTTGGTATTATAATAAAGGTTTTCCAAAAAATAAATTAGGACAAATGCTAGAAACTGTTTATACATTAAAAGTAAATGGACTAGAATATTTGCTACGAGAGATACAGAAAAGATACTCAAAATAAATCCTAAATTCAGCCTAAGTTTTCAACTAAAAATTGTAAATTTGCCCGCGTTAACAACGCAACATGACAACTAAAACAAAGTACATATTTGTAACCGGAGGTGTAACTTCTTCATTAGGAAAAGGTATAATCGCAGCATCTCTAGCCAAGTTACTTCAGGCGCAAGGTTATAAGACAACAATTCAAAAATTAGATCCTTACATTAACGTAGATCCAGGAACATTAAATCCTTATGAACATGGCGAATGCTATGTCACCGATGATGGTGCAGAAACCGATTTAGACCTTGGTCACTACGAGCGTTTTTTAAACGTACCAACCAGTCAAGCTAATAACGTAACGACTGGTCGTATTTATCAAAGTGTGATAGAGCGTGAGCGTCGTGGTGAATTTTTGGGTAAAACTGTACAAGTTATACCGCACATTACAGACGAGATTAAACACCGCGTCCAAATTTTAGGTAATTCTGGTGACTATGATATCGTTATTACAGAAATTGGTGGAACCGTTGGAGATATTGAGTCTTTACCATATATAGAAGCTGTAAGACAATTAAAATGGGATTTAGGAGAACATAATGCAATTGTTATTCACTTAACGTTAATTCCGTTTTTATCTGCAGCAGGCGAGCTTAAAACCAAACCAACACAACACAGTGTTAAAACCCTAATGGAAAGCGGTGTACAAGCAGATATTTTAGTATGTCGTACAGAGCATGAATTACCAAGCGATTTAAGACGAAAATTAGCTTTATTCTGCAATGTTCGTGAAGAAGCTATCATACAATCTATAGATGCATCAACTATTTATGATGTACCAAACCTAATGTTAGAACAAGGATTAGATACTGTTGTACTTAAAAAGTTAGATTTAAAAGGAGATACACCAGATTTAACCCAATGGAATAAATTTTTACAACGTCATAAAAACCCTAAGTCAGAAATAACTATCGGACTTATCGGTAAGTATGTAGAATTACAAGATTCTTACAAATCTATTCTAGAAGCATTTATACACGCAGGTGCAGAAAATGAAGTTAAAGTAAATGTAGAATCTGTACACTCAGAATACTTAAATGAAGATAATATTAAGATGAAATTAGCTCATCTTGACGGTGTTTTAGTCGCTCCAGGTTTTGGAGAACGCGGTATAGAAGGAAAAATAGATGCTATAAGATATGTTCGTGAAAACAATATCCCGTTTTTAGGGATTTGTTTAGGAATGCAAATGGCAGTAATCGAATTTTGTCGCAACGTTTTAGGGCTTAAAGATGCTAACTCTACAGAGATGGATCCTAACACTACAAATCCTGTGATAGATATTATGGAAGACCAAAAAAATATCACCGATATGGGCGGAACAATGCGTCTTGGTGCTTGGGATTGCCATATAGAAAAAGATTCTATCGCATACGATGTGTATCAATCTCAAGATATAAAAGAACGTCACCGACACAGATACGAATTTAATGGTGATTATAAAGAAAAAATAGAAGCTGCAGGATTAAAAACTACAGGATACAATCCAGAAACTAAACTGGTAGAAATTGTCGAAAACCCATCACATCCTTGGTTTGTTGGTGTACAATATCACCCAGAATACAAAAGTACGGTCGCTAATCCGCATCCATTATTTGTTGCATTTGTAAAAGCCAGTTTAAAACATCATAAGACAAAATAATGTCACTTTGGCATTAAATTAAAAAGTGGTTGTATATTTGACAACTCATTAATCTCCTCGTTTAACTTAGAGGACTAATTAATTATGGAAGAAAAAAAACTAGACATTAATTCAATTATTGGATTTATCTTAATCTTCGGAATTTTATTATTCATGATGTGGCAAAATGCACCATCAGAAGAAGAATTAAAGGCTCAAGAAGCAGAAAAGCAAGCAAAAATTGATGCTAAAAAGAAAGCTGAAGCTGAAAAAGCAGATACAAAAGTAGTAACAGAAGAAGACTTTACAGAAGCAAAAGATTCTGCGCAAGTGGCAGTACTTCAATCAAAAATTGGTGCTTTTGCATATTCAGCAGCGACAGCAACTTCTTCAGAAAAAGAAATTGAAGTTCAAAATGAAGTTTTAGATTTAAAATTTAATACTAAAGGTGGACATCTTTCAGAAGTAAAATTAAAACAGTTTGTAGATTTTAATTCTGTACCAATTTACTTAGTTAAAGATGGTAACTCGGTATTCAATCTTCAATTTCAAACTACAGATAATCGTACTTTAAATACAAAAGATTTATACTTTCAACCAACGGTTACAAAAAGTGGAGAAAACACTGTAGTTTCTATGAAACTTAAAACTGCAGCCGATAAGTTTATTGAGTATAATTATGTGATTAAACCTAATGAGTACATGGTAGATTTTACCATAAGATCTCAAGGTATAGAGACTAATATTAATACTTCAAATCCAATTACTTTAGATTGGACGCAAAAATTATATAGACACGATCAAAGTATTAGTTACGAAAACAGATACACGCGTCTAACCTACCAAACAGATGGAGATGTAGACAAATTATCACAAATGAGTGATGATGACGAAACTGAAGATGAAGTAGATTGGTTAAGTTACCGTCAACACTTTTTTAGTTCTATATTAATGTCAGATAAGCCATTAAATGGTGTTACTTTTACGTCTAAAAATTTAGTTGAAGACGAAGAAGTAGACTCTATTTTTACAAAGCAATTTTCAACTAAAACAACATTGGCTTTAAGTGGTGCTAATTTAGACAACAAAATGCAACTGTATTATGGACCAACAGATAGTGAAATCTTAAAGAATTACGACAATAATGTTGTTGAAAGTATCCCATTTGGATGGGGAATTTTTGGATGGATCAACAAGTTTTTATTCATTCCGTTATTTAGCGGTTTAAGTAGCTTTTTACCATATGGTGTAGCTATTATTGTAATGACGGTTTTAATCAAATTAGCTATGTCATTTGTGCAATACAAACAGTATTTATCACAAATGAAAATGAAAATTTTAAAGCCAGAATTAGAAGCAATTCGTGAGAAGTACAAAGACAACAAGTTAAAAGCACAACAAGAAACTATGGCGCTTCAAAGCAAAGCAGGCGCAAGTCCATTAGCAGGTTGTTTACCAGCATTAATCCAAATGCCAGTGTTTTACGCCTTGTTTATGTTTTTCCCAACAGCATTTGCTTTAAGACAGAAAAAGTTTTTATGGGCAGACGATTTATCATCGTATGATGTAATAGCAGAATTACCTTTTAATATTCCATTATATGGTGATCACGTAAGTTTATTCCCGATTTTGGCAGCAATTGCTATTTTCTTCTACATGAAGTTAACTACTGGGCAAAACCAAATGTCTGCGCCACAACAAGAAGGCATGCCAGACATGACAAAGATGATGAAGTACATGATTTACTTTGCACCAATTATGATGCTTATTTTCTTTAACCAATATGCATCTGGTTTAAGTTTGTACTACTTCATTTCTAACTTAATTAGTATTGGTATTTTATTAGTCATCAAGAATTTTATTTTAGATGAAGACAAAATCCATGCTAATATCCAAGTGAAAAAAGCACAGCCTAAAAAGGAAAGTAAATTTCAAAGAAAGATGAAAGAAATGATGGAGCAGGCAGAAAAGCAAAAGCAAATGCAAGAGCAACAAAAGAAGAAACGTAAATAATTGTCAGTTCTAGTGATTTTTAGTGGTTGCTGAGCGAAGTCGAAGTAAAACGAAAAATAGTATCGAGAACTTATAAAGATAAAAGCTGTCAAAAAATAAATTAAATTTGGCAGCTTTTTTGTTATAACAAAACTGGCTATATGTCGTTAACAAATAATAGATGTAAATTAAATTCCGCGAAAGCGATATAATATTTAATAATGAAACACATTTTAACCCTTTTAATTTTCACGTTATCATCAACATTAATGTTGGCACAACAATTTAACCAATTTGATAGTAATGGTAAACGTCACGGAAAATGGAAAAAAAACTTTGACGGCACAGAAGTATTAAGATACGAAGGACAATTTGAACATGGTAAAGAAGTTGGTGTATTCAAGTTTTACCAAAACCATGAGAATAAAGCAGTTTTAGCAGCAACACGTACGTTTAAAAAAGATTCAGATTTGGCGCAAGTTGTATTTTTTACGTCTACAGGAAACAAGGTAAGTGAAGGTACAATGCGTAGGAAAACTTACGTAGGTAAATGGTTATACTATCATAAAAATAGTGACCAATTAATGACTTCTGAATTTTATAATAATAAAGGAGAATTAGATGGATTAAGAACGACCTATTATCTTAACGGAAATGTAGCTGAAAAAGCAAACTACAAAAACGGAAAGTTAAATGGACTATCCCAATGGTTTTCTGGTGAAGGTATTATAATTAGAGAGTACACCTATAAAGATAACATGTTACATGGTTTTTATAAATCTTATGACGAAAAAGGAAACTTAGTTTTAGAAGGACAATACCAAAATGATTACAGACATGGTATCTGGAAAACGTATAAAGACGGTAAGCTTATTGAAGAAAACGACTTTACTAGACGTAGTAAAAACCCATATAAGAACAATAAAAAAACGCCTTAATTAATTAAGGCGTTTTTTTTTTAAGAATAAACTGTTTGTTTCAAATAAACTGTTTGTTTCAATTTATTCAACTTAACATCAATCATCTAAAAACTATTGTGGCGGTAAAATAACGTTATTGTCAATTACGTGAACAACTCCATTTACAGCTTGTATATCAACTAAGCTAGTGACTATATCACTTACTCTTCCATTAGCATCTGTTAAAGTAAAGTTTGTAGCATCTGCTGTAATATTTCCTCCTAGTGTAGTTACAGTTCCGCTAGTTAACATAGAAGACTGTACATTGGCACCTACAATATGGTAAGTTAAAACAGCATCAACTGTTGCTGTTGGTATATCTGTTAAAGCAGATACATTTAATTCGGTTAATAAATTTCCAAAAGCATTATCTGTTGGTGCAAATACTGTAAATGGACCAGCTTCAGCATCTGATACAGTATCTATGTATGGTACAGTTGGCATTCCTGTATCTGCATATTGTAATGCAGCAACAAGATTTGATAATGCAGGATTAGATGTCGCAAATGTAGCAATGGTAGGCAAATCTATTACTGTATCTACTGCGTGTATAATTCCGTTTGTACCTACAATATCTGCTGTTTGTACTGTTGATATTCCGTTGAACATTACTCCATTAGAAGTATTAAAATAGATACTTAAATTGTTCATATCAGGTCCAGAAGCATTAGTGTTTGAATATCCTTCACCTAAACCTGTCAAATCAGTAGATGTAATTGTTCCGCTAATGACATGGTTTAGTAAAATTTGAGATAATATACCAGTATCAACATCAGCAAGTGCAGCACCATCTAAAAATGTAGTAAAAGCGGTATCATCAGGTGCTAAAACTGTAAAAGGACCAACGCCAGATAAAACATCAACTAAGTTTCCATCAGCTGCGCCTAATGCAGCAACTAAATTTGAAAAGTTAGTGTTGTTTACTGCGTGGTCTACTATTGTAGGTAAGGTAATTACTTTGTCTACAACGTGAATAATTCCATTAGATGCTTCAACATCTGCTGCGGTAACTTCTGCTGTATTATTAAACATAACACCATTATTAGTATCAAATAAAAGACTAATATTAGTATTTGAAGGTCCATCAGCTAATGTGTTTGTATAACCTCGTCCCATACTAGCTAAATCTGAAGATGTTACCGTTCCAGAAATAACATGGTTAAGTAATGTTTGCGTTAAAGCAGCATCAGGAATATCTTGTACTGTCGCCCATCCATTATCAGACATAAACTCTGCAAAAGCTTCATCAGTTGGTGCTAATACAGTAAAAGGTCCTGGTCCACTTAATGTAGCAGTTAAATCAGCTTCGATAACTGCATCAACTAAACTAGATAAATTTGGATTTGCTTGGGCTAATTCTACAATGTTAAATTCTTCTTGAATAACAATAGTTCCATCATCATCATTACTGCATGACCAAAATAATAATGTAACTAGTAATAATAAGGGAAGTGTTTTGAGTGATTTTAAATTTTTCATAGCAATTTTTTTTGGTTTGTAATTTTGTTTAACAAATCTAAATAAAGTTTGAACAAAAAATATTTAATGTTTTGTTAAACTTTAAAAATCAATGAATTGCAATAAATTAATTAAGTACAGAATTAAGTACAGAATTAAGTGACTATGACTAAATTTGAGTTTAAAAAATGACGTATCTTTGCAAATCAAAAAAAGATTTCAGATGAATAAAAGAGTTGTTGTTGGACTTTCAGGAGGCGTAGATTCTAGTGTTGCTGCTTATTTATTAAAGGAGCAAGGTTATGAGGTTATAGGTCTTTTTATGAAAAACTGGCATGACGATTCTGTAACAATATCAGATGAATGTCCTTGGCTAGAAGATAGTAACGACGCCATGTTAGTTGCAAATAAACTAGATATTCCTTTTCAAACTGTAGATTTAAGCGAGCAGTATAAAGAACGTATTGTAGACTATATGTTTAATGAATACGCGAAAGGTCGTACACCAAATCCAGACGTACTTTGCAATAGAGAAATCAAATTTGATGTCTTTATGAAAATTGCTTTAGACCTTGGTGCAGATTATGTAGCAACAGGTCATTATTGCAGAAAAAGCACGATTGAAAAAGACGGAAAAGAAATTCATCAACTTTTAGCAGGTAAAGACGATAATAAGGATCAATCTTATTTTTTATGTCAATTATCTCAAGACCAATTAGCAAAAGCATTATTTCCGGTTGGCGAACTTTTAAAACCAGAAGTTAGAGCAATTGCTAAAGAGCAAGACTTAATTACAGCAGATAAAAAAGACTCGCAAGGTTTATGTTTTATAGGTAAAGTGAGATTGCCAGAATTTCTTCAACAACAATTAAAACCAAAAGAAGGTGTTATTGTTGAGGTTGAAAAATCTAACGGAATTTATAACCAAACACAGCCAAACTTCAATAATAAATTAGAAGAATTAGACTACTTAAGTCAGAAAAAAAGCTACGCGTTATCCGATGGAAAAGTTGTAGGCAAGCATCAAGGTGCGCATTATTTTACAAAAGGACAGCGTAAAGGATTAGCGGTTGGAGGAACTGTTGAACCACTTTTTGTGATTGAAACCGACGTAAATGAAAACGTGATTTATACAGGTCAAGGTAAAAACCATCCAGGATTATTACGTAACGTGTTATTTGTGTCTAATGACGAATTACACTGGATCCGAGAAGATTTAGCAATTAATGAAGGCGAAACTATGCAAGTTAAAGCCAGAATACGTTACAGACAACCCTTACAAGATGCCACTTTATACAAAGTAGAAACTGGTTTGTATGTTGAATTTAAAGACGCGCAATCTGCAATTACCGAAGGTCAATTTGTAGCTTGGTATTTAGGTGAAGAATTAGTTGGTTCCGGAGTAATTTCTTAAATTGCAGTAACTATAAATGGTTACTGAAATGAAGCAGACTTTACTTATAATTGCTTTTCTAATAAGCTATTCAGTTTTTGCTCAAGAGCACGCTTGGGTTTATCTTAATGACAAACCAAATAGTGCAACTGCGTTAGCAAATCCAATTTCAATTTTAACTCAAAAAGCGTTGGATCGTAAAGCAGCACACAACGTTACTGTAGATTATAATGATGTACCTGTTGACGAAGGATATATTACTCAAATAAAAGTCCAAACAGGAATTACAGTTCTTGCTAAATCCAAATGGTTAAACGTGGTTCATGTATTAGGAACCGAAACCGATATTAATGCGTTAACAGGATTAACTTTTGTTGATCATATCGAATTTGCAGATGGTAATCTTAATGCAAGACAATCTCAAAATCAAAACAAATTTGATATCGAAACTAACCAAACAGTTTTTAATTACGGAAGCGCTACCAACCAAATAGAAATGTTTAATGGCGACGATTTGCATCTTGCAGATTTTACAGGAACAGGAATGACAGTAGCTGTGTTAGACTCAGGTTTTCCTAATGTGCCAACCATGTCAGGCTTTAACCGTTTAAATTCTAATAATGGAATTTTAGGCGGATATGATTTTGTAGACAGAAATCCAGACGTGTATGCGTATACAGGAAACGCTCACGGTACTTGGGTTTTAAGCGATATGGCAGGTTATGTACAAGATCAGTTTGTTGGTACTGCACCAGATGCAGAATATTATTTATTTAGAACCGAAAACGCAGCTACAGAAACACCAATAGAAGAAACACTTTGGGTTGAAGCTGCAGAACGTGCAGATAGTTTAGGTGTAGATGTTATTAATACATCACTTGGTTACACCACTTTTGATAATCCAAATTATAGTTATACTCCAGCCGAAATGAATGGACAAACTGCGTTTATAACTCGTGGCGCTAATTTTGCAGCGCAAAAAGGAATGTTATTGGTTAATTCTGCAGGAAATTCAGGTAATTCTTCTTGGCAAATTGTTGGTGCGCCAGCAGATTCGCCTAACGTATTAAGTGTTGGAGCAGTAAATGCATCTGGTAATTACGCCTCGTTTAGTTCTCAAGGAAGTAGCGCACAACCAACACAAAAACCAGACGTTGTAGCGCAAGGTCAAGCAAGTTATGTTATTGGTACAAACGATGCTATTATTACATTAAACGGTACATCGTTTAGCTCACCAATATTAGCTGGCGGCGTTGTATGTTTGTGGCAAGCATTACCAACATTAAACAATCAACAAATTATGCAATTGGTTCGTGAGTCTGCTTCACAATACAATAATTCTGATAATTTTTTAGGTTATGGTATTCCTGATTTATCATTAGCATTAGCCAATGGATTGTCTTTGGTCGAATTTCAAAATGAAACTACTAAACTAAAAGTATATCCTAATCCAGTAAATAATTTATTGTATGTTGAAATTCCTAGCCAATATGACACTGCAACCGTAAAATTATATGATATTTTAGGAAAAAAAGTGCTTGAAAAAACAGTGTCTTCAACACAGAAAAAAATCAATGTAAGTAATCTATCTAAAGGTGTTTATTTAGCAAAAATTGAAGCTAACGGATTAAGTATCACCAAAAAAATCATAAAAAACTAGAAGTAAAAACCAATTCACCTCGAGCGCAGTCGAGAGGTCATAAATCAACAACTTAATAATAAATATGCAAAATAGAATTACAGACTTATTCAATATTAAATATCCAATAGTACAAGGCGGAATGATTTGGAATAGCGGTTGGCGATTAGCTTCTGCTGCAAGTAATTCAGGGATTTTAGGTTTAATAGGCGCAGGAAGTATGTATCCAGATGTGCTAAGAGAACATATTCAAAAATGTAAACAAGCAACCGATAAACCTTTTGGAGTAAACGTGCCAATGTTATATCCTAACATTGAGGAAATTATGAATATTATTGTTGAAGAAGGGGTAAAGATTGTATTTACTTCAGCAGGAAATCCAAAAACATGGACTAAATGGTTGCAAGACAAAGGAATAACAGTTGTACACGTAGTTAGTAGTGTAAAATTTGCATTAAAAGCTCAAGACGCTGGTGTAGATGCTGTTGTTGCAGAAGGTTTTGAAGCTGGCGGACATAACGGTCGTGACGAGACAACAACACTTACGCTAATACCAATGGTTAAAGAACATTTAAAAATTCCTTTATTGGCAGCAGGCGGTATTGCAACAGGAAAAGCCATGCTTGCATGTATGGTTTTAGGCGCAGATGGCGTGCAAGTTGGTAGTCGTTTTGTGGCGAGTACAGAAAGTAGTGCGCATCAAGCGTTTAAACAAGTCGTTGTAGATGCCAAAGAAGGCGATACGCAATTAACTTTGAAAGAATTAGCGCCAGTAAGATTAGTAAAAAATAAGTTTTTTAATGATGTTGAAGCGTTGTATAAATCAGCCCCAACACCAGAACAACTTAAAGAATTATTAGGTCGTGCTCGAGCAAAAAAAGGAATGTTTGAAGGCGATTTAGATGAAGGTGAGCTTGAAATTGGACAAATTTCAGGATTAATTCATGACATTAAACCAGTTGCTGAGATTGTAAAAGAGATGGTTGAGGAGTTTGAAATGGCTAAAAAAGAAGTGGCTAATTTTTAAGTGAATTTAAGTTGATTTCTTATAAATAAATTTTCTCAAACCACTACTTTTGCAAAATGGTTTTGAGCAATTACACAAAAGAATTTAAGTACAATTGGCAACTAGCAGCACCAGTCATGTTAGGTATGTTAGGACATACCTTTGTTAGTTTTATAGACAATATTATGGTAGGTCAATTAGGTACGGCGCAGTTAGCAGCAGTATCTTTAGGTAATAGTTTTATGTTTATAGCTATGTCTTTAGGTATTGGTTTTAGTACAGCCATTACACCTTTGGTAGCCGAAGCAGATGGAGCAAACGATTTTGCTAAAGGAAAATCTGCTTTTAAACACGGATTATTTTTATGTACTGTTTTAGGCGTGTTGTTGTTTCTGTTAGTGTTTTTTGCCAAACCATTAATGTATTTAATGAAACAACCAGTTGAGGTTGTAGAATTAGCTATTCCGTATTTAGATTTGGTAGCATTTTCTTTGATACCTTTAGTCGTCTTTCAGGCATTTAAACAATTTAGTGATGGATTGTCTTTAACCAAATATCCAATGTATGCTACTATAGTAGCTAACGTGGTTAATGTGGGTTTTAACTATGTGCTTATCTTTGGTAAGTTTGGTTTTCCAGAAATGGGTATAGTTGGTGCAGCTTATGGGACTTTAATTTCTCGTTTTGTAATGGTAGCACATATTTGGTGGTTGTTAAAAGGACGAGAAAAATCAAAACATTTTGTCACCAATATTAAAATATTAGTTTTAGACAAAACAATGATTAATAAACTTATTGGTCTTGGTGCGCCAAGTGCAATGCAAATGTTTTTTGAAGTAGCCATTTTTACAGCAGCAATCTGGTTAAGTGGCTTGTTAGGTAAAAATCCGCAAGCAGCAAATCAAATTGCTTTAAATTTAAGTTCTATGACCTTTATGGTAGCTATGGGATTAAGTGTAGCATCTATGATTAGAGTCGGTAACCAAAAAGGATTACAACACTATTTCGAATTACGTCGTATCGCTTTTTCTTTGTTTTTATTAGGGTTTATTTTTGCTGTTGTTTTTGGAGTTTTATTTTTAATTTTTAATGAAGCACTGCCAAAACTGTACGTAGATTTTGACGATGTTATTAATTTTAAAGACAATACCGAAGTTGTCACAATAGCATCACAGTTACTAATTGCGTCGGCTATTTTTCAGATCAGTGATAGTTTACAAGTTATTGTTTTAGGCGCCTTACGTGGCTTGCAAGATGTTAAAATACCAACATTAATTACCTTTATTGCCTATTGGTTAATAGGTTTTCCTATAAGCTGGATTTTAGGAAAAGAAGATGCGTACGGAAGCTTTGGAATTTGGATTGGCTTATTAGCAGGCTTAACTAGTGCAGCAATTTTATTGTTTATTAGGTTTAATTATCTTACAAAAAAACTTTTAGTTACTCATTCTTAAAGTGCCTAAGTTATAAGTGTCTAAAGTATTTAAAGTATTGGATAATACTCAAGATTAATTATTTCTGTTGGTTATATTTGTTTAAACAATAAGTGATTATGACCAATAAAGAATTTGCTAAAGTTTTAGAAAAAAGAACAATAACATTTGCTATTAAAATCTTAAAATTATCAGGAAGTTTACCCAATACGCCAGAAGCACTTGTATTGAGAAATCAATTATCAAAATCAGGAACTAGCATTGGAGCAAATTATAGAGAAGCCAATAGAAGTAGAAGTACAAAAGACTTTTCTAATAAACTAAAAATATCTTTAGCAGAAGCTAGCGAAACAGATTATTGGTTAGAAATTATAGAAGAATTAGGTTTTGTTGAAAGTAAAAATTTAAAAGAAATAAGAAATGAAGCAAAAGAACTACTCGCACTTTTCACTTCTATCGCAAATAAGTTTTAACTTTGAAAAATAAACATATTAAAAATTTAATATACTCTAAATACTTTTAACTTTAGCCACTTTAAATACTTTCAACTTTAGACACTAATTAAATGGAACTACCAAAATACATATTAGGCGACAATACAGATTTTCCAAACGCTATATTTGTAATACATACCGATTTTCCTCGGTTTATTATAAACTTAGAAGACGATGAAGTAGAATGGCTTGAAGATTTTGATCAACATGATGAAAAAGAATTAGAGCTAGAAATGGAAAATTTAATCAACGAAGCTACTGCATTTTATGACAGAGAAGTAGCACGATACGAAGACTAATTACATGTTAGAACAAATTTTAGAATTAGATAAACAAGTTTTTTTATTCCTTAATAATCTAGGTAATCCTTCTTGGGATGGATTTTGGATGTTTTATACAGATAAATTGCATTGGATTCCTTTTTATGCAGTGCTTTTCTTCTTTATGTATAAAAAAAGAAATGATAAATCCATTATTCTAACCGCTGTAGTTATTGCTTTAATGATCCTGTTTACAGATCAAATTACAAACTTATTTAAATATGGTTTAAAACGACCAAGACCTTGTCACGAAGCAGATTTGATAGATGTTATGCGTTTAGTTAAATCTTGGTGTGGCGGAGCATATGGTTACTTTTCTGGTCATGCCAGTAATAGTATGGCAGTAGCTATTTTTTCAGGTTTTATGTTAAAACAGCGATTTAAATATTTAATATATATATTAATTGTTTGGTCTTTAGCAATGGGTTATAGCCGTATATATATTGGTGTACATTATCCGTTAGATGTTTTATCAGGTATGATTTTTGGCGGATTTTCAGGTTATATGTTCTATAGATTTGAAAGCTACTTACATAAACGCTTTACGCTAAGGTAATTTTTATTTCCTTTCTAGTTCGTAATAATCAAAAGTTAATCTGTCTCTGTATTGCCTGCTACCTGGCTCAGCTTCATTTAAATCATAATGATTTATCTTTTTAACATTGAAATAGGAGCTTAAAAATGAAATTTTTTCTTCAGAAAGACCATAAGTTAATAATCCAAATTTTGAGTCCTTTGGAAGATTTTCAATAGTATTCAAATTAATAATTGTCGGAATCTTTTCGCCATATTGCCAAACGGTTTCAGGCGTTGCTTCACCTAAGCTATAAGTTTTAATATCGTTGATTTCATTTTGCTTTAATAACCTTGACACTGGTTTATAATTTTTGCTAGTAAATGTTTTAAATACAGGTAAGCCAAACACAAAAAGACTCGCAAAAAAGACTACTGTTAACAAGAATACGTACTTAATTTTCTTTTTGTATAGTTGTATTAAAATAAAAAATGAAATAACTATAGAAACTAGACCAAAAATTGAAAATGCAATAATGTTACTATGAAATTGCTCATAAAATAAATAGGCTAATCCAAAAGGGGAAACGATACCGATAATAGCAATTAATGTAAAATTGAAGTATACAGGTAAAGTATCTTTTTTATTATTTAAGTACTTAAATTTTCTAATTAAAAACTCTATATAAAATCCTGTGTTTAATGCTAACGGAATTAAGACAGGCATTAAATAACGTGACTTTTTTTCAGGAATTATTGAGAGTAAAATTACAGCAGCAATAGTCCATAAAAACGTGAATTTATAAGCTCTGTAATGTATTGCTCTACGTTTCATATATGGATACAATAATCCTATAAATGCTGGAATTGTCCAAATTCCGCTTTGCGTAAAAAAGCTCCAATAATAATAGAAAGGTCTAACATTGTAGCTTGTCCAATTAGCGGTTTCTTTACTTGTTATAGCTTCAAAAGTATGAGGATCTTCTAATCTTACATAAAGATACCACCAACCACCTAAAATAACAGCAAGAATTAATATGATTATAAAAGGAATAATTTTAGCTTTTAAGTTTTTATAATTGAATGAGAAACTAAAAGCAATTAAAAATGGTAATAACAATGCGTAAAACGACACAGGACCTTTGCTTAATAGAGAAGCAGCAATACCTAAACTAGCTAAAAGAATGTGTTTCCAATTAACTGTTTCGCTTTTAAATAGTAGAAATAAATAATAAATAGCAATCATCATAAATCCGTGAGTAAAAATATCCCAAGGCGCTTCTATAGTAATACCTATAACGTAAAAAGATGTGATTAATATTAATGCATTTATTAAACTATGTGCTCTACTTTTAAGTATGAATTTTGATAATTTATAAGTAAAAACACCTAAAATCATAACCATTAATATAGCAGGTAAACGCATTCCAAATACGCTTTTAATCCCAAAGATTAATGCAGATAAAGCAGTAATCCAAGTTGGTAATGGTGGTTTTTGATAACGTGGTACACCATTCATAGTGGTTAGTAACCAGTTGCTATCTGTAATCATTTCTCTGGCGGTAATAAAATTACGGGCTTCCATAATAGTTACCTGTATGCTGTCTAAATTAGGTAACAGCATAATGCCTATAAAAAGGCAAAGTAAAATTAATGGATAGTTTTTTATAAATTTAGGCATCTTGTTTTTTCAAAATTAAAAGATTTCTAATATAAATAATTGCGCCAAGTAAGTGACCAACTAATAATACGGGATCTTTTCTAAAAATAGCATACGTTAAAATAAGTAAAGAGCCTATAAAACTTAATGCCCAAAACCCGAAAGGCAAAGAGGATTCTTTATTTTTTTCAGAATACATCCACTGGTACACAAATCTTAAAGTAAATACTATTTGAGAGACAATACCTAAAACTAATAACCATAACGGAATAGCTTCGTTTTTAAATAAATGGTTGACATCTATACGGTTATTATTAAAATAAAAAATAACCACAAAAACTGGCATTAGTAGTAACACCCATCGCATTAGTGTAGGATACTTATTCCATTGATTTTGTAGTTGAAGATTTCTAATATAGATATAATATGTAAGTGCTTGACCTAACATTATTGCAAAGTCATGCCTTAAATAACCGTAAATAAACAGTAAAAAAGAAGCAGTTAAACTAAGCGTCCAAAATAGAGTAGGAGTAATAACTCTTTTTTGTTTTTCGCTAGTAATCCATTGTATGATTAGCCTAGACGAAAAGAGGATTTGAGCCAAAAAACCAATACTATATATTAACCAGTCACTCATTTATTTTTTCTTAGCAACATCGTAATTAATATACTTTTTCTTCATCCATAAATAAGCAAAACAATCCATCAAAGGACCTAAAAGCCGATTCCATAAACCAAATTTAGCTTGACCAGCAATACGCGGAAAATGTTGAACAGGTACTTGCTTTATGTTACCGTTTTGTAATAAAATCATAGCTGGTAAGAAACGGTGCAAACCTTTAAACATGGGTATACGTTTGGCATAATCTGTTCTTATGACTTTTAATGGGCAACCTGTATCATCCATACCGTCTTTAGTAAAAGCACGTCTAATACCGTTAGCTATTTTAGAAGACATATTTTTTACAAAACTATCTTTTCGGTTAGAACGAACACCAGTTACTAATGCGTTGTCTTTTATATGTTCTAAAAGTAGGTTAAAGTCTGAAGGAGCAGTTTGTAAATCAGAGTCTATATAGCCAACAAGTGCTGTGTCTGCATAATCAAAACCAGCTTTTATAGCAGCGCTTAAGCCTCTATTTTCTTTAAAAAGAATATAGTAAAATGCATCATTACGTGTACAAATGTCTTCGATTAGTTGCTGACTTTTGTCTTTAGACCCATCGTTTACAAATAATATTTTTGTGGTTTTGCTAGCTATTTTTGTGTACGCTAAAAGTTCTTCTTCAACTCTAGCTAAATTATCCTCTTCATTATAAACAGGAACGATAATCGTAAATTCGTAACTCATTATGCTTTACTTAGTCTTACAAAAGTATTATTTTTTTAGTAATAGATTACCCAAGTGCCAATTTCTTTGCGATTAGGCAAGTTTCTTTTTAGATACTTATTATGCTCTCGGATATCGTGTTTTTTTCTAGTTATTAATACAGCATTTTTATTTAGAATATTTTTTGCTTTATTAATTCCGTTTTCAGTATGTAAATTAAAGTTATAATCTTTCCAATTAGTAGAAGTTTCAAATTGAGTTTCGCGTTGTACTGTATTATGTCCATCATTTAAAATATACACCTTCTTATCTGAATAAAATTGAGATGAAGCTATAAGATAATTATATACTACAATATTTTCTTTTTGAGGTAGTTTAGTGTTTATAAATTTAAATACTTCTCTTGTCGAATTTAACTCAGAATCATTAAGTTTTAAAAATTGAGTGCCACTTGTTAATAAAAAAGCACCTAATAAATAGCCTAAAATACTTGTCCTTAAAAGTCCTTTGTTATTTTTTAAAACTAATACAATAAAAATACTAACTAATAAAGACATTATTATCGCAGTAATTAAACTATAATTAAACTTAAAATCAATAATAGATAAAACAATTAAAGAGCTTGCAATTAAGCCAATAAAACTAATAATTATAAGGTTGTATTTTTTTAAAGTTTTAGGAGATGTTTGACTTAATAGTTTTGCAGTAAGTATTGCTACAAAACCAAAGCTAGGTAAAATATAAAGTATAAGCTTTGTTTTAAATGCAGAAAATAATATTATAATAGTTGATATAGTCCAAATTAAAATCAAACTGTAAGATTTTTGATTTTTAATATTTTTGAAACCTTTATATGTTTGATGACATAAAAAGAATATCCATGGTAAGCCAATAGCAGGAAGTGTTAAGAGATAAAACCAAAAGGGTTTAGATCTGTTATAAGATTTTGAGCTAATACGATTTACAATTTGTTCTTTAAAAAAGTAATTGTATAGCATAGGGTTTTCAATAAAAACAACAAAATACCAAGCTAAAGACACTGCTAAAAATAAAATAAAACCTAGAATATGATGTGTTGTAATTTTTAATTTTTCTTTAGTGATTAATCTGTGGCTTATAATAAAAACAAAAGGAAAAATAAGACCAACAGGACCTTTTATTTCAAAGCTTAAACCTAACGAAATAAAGAATAAATAAATAAAAATAGGTTTAGAAGCCCTTAATTTATAATACAACCAAAAGAAAATAGATGCCAGGACGGTAGTAGTTAAATAAGCATCTGTAGTTAAGTTTCTTGAAGAAATAATAACAATAGGAAAAGAAAAGTAAATAAGCATTGCAGAAAAGGCAATTTTCTTTTTTTTGTAAAAAAGTAAAGTAATATTATAAACTAAGATTAATTGTATTAGAATTGCAATTTGTAAAAAAAATCTAGCGCCAAACTCATTAACTCCAAAAATTTTATACCCTAAAGTTGTAATTTGATAGGTAATAGGTGGTTTATGATAATGATGTATGCCTAATAATTTAGGATGTACATAATCATTATTGACTAACATTTCTCTGCTAATTTCTGCGTATCTAGACTCGCTAGTTTCTGTAATTCCCCATGACCCTAAATTAAAGGTTAGTAATAAAAAAGAAATAGCAACTATCAGTAGTGCTCTAAATTTCATGAATAGTAAGTTGTTAGATATGCAAAAGTATTATTTTTTATCAATAGCAATTTATGTTTCACTTAAAAGTTGTTATTTTGTAAAACATTTCAAAATTTTTTATGAAGATATTAGTCACTGGAGCAGTTGGTTTTATAGGTTCTCATACAGCAGAAAGACTCCAAAAAATGGGGCATGAGGTTGTTGGAGTAGATAACTTTAATGATTATTATAGTTTAGATTTAAAGCAATTAAATGAAAAAGCTTTAAATGAAAAAGGGATTACAGTTTTAAAGTTAGATTTAAGAGAAATTACAGATATAAATAAGCTGCCAAAAGACATAAATTATATCTTCCATTATGCGGCACAACCTGGTATATCCTCAACATCTACTTTTGAAGATTATTTTACAAATAATGTTATGGCAACCAAAAATCTAATTGATTATGCATTACAATTAGAAGATTTAAAACTGTTTGTAAACATCGGTACATCATCTATTTATGGTTTAGAAGCAACTTTTCCAGAAGATGTAGCACCAAAACCTGCATCGCATTATGGTGTAACTAAGTTAACTGCCGAGCAGTTAGTGCTTCAAAAAAGTAGAGAAAAGCAGTTAAAAAGCTGTTCTTTAAGACTATACTCTGTAATAGGACCAAGAGAACGTCCAGAAAAAATGTATACTAAACTAATCGCTTGTGGTTTAAATGGTGAAGCTTTTCCTCTTTATGAAGGTAGTGATAAGCATTTACGAAGTTTTACTTATGTAGGAGATATTGTTGATGGCGTAGTAAGCGTTATAGGAAATGAAGACAAAGTAAATGGCGAAATTATTAATCTTGGAACAGAAGTAGAACATACTACACAAGATGGTATTGATGCTGTAGAAAAAGTTTTAGGAAAGCCAATTAAAATTAATGTTATTGCCAAACGAGCAGGTGACCAATTACGTACAAAAGCTAATATTGATAAAGCTAGAAAGCTACTTAATTATAACCCGAAAACTACGCTACTAGAATCAGTAGAAAAACAAGTAGAATGGTATAAAGCTAACTTTTAATTTTTTAAGTTTAATAAATATTCAGCTGCAACAAAAGGAGTAGTTTTATTAGCTTCAATTAAAGCTAATTGTTTTTGTAATTCAATTTTTATAGTTGGGTGATTAAAGAAGTCGCTCTTTAATTGTTCTTCTATAGTTTGAATTAACCAGTATTTATTTTGCTCATTACGCTTTGAGCTAAAGTAATTATTAGATTTTGTAATTTCTAAATACTCTTTTATAACTTTCCAGATATCGGCAATACCTTCATTTTGTAAACCACTACATAAAGTTACTTTTGGTTGCCAATTAGAAGCTTTTGCAGGATAAAGATGTAATGCGCGGTTAAATTCTACTTTAGCTAGCTTAGCAGCTTTAAGATTATCGCCATCTGCTTTGTTAATAGCAATAGCGTCTGCCATTTCAATAATACCACGTTTAATACCTTGTAGCTCATCTCCAGCACCAGCTAATTTTAAAAGTAGAAAGAAATCTACCATGCTGTGTACAGCTGTTTCACTTTGTCCTACACCAACGGTTTCAATAATAATAGTATCAAAACCAGCAGCTTCACAAAGCGTAATAGTTTCTCTGGTTTTTCTGGCAACGCCACCAAGCGATTCTCCTGAAGCCGAAGGACGTATGTAGGCATTTTCATTTTTAACTAAAGATTCCATACGCGTTTTATCACCTAAAATACTTCCTTTAGTTAAAGAACTACTTGGGTCTACAGCTAGTACCGCAACCTTTTTACCTTGTGCAGTTAGATAATTACCAAAAGCTTCAATAAATGTACTTTTACCTACACCAGGTACGCCGGTAATACCAATTCTAACTGATTTGTTAGCATGAGGTAAACAAGCTTTAACAATTTGATGTGCTTGTTCTTGATGTTTGGTGTGTTTACTTTCTATAATTGTAATAGCTTGACTTAAAGCTGTAATATTTCCATCAAGAAGCGAGTTAATTAAGTCTTGTGTGTCCCTTTTAGATTTGCGTTTTACTTTTAATTTTGAAACAGCTTCGGCATTGGTGATTTCAGATGCTGAAACACCTTTTTGTTCAGATAAAGCCGATTTATGAGTTTCTTTTTTAGCCAAAAGTTTATGAATCTATGTTAAAACTATCTATTTAAAGGAATTTCAATTTTTACATCATCCCAAGCCATTGTCATTTTTAAGTCGTCTGTAGAGTTGTCAAAAGCAATCGTAAATTGCTCAACAGGTTTGTCTAAATCCTTGACAGGCACTTCTGCCTCAATAACATCAAAATTTGGATCCCACATAGGTTCCATTTTTTCATTTACTCCCCATTCGTATTGCTTAGAGTTAAACATTACTTTCCAAGTGTCCTCCATAGGGACTGTCCAAATGGTGTATTTTCCTTTAGGTAGATACATGCCTTGTACGGTTAAATCTTGATTAGTTTCAAAAGTAGTAGCTTCGTTTGCTCCAGTACGCCAAACTTGGTTAAATGGTACTAATGCACCAAAAACTTCACGATCACGTTTTGAAGGACGATTGTAAAACACTTCTAAATTTAAATCGTCTACTTTAAAAGCAACTGTTTTTGGCGGACTTAAACGTTGCTCAAAAACACCAGTTTTAGTAAAAAATTGATAGCCTAAAACAAGTACAGCTACTGTAATTAGGGCATATATTATCCACTTTAAAAATTTATTCATTGTAGAATTAAGGATTTATTGAATATAAAAGTATAGCAAATTTATTGAATATAAGTATAACGAAAAATTAATTTAGATGTTATCTTTATTCTCTAAAATAAGAATAGCGTAATGGTTTTAAATAAGATTTTAGATGCTTCAAATCAAGAAGAAATTTTTGTTGTTGATTATTCAATTTCAATTGATGATTATGTTGCAATAGATTTGTCAAAACAGAATGAAGATTTAAAGTTATTTGATGTGTCTTCTTCTAAAGCTTGGGAAATTTATATTAATAATTATCTTAAAAAAGCTAATAAAAAAGTTGCATATGGTGGCTATTTAGAGCATAGAAATCTTTATGACCGTAGTGATTACTTTTCTTCTCAAACCGAAGAAGCGCAACGTAATATTCATTTGGGTTTAGATTTATGGTGTCCTGCAGGAACAGATATACTTGCTGCTTTTAATGGAGTAATCCATAGCTTTAATGATAATAATAATTTTGGAGACTACGGACCAACTATAATTTTAGAGCACAGCTTAGGAAATCATAAGTTTTATACACTTTATGGTCATTTATCGCGTGCTTCAATTAAAAATATTAAAGTTGATCAAAGTGTAAAACAAGGAGACATTATTGCGCAATTAGGAGATGCAAAGGTAAATGGAGATTATGCGCCGCATCTTCACTTTCAAATTATAAAAGATTTACAAGGTAAAGAAGGAGATTATCCTGGTGTTTGTAGTGCTAAAGAATTAGAGTTTTATAAACAAAATACAATAGATCCAAAACCAATACTAGGATTGGTTTAATCAAATTGATTTAAGTCTCTTTTTATTCTTGCTTCTGTAGGAATAAGTAGAGCCAAATAAACAATTAATAATATTCCAAAAAGAAGAAATTCTGGATAGATTAATAAAATTAAGAAAGCTGCGCCTTCTAAAATTGCCCATCTTATAATTGATGCAGTTTGATAACTAACTAATTTTTGTTGTACAGAAAGGTTATTATCTATTTTAGAAATAAAATGTTTAAATAATAAATTACTGATAATAAACGCAGCTATTGGGATAAATAAATAGATGTAATTTTCACTGTTTACTGTTGGGAAAGTTAGCTCTGTTAAATTTCCTAAATCACCTAAAAAGTAATACGACAAAATTAATCCTGCAATTAAAGCTAGATGAATGATTTTAAAAACCTTTAATTGTTGTTCTATAAAATGTTAGAAGTTATCTGATTGTTTCAATTTTACCATAAATATTACGATGTGCTAAAGATTTTCCAAAAAAGAATCCTGCAATAACACTAATTCCGTCTGCAATATAAAACCACGTAGGGGAAGGAATCATAAACCAATTAGCAATTGTAGCTACAACCATAAAACCAGCAACGACATAGGCAGGAATAATCGAAGTTTTAGAAATTACTCCTGCAACAAACATACCTACCGCAATACCAACGCCGTGTGCAATAATTACGGCTATCATTGATCCTCGAGGGATAAGATTTATATTGTTTTTTATCCATTCCATATCCATAGGTTTAGCGCCTTCAGGATAAGGGAACAAAGTATGACCTAAGGTTTCAATAAGATAAATAGATAGGCTAGCTGCTATAATACCAGCAATTGTGGCTAATATTTTTCTTAGCATAATTAAAGATTTTATTTAGTTAAATAAAAATACAAAAAAATCCCAAAGCATTACACTTTGGGATTTTTAATATGATTCAATATAAGTTATTTATTCATTTACTAAAACCCATTCGCCTTTAGCAATTAATGGTTCTGCTTGTTTGTATTTAAGGGTTTTGTTTTCGCCACTCATTACATTTTTTATAGTCACTCTGTCATTACGACCAATTTTTGGTTGCTCTCTAACAATAGTTTCTACAACTTGTGGTTGTTGTTGTGTGTTACCAGCAGCTCTATTTTGGGCAGCACGTTCGTCTAAATTAGGAATTTCTTCCTTTTCAGTTTTTAGATTCTCTTTTTGACGTACTTGTTTTGCTTCACTAATAGCATTAGTTGTTTCTGTCGGTAATTCACCTTTAAATAAGAATGAAATTACATCTTTATTAACTTGAGAGATCATGCTTTTAAACAATTCAAAAGCTTCAAACTTGTAAATTAATAATGGATCTTTTTGCTCGTGAACAGCTAATTGAACCGACTGTTTTAACTCGTCCATTTTACGTAAATGAGTCTTCCAAGCATCATCAATAATGGCTAATGTGATGTTCTTTTCAAAGTCAGTGATTAACTGTTTTCCTTTACTTTCATAAGCTTTTTCTAAGTCAGTTACAACTTGTAACGTTTTGGTACCATCCGTAAAAGGAACAACAATACGCTTGTAGCGATCACGTTGATTTTCGTATACGTTTTCTATAACTGGGAAAGCAATTTCGGCGTTGCGTTCCATTTTATTTTTATAGTGATCAAAAGCTGTTTTATAGATGTTTTGTGCAATCTCTAAAGCAGACATTTTGTTAAACTCAGCTTCACTAATTGGTGAAGACATAGAGAAGAAACGGATTAGTTCAAACTCGAAGTTTTTGTAATCGTTAGCATCTTTATTGGTCTCTGCAATTAACTCAGAAGTATCATAAATCATGTTAGCTAAATCTACACGTAAACGCTCACCAAATAATGCGTGGTAACGACGTTTGTAAACTACTTCACGTTGCGAGTTCATTACATCATCATATTCAAGTAGACGTTTACGAACACCAAATTGATTTTCTTCTACTTTTTTCTGTGCACGCTCAATAGATTTTGAAATCATAGAATGCTGAATCACTTCGCCTTCTTGTAATCCCATTCTATCCATCATTTTAGCAATACGTTCACTACCAAATAAACGCATTAAATTATCTTCTAAAGATACATAGAATTGCGAACTACCTGGGTCACCTTGTCTACCTGCACGACCACGTAACTGTCGGTCTACACGACGCGAGTCATGACGTTCTGTACCAATAATAGCTAATCCACCTGCAGCTTTAACTTCGTCACTTAATTTAATATCTGTACCACGACCAGCCATGTTTGTTGCAATGGTGACTTGTCCTGGTTTACCAGCTTCAGCTACAATATCTGCCTCTTTTTTATGAAGTTTTGCGTTAAGTACGTTATGAGGTACTTTTCTTATCGATAACATTTTACCTAATAACTCAGAAATCTCTACACTAGTAGTACCAATAAGAACTGGTCGTCCTGATTGTGATAATTTAGTAACCTCATCAATAACAGCGTTATACTTTTCGCGTTTTGTTTTGTACACTAAATCCTCACGGTCATCACGAGCAATTGGTCTGTTGGTAGGGATTTCAACAACATCTAATTCGTAGATTTCCCAGAATTCTCCAGCTTCTGTTACTGCTGTACCTGTCATACCAGCTAACTTGCGGTACATACGGAAGTAGTTTTGTAGAGTAATTGTAGCAAAAGTCTGTGTAGCGTCTTCAATCTTTACATTTTCTTTAGCTTCTATCGCTTGGTGTAAACCGTCTGAATAACGACGACCATCCATAATACGACCTGTTTGCTCATCTACAATCATTACTTTGTTATCCATCACTACGTATTGAATGTCTTTTTCAAACAATGCGTAAGCCTTTAATAACTGGTTTAGGGTATGGATACGTTCTGATTTTACAGCAAAGTCACGGAATAAATCTTCTTTAAGATTAGCTTCTTCTTCGCTAGATAGATTTTGCTTTTCAATTTTAGCAATTTCTACACCAATTTCTGGCATGACAAAGAAGTCTGGATTGTCTTTACCTGAAAGATAATCTACACCTTTGTCTGTTAATTCTATCTGATTATTTTTTTCTTCAATTACATAGTATAATTCCGCGTCTACTCTTGGCATCTCACGGTTATTATCTTGCATGAAGTAGTTTTCTGTTTTTTGAAGTAATTGTTTTACACCTTCTTCACTTAAAAACTTAATTAACGCTTTATTTTTTGGCATACCACGGTATACACGTAATAATTGGAAACCTCCTTCTTTAGTGTCTCCGTCTGCGATAAGTTTTTTAGCATTGGCTAAAACCGTAGTCAAATATTTACGTTGTACGCTAACAATATCTTCTACTTTTGGTTTTAATAAAGTAAACTCGTGTTCGTCACCTTTTGGTACTGGACCAGAAATGATTAATGGTGTACGTGCATCGTCAATTAAAACCGAATCTACCTCATCTACAATAGCGAAGTGGTGCGGACGTTGTACTAAATCGCCAGGTGCATGCGCCATATTATCACGTAGGTAATCAAAACCAAACTCGTTATTGGTACCATAAGTAATATCTGCGTTATAGGCTTTACGACGTGCGTCGCTATTTGGTTGGTGATAATCTATACAGTCTACACTTAATCCATGGAATTGGAAAATAGGAGCCATCCAAGCGCTATCACGTTTAGCTAAGTAGTCGTTTACTGTTACTAAGTGTACACCTTTACCAGCAATAGCGTTAAGGTATACAGGTAAGGTTGCTACAAGCGTTTTACCTTCACCAGTTTGCATTTCGGCAATTTTACCTTGGTGCATTGCAACACCACCAATTAACTGTACATCGTAATGTACCATATCCCATGTTACTTCTTTACCTGCAGCATCCCAAGAATTTGCCCAAGTTGCTTTATCTCCTTCTAGAGTAACGTAGTTATGTTCTCCAGAAATTAAACGGTCAAATTCGTTAGCTTCAACGGTAATTGAAGTATTATCTTTAAAACGTTTTGCGGTTTCTTTAACAACAGCAAAAGCTTCTGGAAGGATGTTGTTAAGGACACCTTCTGTAGCGGCGTAAGCATCGTCTTTAATTTTATCAATTTCTTGATAAATATCTTCTCTTCTGTCTATATCGTCAGATGCTTCTGCTTCTTGTTCTAATGCTTCGATTTGAGAATAGAATGGTTTGCGTGCTTCGGCAATTTTTGCTTTAAACTCTGCTGTTTTTGCTCTAAGTTGATCATGCGATAAGGCTTCTAAAGCACTTTCAAAAGATTTAATTTTTTCAACTATTGGCATGATGGCTTTTACGTCTTGTTTAGACTTATCACCAACAAATACTTTTAGTATTGAATTTAAAAAATTCATAATTTAATATGTGTTAATTTGAAATCAAAATGAAGCAGCAGTGTGCTGAGCCAAAGATTTCATTAGCTTTTGGTTTTTAGTATGTTAGTTCTGTGCTAATAAGGGCATACAGAACTATGCCTTTTTAAAAAAGGGCTTAAATATACGTTTTTAGCTGTGTAAAGCTAAATTTTAAGCACAAAAAAAGCCTCTATTTTGAGACTTTTTTATGCTTGATTTATTTTAGTATTCGTCCTCATTCCAGAGGTAATCTTCGTCAGTTGGATAATCTGGCCAAATTTCTTCGATAGAATCGTAAGAATCTCCTTCGTCTTCAATAGATTGTAAGTTTTCAACAACTTCTAAAGGCGCACCTGTACGGATTGCGTAATCGATAAGTTCGTCTTTGGTTGCTGGCCAAGGTGCATCACTTAAATAAGATGCTAATTCTAATGTCCAATACATTCTTTTATCGTTTTAATTTTTTGCAAAAATAAATTTTTAGTTCAAATAGTCAAGAAAAAAGTGAATTATTTTTTCAGTATAAATAGGAACGTTTGTTTTTATTTAAACTACTTGACTTTTAGGTCTTTTGCAGTATTAATAAATGCTTTAAAGGTTAATTTATTCTGTTTTTTTAGGAATCCACTTTACCTCATCTGCTTGTAAGTCTTGTGACAACTTTCGTGCCAATACAAAAAGGTAGTCAGATAGACGGTTTAAATAGGTTAGTGTTTCTGGTTGAAATGGTTCTAAATCGTTAAGTGCTGACGCTAAGCGTTCAGCACGTCTGCAAACTGTACGTGCAATGTGACAGAATGACACGGTTTGGTGTCCACCAGGTAATACAAAATGCGTCATTTGTGGTAAATGCGCATCCATGCTATCCATTTCTTGTTCTAAAAAATTGATGTCAGCTTCATTTATTTTAGGGATGTTTAAGCGCTCTTTACCATTTTTTAAAGTAGCTTTTTCTGGATCTGTTGCTAGGATAGCACCAACGGTAAACAGTTTGTCTTGTATGTTTATCAAGGTGTCTTTGTATTTTTGGTCTATGTCTTGGTCTCTTATTAAACCAATATAGCTGTTTAATTCGTCGACAGTTCCGTAGCTGTCAATACGTATATGATGTTTAGGTACGCGTGTACCACCAAATAAAGCGGTTGTACCTTTGTCTCCTGTTTTTGTGTATATTTTCATATTATCAAATTTAGCAGTTTATAGTTTAAAGTGAAAGTTTTTTAGAAGATTAGATGTTTTGATTGTTAGATTACTCGATTTTTCGATGATTAGATTTATAGATTTTTGGAGTGTTAGATTATATGAGATTTTTACTAACTACTAACTACTAACTACTAACTACTAACTACTAACTCTAAATTCTAATAGTAAAATGTTCTTTGGCTTGTTCTTTTCTAAAGCTTACAAATCCCCAAAAAAATGTGTCTATAGTAACTGTAACTTGCGGATGTTTTTTTATGGTTTCCCAAGCTTGTGTCATGCCTTTTGACCAATAAATGTCATCAAAAATAAAAATGGTATTGTTATTAATTGTAGGTAATAACATATTGAAATACTCTATAGTAGCTTCTTTTTGATGGTTGCCGTCAAAATAGATTAAATCATATGTGTTTGATGTTAATGTTGGAATAACCGCTTTAAAATCTCCTGTTAATGAAGTAATATTATTTAAGCCTAATTTATTGAAATTCTCTTTAGTAAATTTTGAAATATTTGGACAACCTTCAATAGTAGTAATTTGTGTTTTTGGGTTACCTAAACTTATGGCATGTGTAGCAATACCCATAGATGTACCTAATTCTAAAACTTGGTTGAATTTAAAATAACGAGATAATCTGAAAAATAGTTTTGCTCTTTTAACTGTTGTGCCAGCATTTTTAGTAATATCTGATACTTTTCTTGTATTAGATGTATCTACTTGAGAGCCTGCACCTAAATCTGTGACTTCTATAGTTGTTTTATTTTGAAGTAAGTCTTTTCGGTAAGTTTTTAGTTGATTATAGTTGGAGTATTTTGTCTTGTCATAAAAGCATTTTGTCACTAAATCATAAACAAAAGGAGAGTGGACACCATGTTGATTTTTAGAGCGTAATAAGAATTTTATATAGGCTATGATTAGTTTTCTCATTAGGAGTAATTTGGACGTGATAAATATAGTAGTTTATTCTTTAGCTTCTCGATACAATGCCTCATGCTTCGGCATCACTCGAAGTGACGATTTTTTAGATTACTGGACTATTAGATTTTTGGATTATTAGATATTTACTAACTGCTAACTCTTCCTTGGTCTGAGTACATCTAGTTTTATGCTTTTTGTGTGATTTCTCGCTGTGCTCGAAATGACTAAAGGAATTTTTTATAGTCATCAGTTATCAATCATTAGTGATCAGTTATTAATCACTAGTTTTACTCGTTTTCCATTTTTTCTGCGAGTTCTAACCAACGTAATTCTTTTTCTTCTATACTATCTATAATCGTTTGCATTTTGTTAGAGAGTTCTGTGATTTGGTCTTGTGTTAAGTCAGGATTTAAGAATTGTTGTTCTAATTCTTTTTTATCAAACTCTAGGGATTTAATCTTACTTTCTAAGTTTTTATATTCTTTTTGTTCGTTGTAAGACAGATTACTATTGCTGTCTTTTTTCCAAGTTTTCTTTTCCTTTTTATCTTCAGAAGCTATTTCTGGTGGTTTACTGTCTTCATAAATGCGATAATCTGTATAATTACCAGGGAAATCTTCAATTTTACCTTCACCTTTAAAGACTAACAGATGGTCTACAATTTTATCCATAAAATAGCGGTCGTGAGAGACCACAATTAAACAACCAGGAAAATCTAATAGAAAGTCTTCTAAGACATTAAGTGTAACAATATCTAAATCGTTAGTCGGCTCGTCTAAGATTAAAAAGTTAGGGTTTTGAATTAAAACGGTACATAAGTATAGACGTTTACGCTCGCCACCACTAAGTTTTTCGACAAAATCATATTGTTTTTTACGGTCAAACAAGAAACGTTCTAATAATTGTTGCGCACTAATTTGACGTCCCTTTTTTAGTGGAATATAATCACCAAATTCTCTAACAACATCAATTACCTTTTGTCCTTCTTTTGGATTAATTCCTGCTTGAGTGTAGTATCCAAATTTAACCGTTTCTCCAATAATAATCTTACCACTATCGGGTTGTGCGGTTTGCGTAAGGATGTTTAAAAATGTGGATTTACCTGTTCCGTTTTTACCAATAATTCCAACACGCTCACCTTTTTGAAAGTTGTAGCTAAATTGGTCTAAAATGATCTTGTCTTTAAAAGATTTAGATAGTTTTACTAACTCTACAATCTTACTACCTAAGCGCTCCATGTTTATCTCTAACTCAACAACATGGTCTTTACGGCGTTGGTGTGCTTTGTGTTTTATTTCGGCAAAGTCGTCTATTCTAGATTTAGATTTGGTGGTGCGTGCTTTGGGTTGTCTACGCATCCAACCTAGCTCTTTTTTATAGAGTTGTTTTGCTTTATTAACTTCGGTTTGTTCTCTTAAAATGCGTTCTTCTTTTTTTTCTAAGTAGTAAGAATAGTTGCCTTTATAGGTGTAAAGCTCTCCGTGATCTAATTCTATTATTTCGTTGCAGACACGTTCTAAAAAATAACGGTCGTGCGTTACCATAAACAAGGTGATGTTTTCTTTAGCAAAAAAGCCTTCTAGCCACTCAATCATTTCTAAATCAAGATGGTTGGTAGGCTCGTCTAGGATTAATAAATCTGGTTTATTGATTAATGCGTTTGCTAAGCTTAGACGTTTTTTTTGTCCACCAGATAAGTTGTTTACTTTTTGGTCTAAGTTGTCTAGTTTTAACAAGAAAAGAATTTGCTTGTATTGGGTTTCAAAATCCCAAGCTTGATGCCTTTCCATTTGCTCAAATGCTGTTTGGTAAGCTTCTGTGTCTTCTGGATTTTGTAAAGCTTTTTCGTAATTAGCAATAATGTCTAATATAGGGTTATCTGCATTAAATATAGTTTGCTCTATAGTTAAATTAGGATCTAGATTAGGTTCTTGCGGTAAAAATGCTACTTTTATGTCTTTACGGTAGATAATTTGACCAGTATCTGGAGCGTCAAAACCAGCTAGAATATTAAGAATGGAAGTTTTTCCGGTACCATTTTTTGCTACAAATGCAATTTTTTGATCCTTGTGTACACTAAAAGAGAGGTCTTTAAACAATGTACGCTCTCCATAGGATTTAGAAATATTTTCTACAGTTAAGTAATTCAAAGTGTTCTTTTTTGCAAAGATGGGAATATTAGTTTTAAGTTGAAAAGTTTAAAAGTTTAAAGTTCTAAGTTGAAAAGTTGAAAGTTTGTAGCTTTGCTACTTGCTACTTGCTACTTGCTACTTGCTACTTGCTACTTGCTACTTGCTACTTGCTACTTGCTACTTGCTACTTATGTGTGATTTCTCGCTGCTCTCGAAATGACGGTTTTTTTAGATTGCTCGATTATTAGATTGTTTGAGATATTTTACTCATTACTCATTACTCATTACTCATTACTCATTACTCATTACTCATTACTCATATGAGATTTCTCAGTCGTGCCTCATTTTAGAATGACAAGTTTTGCTGGTTTGTGGATTTGGTTATTTGTAGATTTGGTGCTTCTCGATACGATTTACTCATGCTGCGTAAATCACTCGAAGTGACGATTGCTCGATTGTTGGATTTCTAGATTAATAGATTATTAGGTTGCTTGATTATTGGATTGTTAGATTATTTGAGATATTTGCTAACTGCTAACTGCTAACTGCTAACTGCTAACTGCTAACTGCTAACTGCTAACTGCTAACTGCTAACTACTATTTTCTATCGAACAGCTAAAACGCCAAAATCTTCGGTAAAAGTTTTATTTTTCAGGTTGAAAAACTATATTTGTCACTTATCAAATGCCTCTATATGAAGCCACTTATTGCTTGTTTACTGCTTGTTTTAGTTCTTTTTAGTTCTTCTTGTATTACAAATAAAGACGTTGTTTACTTACAAAACAAAGGGACAATAGCTAATGATTCACTGCAGATTAAAGCGTTAGCACAACCATACCGTGTGCAGATAGATGATATTTTAAGTATTAACGTAAAAGCTTTAGATGAAGAATTGGTAAAGATTTTTAATCCAACTAATACTAATGCTGGAGGTAATATTGGGCAGTCTGAACAAGGTCTTTATTTTAATGGTTTTACTGTGGATTTACATGGTAATATCGAATTTCCAATATTAGGAGAGATTAACGTGTTAGGATACACTGTAGAAGAAATAGAAGATAAGGTAAAGGATTTGTTGCTAGAGAAGTATTTTAAAGAAACAGCGCAAATCTTTGTGACCGTAAAACTAGCAGGTTTAAGATATACCACGCTTGGTGAAATTGGTAATAAAGGGACCCAAGTGTTGTATAGAGAACGGGTAAATATACTTGAAGCGGTTGCTAATGCAGGCGATATTGCACAAACAGGAGATCGTAAAGATGTACTAATTGTTAGGCAATATCCCGATGGGCAAAAAATACATCATATAGATTTGACCGATATAGCTGCAATGGAATCTGAGTTTTATTATATACAGCCTAATGATATTATTATGGTTAAGCCTTTAAAACGTAAAGCTTTAGGGGCAGGTCAGACAGCAACGCAAACAATTACTACTATAGCTAGTATCTTTTCGGTAGTAGTGAGTACTTACTTTTTAGCAAGAAATTTATAGTATGGAAAACCAAATGCAAGAGCAAGAGGCACAGATGTTTGATTTTAAAGCGTTTCTTTTTAGAGCTTTAAGTTATTGGAAGTGGTTTGTCTTAGCTTTAATTATTGGTATTTACATTGTATATCAACAAAATATTAGAGAAGAGTTTCCGTATACTTTAGATGCTAAGATTACGGTACAAGATGATAAAAACCCATTATTTACTTCTAACACGAGTTTAATTTTTAATTATGGAGGTATCTCAGGCAAAGTCCAAGAAGTACTACTTAATTTAAAGTCAAGAGAACATCACGAGAAGGTAGTAGATAGTTTAGACTTGTATTTAAGTTACTTAACTCAAGGACGTTTTTACAAAACAGATATGTACGGTAGAGTACCTTTTAAGTTTGTTGGTGTAGACTCCGCTTATCAAGTGATAGGACATTCTATAAAAATAGAGTTTGTTGATAATACTACTTTTGAGTTGTCTTACGATTTTGGAGAAACAGAAACAATTGCGACCCAAAATTTTGTAACTAAGGAAGTTAAACGCTTGCCAGTAATGCAACCTACTTTTAAAAAGCGCTATCAAGTAGGCGAGTATATTGATTTGCCTTTTTTAAAAGGAAGTATTTTAGAGCGTGTAGATAAAAAGATTATTGCTGGTAAAACTTATTTTATTCGATATGACAGTTTTAATAGTGTTGTTTCTGGTTTTTTAAACTCTTACGTAGTTGCTAATCAAGAACGATCACCTTTATTGTCAATTAGATTGACTAATAAAAATAAGGCTAAAATTGTTGATTATTTAAATACGTCTATAGTCATATTAGATCGTGACCAACTGGAAAAGAAAAACCAATATGCAGTTAATACCATTAACTTTATAGATAAGCAATTAGCAAGGGTAAAAGGTGACTTGACAAAAAAAGCAGACTCGTTAAATGAGTTTAAACGAGATAATAAGCTGTATAATCTGGAAAATGAAACTAACGAGTTGTCTAATAAGATCTTAGATTATGAGAAGCAAAAAGAAGCTTATGAAAAGCAATTGATGTCTTATGATTTATTAAAAAATTACTTAGAAACTAGTGATGACTTTACGAGTTTTCCTGCGCCTGTAGTTGATGGAGTTGGAGATGGAAATATTCAAAATATGATATCACAAATGGTAGATATTTCTTCTCAAAAATCTAAACTTCAGTATTCTGTGCGTGATAACGTGTCTGTTTTTGATGATTTGAATCGTCAAATAGATGGTTTAAAAAAGGTGTTGTTTGAGAGTATTTCTTCTGCAAAAACTAATATTAGATATCAAATACAATCTATAAACAACAAGATTTATAATGTTGAGCGCGAGTTTTCTACTTTACCTGAAAGTCAACAAGAACTACAAGCTATAGAGCGTGAGTACTTACTAAGTCAAAATACATATAATTTGTATTTAGCCAAACGAGGAGAGGCGGAACTAGTTAAAGCCTCAAATGTTTCTGATATTAATTTAATAGAACCTGCTAAAGATACTGGTCAGGGTAGAAATGCCAGAAATTTAAATATTAGATACATATTTGCGGTTTTAGGTGCTTTGATCCCAATACTCATTATTGCTTTTATTATTACATTTTTTGATCATAAGTTGCATAGCCCTAATGATTTAAAAGAGTTGTCTAAAATACCTTTACTAGGTGTGGTTGGTAAGAATCAAAGTGAAAACAACCTTGCTGTTTTAAATAAGCCAAAGTCTGCAATAGCTGAAGCGTTTAGAGCGGTACGTTCTAGCTTACAGTTTATGTATAAAAAGCATGATATAGAAGGCTCTAAAACGGTGATGGTTACCTCTTCAATTAGTGGTGAGGGTAAAACCTTTTGCTCTATTAATATTGCGTCTGTATTTGCGCTTAGTGGAAAGAAAACCGTATTAGTCGGTTTAGATTTGCGTAAGCCTAAAATATTTGGAGACTTTGATATTGATAATAACATTGGTGCGGTTAATTACTTGATTGGTCAGCTGTCTTTAGAGGAAGTTACCCAAAAGACCATGATGGAAGATTTGGATGTTATTACCTCTGGACCTATACCTCCAAATCCTTCTGAGTTATTGATTGGTGAAAAAATGGATGCGCTTATTGAAGAGCTTAAAGCTAAGTATGATTATATTATATTAGACACGCCTCCTGTTGGTCTAGTTGCTGATGCGCTAGAACTTATAGAATATGCAGATGCTACCTTATATGTTGTGCGTCAGGATTACACCAAAAAAGATATGTTGCAACTGATTAAAGATAAACACCAAAAAGGAGAGGTGAAGAATATTAGTTTATTATACAATTACTTTAATCAAAAAGGTACATACGGTTATGGTTATGGATACGGATATGGCTATGGTTACGGTTATGGTGCTTATGGTAATGGATATCATGATAACGGACCTAAGAAAGCGTCTTTGCTGGATAGGGTGAAAGGGATTTTTAGAAAGTAGGGTTATTGGATTGCTCGATTGTTAGATCGTTTGATTACTCGATGTTTAGATTCTTCGCTAGCACTTTAACTATGCACTTCGATTACGCTTAATGTGACACTTAGTGTGATGCTTTTGTTAATTTGGTTATTTGTTTCTTCTTGATACGATTTACTCATGCTTCGTAAATCACTAGAACTGACGTTTTGTTGGTTGTTTTTTAGTATTTTGTTTTTGGATTGTTGGATTATTTGAAATATTTGCTAACAGCTAACAGCTAACAGCTAACAGCTAACAGCTAACTCATATGAGGTTCCTCAATCGTGCCTTACTTCGACTACGCTCAGTACATCGCTTTCGAAATGACAGAGGAGGTTTTAATTATTTTGTAGTTTAATAGAAAGTCATTGTTATTCCGAGGGAAATATGACTGAAGGAATCTGTTGGGTTATTTCTTTTTTTAATGAGATTACTTTGTCTTTTGTCCTCGCAATAACTTTGTTTTCAAACTCCTCTTTCTTCCAATGTTCTTTGGGAACATTGAAATTCATTCTCCTCTTTATCTAAAGAGGAGAGCTGGAAAGGTGAAAAAAACTATCTAAACCAGCTCCTCTCTTTAGCTAAAGAGAGGTGGCATAACGTAGTTATGACGGAGAGTTTGACGTAAAACGCGAAGCAGTTTTAATAATCAAAATTATTGTCTATTTTTAATTTAATGTATAGAAAACGAATACATAGTAAAACAGAACTTAAAGGTCTTAGAGCTGAATTAAGACAAAGCTTAACACCCGCTGAAGCTTTTTTATGGTCTCATTTAAAAGCAAAACAATTTCATGATTTAAGGTTTAATAGACAGCATAGTATAGGCTATTATATTGTTGATTTTTATTGTGCAAAACTTAAGCTAATTATAGAATTAGATGGTGAGGTGCATAATAATGCTGTGCAAGCAGAAAAGGATCAACTTAGGACTAATTACTTGAATAGCTTGGGATATACTGTGATTAGGTTTGAGAATAAAATGGTTTTTGATAACTTGACTTCTGTTTTTAGAAGTTTAGAAGAATATATTTCTTAAAATAAATTAAATAATCTCCATAACCAGCTCCTCTCTTAAGCTAAAGAGAGGTGGCTTAACAAAGTAAAGACGGAGAGTTTGTCTCAAAACGCGCAGCAGTTTCACTAATAACTTACATTTAAATTACTAGATTATTTTACTCACTACTCACTACTCACTACTCACTACTCACTACTCACTACTCACTTCATCGATTAAAGTGATGATTCCTATGTCAACTTGTTCAAGTAAAATTTTTTTGATTTTTCAATAGCATAACTCAGCCTAGTGGTAATGAGGGATAAATCGGTTTTTTTACACAATTGTTGATAATTATGTGGAAAACAGTTGTTTAAAAAACAATAACCCAGTGATAAAACAATGTAAATTAGCATCCTAAACTAATATAAACATTAAGCTAAAAATTAAAAAAATGAATTACCAAGGCAGGAGTAACCGACAAGTTCAATTTGAACGACACAGAGAATTAAAAAAACAGTTAAATGAAGCTACATACAATATGCATAGATACTAAACAAGCATCCATAGTTTTAGGTAAAAGCATTTCTCATGCAAGAACTATCATTAGAGCTATTAAAGATAGTCATAAGAAAAAAAGTTATCAGCCAGTAACCATCAAAGAGTTCTGTGACTATATGGATTTACCTTATGAAGAGGTGTTTAACATGGTTAATAATATTAATGAGGCATCTACTTCAAAATCCGCCTAAGACCATCTGTTTTTCTAAAAGAGATATCTCTCTAATCATCTTCCCTTTACTTTTTTAAGATTTTTCTCTATAAAACGTTAGATTTTTGCGTTAAAACACCAAAAAAATCGTTTATTTGTGTTTGTAAGGTTAGCCTACTTTAGTTATTGGTTGGCTTACAATTAACAAAAAATAGAGTATCCTTTGGAAACCAAAGTTTATCAAAAAAACAATACCCTAAGTCTTTTTAAGCTGTTTTCTGCGAGTTTAAAAGATATTTATACATCACGTTTTTTGTCAAGACAATTGGCAGAACGCGATATTAAAGCCCAATACCGTCAGTCTTACTTAGGTGTGTTTTGGGCGTTTTTTACCCCTTTAGCGACTGCTTTAGTTTGGGTTGTACTTAACAACAGTGGTACAGTTAGACTAACCGATACGGGTATGCCTTATCCGTTGTTTGCTTTTTCTGGTACGTTGATTTGGTCTATTGTTACCGAGTCTATCAAATCGCCTATGCAGAGTACTAATAGTGCTCGTGGTATTTTAACCAAAATTAATTTTCCAAAAGAAGCCTTGATAATCTCAGGTATTTACAAGCTTTTATTTAATACGTCTATAAAACTGTTATTACTACTTGTTTTTGTGTTGTTTTATGGTGTTGGCTTTAGTTGGACTTTATTGCTAGTTCCTGTTGCAGTGATTGGTGCAGTATTGGTTGGTACTACTATAGGGTTGTTTATTACACCTATAGGCTTGCTTTATACCGATATTAATAGGATTATTACGTTTGGCTTGCAGTTTTTAATGTATGTTACCCCAGTGGTATTTGCTTTACCAAAAGAAGATGGTTTGCTAAAAACCTTAATGATGTATAACCCTTTAACGCCCATTATATTAACCACTAGAGATTTTGTAGTAGGACATGTGTCAGACTATGGTTACCAATTTTTAATTGTAATTGCTTGTTGTCTCCCGTTGTTGTTAATTGGTTTGGCTATATATAGATTATCTATACCGATTATTGTGGAGCGATTGAGTGCGTAGTTAGTAATGAGTAGTGAATAATGAGTAATGAGTAATTAGTAGTGTGTGTGATTTCTCGCTTTGCTCGAAATGACTAAGGAAACTTAAAAAAATAAAAGATAAAAAAGGTTGATGAACCCAGAACAAAACATACAAACCGATAATGAGGTTTTAGTAAAGGTAGAAGGCTTAAGCAAAAAGTTTTGTAAAGACCTAAAGACTAGCCTATGGTATGGTGTTAAAGATTTAATGACTGGTATTGGTGGTAGCACTAATGAGCGTGCGTTACGACCTAAAGAGTTTTGGGCAGTTAAGGATATTAATTTTGAGTTACGACGTGGTGAGTGTTTGGGCTTAATAGGTCATAACGGTGCAGGTAAATCTACCTTACTAAAAATACTAAATGGATTAATTAATCCAGATGCGGGTAAAGTAACTATTAAAGGTAGAGTAGGTGCATTGATAGAACTAGGCGCAGGATTTAACCCAATATTATCTGGTAGAGAAAATATTTATAATAATGGAGCTATTTTAGGATTTACCCGACAGGAGATTGACCAAAAGCTAGACGCTATTATTGCTTTTGCCGAGTTGGAAGAGTTTATAGATATGCCCGTACAGCATTATAGTAGCGGGATGAAAGTGCGCTTAGGCTTTGCAGTAGCCGCACAAATGGAACCTGATGTGTTGATTATTGATGAGGTGTTGGCAGTTGGTGATTTAGGGTTTGTTTTAAAATGTTTTAAGACTATTGATCGTATTTTGCCAAATACGGCAGTGATTTTTGTCTCCCATAGTATGCCTATGATATCTCGAATGTGTAACCAAGTTATCCTAATGGACAAAGGTCAATCTAAGTTTCAAGGTGAAAATGTAGGGAAGGCTATTGATTTATATTATACTAGGTTTTCAAATAGTGGAAATAATATAGTTTTTGATGATGGCAGTATTATGCTAGAGGATATTACTATGTTAAATACAGAACAAAAAGAAGGTTTATATCAAAGGTATTGGAATGACGATTTAATCTTAATGCTTAACTTTAAGAATAATAAATTAAAGGAAAAACCTCAATTTGCTATAACTATTTTTGATAAAGAGCAACGTCCTGTAGCGTTAATAGAACAAAATGGTTCAGATTCAGTTATTGATTTTAATGAAGACAGATTAAGCTTTACGGTTAATCATAGAAACTTGCAGTTATCAAAAGGGTTGTATTCTCTAAATATTTCTGTCAATAATATGAAATCTAAAGAGCCTTATTTACGCATTAATGGAATTTTAGATTTTCAAGTTATACATGAGCAAGAGACTTGGCCACCTTTTTTGTTAAGCGCAAATTATACAAGTAATTAATTATGATGTTTTTAAATAAAAATAAGCCAAAAATATTTTGTATTTCGTTTCAGAGAACTGGAACAACTTCAGTTGGACATTTTTTTAAAGATTTTGGATATAAAGTGGCAGGGTATGATTCTAAGAGAAGTGTTGAATGGTCGACAAAACGTTTTTTAGGTGATTTAGATAGTATTTTTTTATCCAAAGATTTTAAAAATAATCAAGTTTTTGAAGATAACCCTTGGTGGGAAGAAGATTTTTATAAAATTTTATATCACAAATTTTCAGATGCTAAATTTATATTGTTTACAAGAGATTCAGATAAATGGTTTGACTCTATGATTAATCATTCAAAAGGAAAGACATTAGGGAATACTTTTAGACATTCTAAAATTTACAAACGAGAAGAAGAATATTATAATTCATTTTCTGATAAAAATTATTATAAATCAATAAAAGAAATAGATAATTTGCTTGAAATAAATAATACACATAGAGAGCATTATAAGGCTATTTATAATTTGAGAAATAAGGAAGTAATCGATTTTTTTAATTTTTATAATCCTAATTCATTATTTGTTGGTCAGCTTGAGGATGTAAATAAGTGGAAAAAGCTTGGTGCGTTTTTTAATATTCAAGTTCCTGATAATTATAGTATTCATGCAAACAAATCAAATAAACTCTTTTAATGATTAACGTTACCAAAACATTTTTACCGCCACAAGAAGAGTATCAAGCTATTTTAAAACGAGCTTGGGATACAGGATGGATGACTAACCGAGGTGTTTTGGTTAAAGAACTAGAAGGTCAACTTAAATCTTATCTAGGAGTTAATCAAATGATAGCTATGACAAACGGTACTTTACCGTTACAAATAGCTATTAAAGCTCTAAATTTAGAAGGTGAAATTATAACTACACCATTTAGTTATGTGGCTACGACCAGTAGTATTGTTTGGGAAGGTTGTACACCTGTGTTTGTAGATATACATCCTGAGTATTTAACTATAGACGAGACCAAAATTGAAGCAGCGATAACACCAAAAACAACAGCCATATTAGCTACACATGTTTTTGGTAACCCTTGCGCTATTGACGAAATTGAAATTATTGCTAAAAAATATAATTTAAAAGTAATTTATGACGCAGCACACTGCTTTGGAGTGACCTATAAAGAACAATCTATTTTTAATTACGGAGATGTAAGTACATGTAGTTTTCACTCCACTAAATTATTTCATACAGGAGAAGGAGGTGCTTTGTTTTGTAATGATGCACATTTGCTTAATAGCCTATTTTATCACCATAATTTTGGTCATAAAGGAAAAGAAGATTTTCAAGGAATAGGCATTAATGGTAAAATGAGTGAGTTACAAGCTGCACTAGGCTTATCTGTGTTGCCTTATATGGAACAAATAATTGCTTCACGAAAAAATGCAATTGAAGTTTACAATTCTCTCTTGGAAACAATAAATGTTAAAACAATAACAATAAGACCAGAAACAGAATGGAATTTTAGTTATTACCCTATTCTTTTTGAAGAAGAAGCTCAATTATTAAAAGTTGTAGCTGCATTAAATAAAAAAGAAATATATCCAAGACGTTACTTTTACCCTAGTTTAAACACTTTGCCTTACATTATTCATTCAAGTTTGCCATTGTCGGAAGCTATATCCAAAAGAATTTTATGTTTGCCTTTATATTATAGAGTTGATGAAAATATTCAAATACTAATTGCTAATATTATAAAAAGTAGTCTATGAAGATAGGAATTATGCAGCCATATATATTTCCTTACCTCGGTTATTTTCAATTAATAAAAGCAGTTGATGTATTTGTTTTTTATGATGATGTAAACTTTATAAAACGAGGTTGGATTAATAGAAATAAACTCTTAGTTAATGGAGAAGAGTATATGTTTACCATTGCTTTATCTAAAGCCTCACAAAACAAACTAATAAATGAGGTTTTACTTTTAAATAAAGTTGAAACTAAAAACCAATTATTAAAAACGTTAAAGCATAATTATAAAAAAGCTCCTTATTTTGATAATGTATATTTTCTAGTGGATGAAATTTTAAGTAAAGAAACTAATAAAACAATCGCAGATTTAGCAATCAATAGTGTTGTAGGTGTTTCAGAATATTTAGGACTAAACAAAACTTTTGAAAAAAGTTCAATTAGTTGCAATGATACAAAAGGACAAAATAAAGCTGATAGACTTATAAATATTACTAAAGACAGAGGTGGAGATTTTTATATAAATCCCATCGGTGGTCTTGAATTATACAACAAAGATTATTTTTTAAAGCAAGGAGTGACTTTAAAATTTATAAAAAATGAATTAACATCATATAAGCAATTTGAAAACCAACATGTTAAAGGGTTATCAATAATAGATGTTTTGATGTTTAATTCTAAAGAAGAAACGATAAAACTAATAGAAAACTATAAATTAATATAATATGGCAAAAGTTATCATTTTTGGCCTTTTAGATACGGCAGAACTAGCACATTATTATCTTGAAAATGATAGTGAACATGAAGTAGTGGCATTTACAGTCTCAAAAGAATATATAGACAAAAATGAATTTAAAGGGTTGCCTGTAGTGCCTTTTGAAGATATAGAAACTATTTATCCACCAGATCAATATCATTTGTTTGCGCCAATGACTGCTAAACAAATGAATCAATTGAGGGAAAAAATTTATTTAGAAGGAAAATCAAAAGGTTATAAATACATTTCTTACATAAGTAGTAAAGCTACTGTTTTTGATAACGAAATTGGAGAAAACTGTTTTATACTTGAAGACAACACAATACAACCATTTACTAAAATAGGTAATAATGTTGTTTTATGGAGTGGAAACCATATTGGGCATCATGGAGAAATTAAAGACCATGTCTTTTTTACGTCTCATGTAGTTATGTCAGGACATTGTATTATTGAGTCTTATTGTTTTTTTGGGGTTAATGCAACTATCAGAGATTACACGCACTTAGCTAAAGGTACATTATTAGCTATGGGTGCTAGTCTTACAAAACAAAAAACAGACGAATGGAGAGTATATGTAGGTAATCCCGCAAAAAAATTAGAAGGTAAATTAAGTTATAAAATGTATTAATATGAAATGGGATAAGAAAGGATTGATTTTTAACCCTGAAGAGAATAATGTAAATTGGATAAAAAGTTATGCTGCTTTACCTGTATGTGACTTGGTTTCAGATAATGTATTAAGAATATATTTTTCTACCAGAGATTCAAAAGGAAGAAGTATTCCTACTTTTATTGATGTTAATCCAGAAAATCCGAAGCAAATATTAAATGTATCTCCAAAGCCAATATTAAATTTAGGTGACCAAGGTACTTTTGATGATAATGGTATAATGCCATCATCAATAGTAAATTTTGAAGGAAAAAAGTATTTGTACTACATAGGTTGGAATCCTCAAGTAACAGTTTCGTATAGACTTTCCATAGGCTTAGCAATAAGCGAAGATGGAGTTAATTTTAAAAAATATTCTTTGGGTCCTATTCTAGATAGAGATAAACATGAGCCTTTTTTTAATACAGCACCTAACGTAATTATAGATAAAGGTATTTGGAAAATGTGGTATGTATCATGTACTGGTTGGAAAAATATTAAAGATTGGCCTGAGCCATTTTATTTAATTAGATATGCTGAGTCAAAAGATGGAATAAATTGGGAAAGAAAAAATGTTGAATGTATAGGCTATGATGATTTTACTCATGCGATAGGAAAACCTTGTGTATTTAAAAAGGATGATATGTATCATATGGTTTATTCATACAGGAATTCTGTTGATTATAGAATTGATAGTGAAAAAAGTTATAGACTGGGTTATGCTACATCAAATAATGGTATAGATTGGGAAAGAAAAGATAATGAAATAGAATTGAAGCACCCAAGCGAAGATTGGGAATCAATAATGCAAGAGTATAGTACTACTTATATTCACAAAGGAAAAAGATATTTAATTTATAATGGTAATAGTTTTGGGAAAACAGGGTTTGGATATGCCATTTTAAAAGAGAATTAATGAAAACTAAATACATTCATATTGGGTTACCAAAAAATCTGTCAACAACACTTCAAAGAGATTTTTTTAGCAAACATCCAGAAATACATCATCTAGGAGTAGGAGTAGGCTCAAATATAGATTATATTAATCCTAATATAGCTACAGCATGTGAAAATCATTTTCAGTATAGTAAGAACTTTTCATACAATAGACAAAAAGAAAAAATAGTAAATGCTTTTAATTCAGAATTTAAAAATTTTGAAACAAACGTTAAAAAGAAAGCTTGTGGTATATCTTTAGAATTGCTCTCTTTTACATTTACTCCAGACCAAATAGAAATTGAAGAAAAGGCTAGAAGAGTTTTTGAGTCTTTTGGAAAAGACACTAAAATTATAATAATTGTAAGACAACAATTCAAACTTATTGAGTCACTATATAAAGAAGCTATTAAGATAGGATATTATGGTACATTCAAAAATTATCTTAATTACATTTATTTATCAAGAGATAGAAACTTTATTTACGATTTTCAATATGATTATTTAGTTGAAATATATTCCAAGTATTTTGGTATGGAAAATATAGAACTTTTGACTATTGAAGATTATCGTCATTCAACAGGTGATTTAATTTACGATGGGGATGAATGCATGTTAACAAAAAGATTATCAAATATTTTAGGTTTGTCTGATTTTAATTTTAAGTTAGGGCACTATAATAAACCATTAAGTATTACAGAGTTAAATACAATGATGGAGTTAAATTTTAAAGAGCATCACGGTATTGGTAATCAAGCTTACAGTACTGCAACGAACTTTCATAGGTTAAAAGATTATTTCAAATTTGAATTAGGGATAAATTTAGCAGATGAAGTTTTATTTAAAGATGCTAGAATCAAAAATAAGCACATTGAATTATCAAAAGAAATTGATAATAAAAAAGCAATTGAGTTTGATTATCCTACAGAGATAAGAGAATTTTTAAAGGATTTGTTTTACGAATCTAATTTACGTTTAGAAAAACTCCTTGATATAAAATTACCACAAACATATTACAATAATTAAATGTCTTTGCCTGTAGTTAGCATAGTTGTAACAACCTATAATCATCAAGATTATATAAAACAATGTTTAGATAGCATTTTAATGCAAAAGACAAACTTTGCTTATGAAATTATTTTAGGAGAGGATGAAAGTAGTGATGGGACAAGAGAAACTTGTCAAGATTATGCTAATAGATTTCCTGATATTATTAAGTTGTTTTTGCGTTCCAGAAAAGACGTTATATATATAAATGATAGACCAACGGGACGTTATAATTTTATTGAATCTTTAAAATCAGCAAAAGGGAAATATATAGCACTTTGCGAAGGTGATGATTATTGGACAGATCCTGATAAATTACAAAAGCAGGTTGATTTTTTGGAACAACATAAGCAATATGGTTTATGCTCACATAATGCTGAAGAAATAGATTTTAAAAAACCAGAAGAAAAAATAATAATACCTAATACAAATTTAGATTTAAAAATAGAAGATTTTATAAGAGCGAATAGGTTAGCAACTTGTTTAATAATGTTTAGAAAAGATAGTTTTAAATTTGGTTTGAGTTGGTTTGAAAAAATACCATTTGGTGATTTGTGCGTTATTTTAAATGTGTTAAAAAACACTAATCAGAAGGCTAAAGTTTTAAATGATACTATGGCTGTCTACCGTATACATTCTAGTGGAATTCATGGGAGTTTGAAGAGTAATAATACAAAACTAATTAAAGCTTATTTACAACATATAAAGTTTTTTAAGATTATAAAAAAAGAATTGTTATTTGAGCAAATTTTTCAAAAACCAATTTATAATAAGCTAATAAAAACGTACAGTATATTAATGAGTTTGAGTTTAAAAGAGAAAAAAAAAATAATGTATTTCAAGTTTCGTTTTTTAGAGGTGTACTTTAAAATTATAAAAAAAATAAAGTATGTTTAATAATATTCTCTTCATCACTCATGAGTCAAGTCTTACAGGCGCGCCAAAGATGTTACTGCATTTTATAGAATGGTTGAAAAAGCACCATCCTAAAATGGTTATTACTGTATTGTCTTTAAAACGAGGACTATTAGAAGCCGATTTTAAGGCTGTATCTGATTATTATTACGAAATAGAAGATTATAAAAAGCCACCACCAACACTAACGCAACGTGTTTTAAAAAAAATATTTAAAAGTAAACCTAAGCCAACACCAAAAGACTTACTTATAGCACAACTGCAGGCTACAGCGTTTGACTTTGTTTATGCTAATACAGTAATTGCATTGCCAATAGCAGCAACTATTAATCATGGTAATGCGTCTAAATTAGTAGTACATGTACACGAGTTAAATGCTGTTATTAAGCAATTGCTACCTGATTTATCAAGTTTAGATAAACAAGTTAATCACTTTATTGCTGCTTCAAATCTTGTTAAATCCAATCTTATAGAACAATTTAAGATTGATGCAAATAAAATAACTAGGGTTTATGAGTGTTCTAAAGTTAAACCTAATACGGTTACTAATATTGAACATGAAATTTTTAATGTAGGTGCATCTGGTACAGCCCATTGGCGCAAAGGATCTGATTTGTTTATTTTGGTCGCTAATTACATAAAAGTAAATTACCCTGATTATAACATTAAATTTACTTGGGTAGGCGATGTGTCTAAAAATGAGCGTATTACCATAGAGGAGGATTTAAGGAAGTTACATCTAACTAATGTTGTGCATTTTATTGGTAATCAAACTAACCCTACAAGTTTTTATAATGATTTTGATGTGTTTTTAATGAGCTCTAGAGAAGATCCTTTTCCTTTAGTTTGTATAGAAGTGGGGATGTTAGGGAAACCTATAGTATGCTTTAAAGGCGCAACAGGAACAGAAGAAATTATAGAGCAAACAGGAGGTGGATTTGTTGTGCCTTACTTAGATATTAAAGAAATGGCAGAAAAAATAGTGTTTTATTACAACAATCCAGATAGTGTTAAGACACACGGTATGATTAATACAGAAGCATTTAGTCAGTTTCACCCAGATATTATTGCTCCTCAATTACTAGAGGTTATTAAAAAAATAAACTAATTAGAATGAGTGTGCCAAATGTAAATACTGTTTTGGTTTCGGTTTGTATACCGACTTATAATGGAGCCGAGTACTTAAGTGAAGCTTTAAATTCTGTAAAAGCACAAACTTTTAAAGAGTTTGAAGTTATTATTAGTGATGATGCCTCTAAAGACAATACACTAGAGATTGTAGAGCATTTTAAAAATAGTGTAGATTTTCCTGTAACAATTTTTAATCATGAACCGCAAGGTATAGGTGCGAATTGGAATTTTTGTGTGCAAAAAGCAACCGGTAAGTATATAAAGTTTTTGTTTCAAGATGATATTTTAGCACCTAGTTGTATAGAGCAAATGGTAAGACTGGCACAAACTAATGACAATGTTGGATTAGTTTATGCTAAAAGAGATTTTTTATTTGATACAGATGCAAGTGATTATACAAGTTGGTTAAAAAAATGTGGTGTGTTACATGAAAGCTGGGCAAGCCTAGATGTTGAAGAAGGTATCATGTCAGGTAAAGCTTATTTAAGGGATAAAAATTTATTAGATATGCCAAATAATAAAATTGGTGAACCATCATTAGTTTTATTAAGAAAAGACGTGTTTGATAAGGTAGGTTTTTTTAATACTGAATTAAGTCAGACCTTAGATTTTGAGTATTGGTATAGATTAATGCCTTACTATAATGTAGGTTTTGTAGATGATTATCTGTTAACATTTAGACTACATCAAGATCAAGCCACACAAAAAAACAATACTAAAAAAACTAAGGATGCTGTTTTGTTACCAAGATTATTAATGAGAAATTTGTTTTGGTATCTACATGCTAGACAAAGAATTTATTTAATAAAAGAGGTTTTTTATATTTCTTATTTTTTTAAACAGATAAGAAAGGTTAAGAAGAAAATATTAAAGATTTGGTAGTATCTATAATCATACCAGTACATAAGACCATACCTTACTTTAAAGACTGTGTGTTAAGTGCTTTAAGACAAAGTTATAAAGATATTGAAGTTATAATAGCTTGTAATCATACTTTAACACGTAAGGCTTGTGAAGAGTTTTTAGCTATTAAAGATACTAGGTTGGTTTTTATTGAGACCAAAAAAGGACGTCATCATGCTCGTAATGAAGCGCTTCAAATAGCTAAAGGTGACTACATACAATTTTTGGATTATGATGATTATTTATATCCTGAGAAAATAAGTTTGCATTTAAAGGCATTTGTTGCTGATAATAAACATCTAGCAGTAGGTTTATGTCAATGGAAAAAATTTACTAATCATATAAATGAAGCCTATAGTTTTCCTTTTTCCTATTTATTTACGGAACAGCCAAAACATCTATTAGATGTTATAGAATTATTGGGTGAGAAAGGTGGGTTTGTAGCAACAATAGCTTGGCTTTTTCCTAAAGACTTAATTAAAAACATTAAATGGATAGATGCCCCAAATGATGATGCTGTTTTTATTTCTGATTTAATTAAAAAAAAACCTGAAGTTAGTTTAATAAATAGCACTTTAGCAGGGTATAGGATACATGATTTTAATACTAGTACTCTAACAGAAAAGAAGGAGCTTGATTTGCTCTTAAAAGGTTGGCAACACATTAGTATTAATTTGAAGGAATACACCTCTGTAAAAGTTTATCAATATCTTTATAGAGCATATGTAATAATTTTAAAACAATCAAAAGTGTTTAATTATTACAAATATTTTAAGGTTTTGATGTTAGTGATTAGCTATGGTTTTAAATCTAAACAATCTTTTATAAAGATTTTAAAAGATATAAAAAGAAGTCTGTATTAGTTTGAAAAAAAATAACATACTCATATTTGGGCCTTTTGGAGATTTTGGAGGTAGAGATGTAGAAGTAAATATTATAGCCAGAGCTTTATTAGATCAATATAAAGTAGATATAGTGTCTTCTGAATATATGACATATGGATCATTCGCTATAAAAGATATAGCTTATAAAGTGTCTCATACCACCTTAGATAAAATTTTATTTGACAACTCTATATTAATAAAAATTTTAGCTTTGTTAAATGCATGTAAACATGGTTTTAAAAACAAAAACTATGGGTATGTGTCTAATCAATTTTCTAAAAAATATTTAGATTATCATTCTAAGCGCAAACAAGTATTATACGATCTTTTAAAAACATATGATTTAGTTATACTGCCAGTACAATTAAGTACTCAGTTTTTAAAAGAAACAATCTTATTTTGTTCTGATAATAATATTAAGATAGTTATTAGAACAACAGGTACCGTGTTTAACGTTTCTAAAAACATTAATTCTTTATTAAAAAAGGTAGATTTGTTTATACATCATTCTAAGTCTAATAGTGATAATGTTACAAAGTACCTTAGACATAACTACAAAATAATAGACCAGTGTACTTTAAAAGAAAAGGATTTGTTACAGTTGAATATAAATAAACAACATCCCTTAAGATATGGGTATTTAGGAAGATTAAGTGAAGAAAAGCAAATCCTACAAATATCACAATTGTTTGCAGATATAGATGTACCATTGGTAATAGCAGGAGATGGTCCGCAAAAAGAAAAAGTATTATCTATTGCAAAAAACAGTAAGAATGTGAAGTATTTAGGACTTATAGATAGTCATGCTATAGATGATTTTTTTAATGAGATAGATGTGCTAATTATCGCATCAAAAGAAGAAACAGGACCATTAGTAGGTATAGAAGCTATGGCGGCAGGAAAACTAATAGTCTCTACCAAAGTAGGAGCAATGCCAGAACGATTAGAATCTATAAAAGAGAGCTTTTGGTTTGATATTGAAGATGTAAAAACATTATTGCCTATTATTGACCAATTAAATCAAACTTCTGTTAAAGACATGGAAGTTATAGCCTTAAAAAACAGGGAGATATATTTAGATAAATATTCTCAACATAACATATTTAATGCTTATTTAAGCGCTATTAAAAACTGTATAAAACATTAATGTATTGAGACAAGGTGATAACATATCTAAAGATGTATTATTAAAATTAACACCGTGTATGCACCGTGTTATTATACCTTTATATATACCTGAAGAAACAGAATATTACAAGGATTCGTTTGATGTTTTTAGTATGTGTTTAGAGTCACTTCATAAGACCTCCTATACGAAACTTAAAATATCAGTGGTTAGCAATGGGTGTAGTGCTGGTATAAATTCTAAATTATTAGAGTTACAACAACAAGGTTTAATAGATGAATTAATTATAGAGCGTGAAGCTATAGGTAAAATAAATAGTTTGCTGAAAGTATTAAGAACGGTAGAAGAGCCCTTTATAACTATTACAGATGGTGATGTTTTGTTTTTAAATGGTTGGGAAGATAAAGTGTTTGAAGTTTTTGAAGCATTTCCTAAAGCAGGAATGGTAAGTCCTGTACCTGTTTTTAGAACTCATTTTAGATTGACTAGTAATATTTGGGTACGCTACTTGTTTAATAAACGTCTTTATTTTAGAGAAGTTAATAACCAGAACGCATTAACCAAATTTGCTAATAGTATAGGTTGGTCTAGATTAGATGAAAAATGGAAAGATACTATACTTACATTACAAGGAAAACAAGATGTTACGGCTGTAGTAGGTTGCTCTCATTTTGTTGGGACATATAAACGAGACATTTTTAAATATTTACCAAAAGTCAATAGTAACTATAAGTTGGGCGGAAATAGCGAGTTTTTGTATACTGATAAACCAGTGATTGATGCTGGAGGATATCGATTAGCAACCTATGATAATTATGCATATCACATGGGTAACACTATTGAATCATGGATGTTAGAAACGTATAATGCGTTAGATATAATAGAGCATAAAATGCCATTAAAAAATAATAATGATTTTTTGCTCAAGGATAATTTAATAATGAAGTTAGCTCGTTTTTTATTTGAAAAATTACTTTATTTTAAACCTTTTAAAAGGTATTTATTGAAAAAGAAGGGACTAACAACAAAACAGATTGAAAATTTTATAAGTTAAGCTATTGACTACTATTGTATTAACATATAGAGATCGAGATATCAAGATTGTAAAACATAGTCTAGACACCTTACAACATCAAAAAAGTAATCTTTTTAAAGTAGTATTGGTTAATTACGGAAGTAGCGCAAGTTACACGGACTTGATACAAGATTTATGTGCAGAGTACGACTTTGTAAACCTTATACATTGTCAAACCGAAGGCGAGTTATGGTGTAAAAGTCGCGCTATTAACATAGCTTTAAAGCAAGTAGATACTTCTTATGTGTTTATTGGGGATGTAGATATGTTATATCATCCGGATTTTATAAATCAATTAGACAATTTTAAACAGAAGGGAACAGCGACCTACTTTCAGGTTGGCTTTTTAAGTGAAGCAGAGAGTAAAGCCGTAAAAGCTTTTGATGACTACCATATTAACTTTAGATCTAATCCAGAAGCTACAGGTATGACTTTAATGTTTACTGACGATTTAAAAGCGATTAATGGATTTGACGAGTTTTATCATGGTTGGGGTAGCGAGGATACCGACGTGCATGTGAGGTTAAAAGCTAATGGTGTTACTGTTAACTATTATAATCAAGAGGTGTTAATGCTTCACCAGTGGCATCCCAAAGCGTATCGTAGTGTTACAAGTACTGCACCATTTCATTCTTCTTTAGAACAAATTAATCATGCTTATTTAGCATTTACTAAAGCCTCTAAAAAAACAAAAGTAAATCTTAATTTTAAGTACGGGGATTATAATTACGGTATGTATAAAGCTTTACAAACCGTTGATGCTACTTATACGTTAACAAACAAAGTGTCTGATATTAAAGGGTTTGTTAATAATGTGTTATTACAAACAACTAATCAAACTTTAAAAGTAACTGTAAGTGTAGATGTTAATTATAAGTCTTTTAAAGAGCAGGTGAAAGGCTTTTTAGGTAAGAAAACTATTCCTTTTTTGAGTATGCAAGCTGTAAATGATTTGCTATTGGAAACCTTTATTACAAGTTTAAGAGGTTGTGCTTACAGCTATAGCTTTAATCAACAAGCTGCTATTATTGTTTTTACTATTAGATTATAATTTATGAAACTTTTAATTGTATCTATGCCCTCTATACATGTTACCCGATGGGTCTCTCAGTTAGAGCACGCTGGTTTTGATGTGTACTGGTTTAATGTGCATGGTACAGATAAAAATACTAAGTTGCCTTGGGTACAACAGAAAGTAAATTGGAAGTTGAAATGGAATTATCCTGGACGTACTTTTTTTAAAAAACGCATACCAGTTTTACATAAGGTATTACAACGTTTATTTAGTAATGACACTGCTGTTGTTTTTGAATCTTATTTAAAAGATGTACAACCTGACGTGGTACATAGTTTTGCATTATATGTAGCAGCTACACCTATCGTAGAGGTTATGGAGCGACATAAACACACAAAATGGGTATATTCTTCTTGGGGTAGTGATTTGTTTTATTTTAAGAACTTACCTACCTATCTAAAAGATATAAAACGAGTGTTACAACGTGTTGATTATTTGTTTACCGATTGTAAGCGAGATTATCAAATAGCCAAAGATTTAGGGTTTAGAGGGATATTTTTAGGAGTGTTTCCTGGTGGAGGTGGATTTGATTTTGATAGCTATAATCAATATGCAAAACCAGTTTCTGAGCGCTCTGTAATTTTAGTTAAAGGCTACCAAGGACGTTCTGGTCGAGCCATACCCGTATTAAAGGCTTTGCAAGACATTTCAGAAATGTTAAAAGATTATCACGTAGTAATATTTGGTGCAGATCCAGACGTTGTTGACTATCTTAAAATTTATGAGCCTAGTTATAGTTTTAAGGTGTTTGTGAGGTCTGCTTTTTTACCCCATGAAGATATTATGAAGCTTATGGGGCAAGCTTTATTGTATATAGGAAATAGTAATAGTGATGGGATGCCAAATACGTTGCTTGAGGCTATTTGTATGGGAGCTTTTCCGATACAATCTAATCCAGGAGGCGTGACAGAAGAAGTTGTTACTGATAAAAACAATGGTTTGTTGATTGATGATTGCGAATCCGTAACCCTTATTGCAAAGCAGCTTGATTATGCGTTTCAGCATCAAAAGCTAATAGAGCAAGCTTTTATATATAATCAAAAAATGATCAAACCCGAATATGATATTGATTTAATAAAAAGCAAGGTCATAGAAGCTTATAAGTCTATATAAAAAAAGAATTATGATTAGTCATCAACATAAATGTATTTTTATTCATATACCAAAATGCGCAGGAACCACAATAAAGTATTTGCTTTTTCCTGAGGAAACGGTAAGCTGGAAAGAAGCAGATTATGATAAATTACATGGATGGTGCCCTGAGAGAAAGTTTTTTATGCAACATGCTACAGCCAAGCAGTTAATAGAGACCGGTTTGGTAACACCAGAGATATGGAAGTCTTATTATAAATTTACTTTTGTAAGAAATCCATGGGATAGGGCTGTGTCGGATTACTTTTGGATGAAAAAGGATAGAAATATAGAAGACAGTTTTAAAAATTATTTACTAAAACAAGGTAAATTTAAAGCTGTTTTAAATGATGTAGATCAAATATATTACAGAGGAGATCATACTACACCACAAACACAGTTTTTTGATATTGAAGGTGACTATCAAATGGATTATATAGGTCGTTTTGAGAATTTTAACCAAGACATGAAACATATTAGTAGTGCGCTAGGTTTAAATTACTCTGAAAGTGTACATATTAACAAGGCAAACAAGAAGAAAAAACATTACTCAAATTATTATACAGAAGCATTAAAATTAGATTTTGAAGGCATCTATAAAGAAGATCTATTGAAATTAGATTACCAATTTAAAGTACCTAAAGCATCAAAGTTTAGTTTAAAAAATATATTTAGATTTTAATGTCATATAACACAAAATTTAAGGTTAGTGTTTTTATTCTAGCTTACAATCAAGAAAAGTATATAGCCCAAACTATAGAGGCTATTCTTGCACAAAACACAAATTTTGAGTTTAATTTAATTATTGGGGAAGATTGTAGTACAGATACTACTTTAAATATTATAAAAGAGTATCAAAAAAATAACCCTAATCGTATAAAAGTTATTACCTCTAATAAAAACGTAGGGTTGATACAAAATTTTATACGAACTATAAAAGCTTGTGATGGCAAATATATAGCTATATGTGATGGGGATGATTATTGGATAGATCAAAATAAATTACAAACTCAAGTTGATTTTTTAGAAGCAAATCTAGACTATTCTTTAGTGTTTACAGATAAAAATGATTTATACACAGATGGTAATTTAATTAGTCCTACTGTAACAAAATCTGATACTACTACTTTTGCAGACCTAGTAAAAGGTAATTATATTCCTTCTGTAACCGTCCTTTTTAAAAATGTTTTTTATAAAAAAGATTTACCAAATTGGTTAGAAAAATATCCTTATGGAGATTGGCCAGTTTACCTAATGCTTTTAAAAGATGGAGGTAAAATAAAATATCTAAAATTAATTACTGCAAATTATAGAAAAGACTCTGGTATTACTACTAGTTTAAGAAAAGATCCAAGTCAGGTTATTAAAGTTAATCTAAGTATTTTACAGGATATTTATAATGATATTCAATTTAGGACTAATAAAAAAGAAATTAAATTAAGTATTAACCAGCATAAGATGGCTTTAATGAAAGCCGAAAATAAAGCAAAACATTATTTAAGTGCATTAAATATTTTAAAGTCCCTCTTCTTTGAAATGCCTACGCATAAACTTTTTAAGCAATATTTTAGAAGTCTTTTAGTTAGAAAATAATATGTTTCTAATAGTTTGTAATTTATTCCCTTTAATCCGTAAAACATACACTTTCATCCGAAAAAAAGTGTATTTTAGCGACTAATTAAGTACAAGAAATCTTACTTATTATGAAATCGATAGGCTTTATTCCTTTACGACAAGGCTCAAAAGGCATTCCTGGAAAAAATAAACGTAAAATGGTAGGTAGACCCTTGTTTACATGGGTTTTAGGTGCTGCTTTACATTCTGATTTAGATACGATTTATGTGTATACCGATGATGAGTGGATTATTAGTTTTATTGAAAAAGAATACCATTATACGTCTAAGATAAAAGTGTTAAAACGTAGTGCTACAAGCGCCACAGATAGCGCTTCTACAGAGAGTGCGATGTTGGAGTTTGCAGCATCTATTGATTATAATTTTGATGTGTTTTGCTTATTACAAGCAACATCACCTTTTACCACTGCTAAAACTATTAATGATAGCTTATCTTTATTAAAACTAGGTTATGACTCTACCGTATCAGTAGTTAATACGCATCGATTTATTTGGGATAAAGCAGGAAAGGCTATCAATTATAATCCACAGCAAAGACCAAGACGCCAAGATTTTGAAGGGCTATTAGTAGAAAATGGTGCAGTATATACCTGTACTAAAGCAGTGTTGCAAAATAAACAAAATCGCTTAGGTGATAAAGTAGGTGTCGTGCATATGCCTGAAGAAAGCTTGAATGAGATAGATAGTGAAAATGATTGGTTAGTAGTAGAACAGCTTTTAATAGCTAGGCAACAAGGTCTTAAAAAAGCCGAAAAAATAACACACTTGGTGTTAGATGTTGATGGTGTGTTTACCGACGGTACTACTACTTATACTAAAGATGGAGAACATACCAAGCAATTTGATATGCGTGATGGTATGGGACTGGAAATATTAAGACAGTTTGGCGTTACCGTTATGATTATGACTAGTGAACGTTCTGAATTGGTGGCTAAACGTATGCAAAAGCTACAAATAGAACAAGTATATCTTGGTGTAAAAGATAAGTATACTTTGTTAACCCATTTAGCCAAACAGCAAGGCTTTAATCTAAATAATGTGGCTTATGTCGGTGATGATGTTAATGATCTAGCTAATATCTGTAGTGTAGGTTGGTCTTTAGCGCCAAGTAATGCTATGAAAGAAGTGACTAATCAAGCCGATATTATTTTACCAAAACCATCTGGTAGTGGTGCTATACGCTCTGCTTGTCATTTTATAAAACAATATAATACCCGTTTTTAAACGAAAAACAGATGACTAATTACAAAAAACCATACGTTATTGCCGAGATTGGATGTAACCATAAAGGTGATATGGAGATTGCCAAAGAATTAATTAAGGTTGCAAAAATTTTCTGTAACGTTGATGCTGTAAAGTTTCAAAAAAGACATAATAAAGAGTTATTAACCGAAGCGCAATATAATGCGCCGCATCCTAACCCAGTAAATTCTTACGGTGATACTTATGGTGCACACCGTGAATTTTTAGAGTTTGATGTCAAGCAACATCAAGAGTTAAAAGACTATTGCGAAGACATAGGCTTGGATTATTCGACATCGGTTTGGGATTTGACGTCTGCTAAAGAAATAGCAGGGTTACAGCCTAAGTTTATCAAAATACCATCGGCATGCAATAATAACGTGAAGATGTTAACGTGGCTATGTGAGCATTATGAAGGTGAGCTACATATTTCTACCGGTATGACGACTAAAGAGGAGATTGACGATTTAGTAGCGTTGTTTAAGAGACATCTCCGAGCGAAGGATTTAGTACTATATAATTGTACCTCTGGTTATCCAGTGCCTTTTAAAGACGTTTGTTTGTTAGATATTAATATTTTAAAAGAGAAATATGGTGCTGAGGTCAAACATATCGGTTTTTCTGGTCACCATTTAGGAATTGCAGTAGATATGGCAGCTTATACCTTAGGCGCTAATGTGATAGAAAGACATTACACCTTAGACCGTACATGGAAAGGCACCGATCACGCCGCTTCTTTAGAGCCTGCTGGGTTAAGAAAGTTATCCAGAGACTTAAAAGCGGTATATGAATCGCTGACCTATAAGACACAAGATATTTTACCCATAGAACAGGTACAACGTGATAAGTTGAAGAACAAAAAAGGATAATTTTAATTAGATGAAAAATAAATTAAAATCAATTTATAGAAAGTATTTAAGGCAAAAAACAAAAATTAAAAATTTTATTTTTGGAGATTATAATTATAAAAAATTTGTAATTATAAGTAGGTCTAGAACAGGTTCTACATTGCTTATGGCTTTATTAAATGATCATCCAAATATTATTTGTGAAGGAGAATTGTTTAAGGTGTTAAATGGTAAAAGTTGTAAAACAATATGGAAAACTTTTTATGGGAAAAAACCCAAAAAAATCCAGCAAGTAGGTTTTAAATTATTTTATTATCATCCATTTGATGAGGATAAGCAAGTTTGGGATTTTATTAAAAATGAAAAGGATGTTACTATAATTCATTTAGTTAGAGAAAATATGTTGAGAGCTTTTGTGTCTCAAAAAATTGGTGAAAAAACTAAAAAATGGACTGAAAATATAAATAGACCACATAAACTAGAACTTGATAGTAAAAAAGTAAGCTTAGACTATGATGAATGTTTAGAAACATTTACTAAAATTAGTTCATACGAAAGTCAGGTAAGAAAAGATTTTAGAGATTTTAATTTTGTTGAATTAAGTTACGAAGATTTAAATAAAGATAAAGATAATGCTATTGAACCTGTATTTAAAGCTTTAGGTGTACCATATAAAAAAGTTAAAACTGTAATGAAAAAGCAAAATTCTGAGCATTTGCATGATTTAATACAAAATTATAATGAATTATTAAATAAGTTTAAGGATACGGAATGGGAATATCTATTCAAGTAAAATTATTATTTAAACATTTATTCCTAATTTTTTAGATGAATTACCTTTTGTCGGTTTTAATTTATTATTTATAAAAAATAAAAATATGTTTAAAAGGGATAAAATTCCTTTGTTTTGGTGGAGTGAAAAGGTTTTAATGGGTAAATCTCTAGAAAACTATGGAGATTTATTAGGTAAGTATTTAGTAGAAAAAATCTCAGGACGCCAAGCTATCTTTAAGCATACCAAACAAAAGCATTGGTTTGATACAAGTAAAGTTTTAGTAACTATTGGAAGTATCTTAGCAAATGTTAATAAGCGCTGTGTGGTTTGGGGAAGCGGGATTATTTCTAAATCTATACCTGTTAAAAACGCAACGTTTTTAGTGGTTAGAGGTCCACAAACCAGAGCTTTTCTATTAGAAAAAGGCTATGACGTTCCTGAAGTTTATGGAGATCCTGCTATTCTATTGCCTAACTATTACAAACCAAAAGTAGAACCAATTTATAACATAGGTGTTATACCACATTATTCAGATTATAAGATGGTCGAAGAATGGTATGGTAATAATGAAAATGTGACTGTTATAGATTTGATGACTAATGATATAGAAGTAACAACAGATAGTATATTACAATGTAAGCATATAGTTTCTTCTTCTCTACATGGTATTATTGTCGCTCAAGCTTATGGGATACCAGCAGTTTGGCAAAAGTTTTCTGATAATTTGTTTGGAGATGATATTAAATTTCAAGATTATTTTGAATCTGTAGGTATTGATAGTTATCAGCCAGAAATTATTGATCAGACATTAGATCAGAATAGCTTAGAAATGCTATTAAAAAAGTATCCGGTGTTACCCAATAAAACTATTGTTGAAGGTTTACAAAAAGGGTTGTTGGAAGCGTTTCCTTTAGAAGTAAAAGAATAGTAAGTAGTAGCAAGAAGTAGGAAGTAGGAAGTAGGAAGTTTGAAGCATGAAGTACGTAGTAAGAAGCAAGAAGAAAGAGAGAAAAGAAGTCTGGTAAGAGTTTAATAAAAGGATCTTAGTCATTTCGAATAGCGTGAGAAATCACATTATTAGGATTGACGATTAACGATTATAAAAGAAGAGATTGTTTCGTCCTTCGTCCTCGCAATGACAATGTGGTTTTTTAGTTTAGAGGAAAGAGGCAAGATATGAGTAGCAGTAGGCAGTAGTAAGTAGTAAGAGAGAATAGAGTATAGAAAAGAAGTCTGTTAAGTGTTTAATAACAGAATCTTAGTCATTTCGAAGGAGGAACGACTGAGAAATCACACAAGAAGTTTAGAGAGATAAGATAGAGAAAGTATGACCGAGGATGAATAGAATATCTAAAAAAATAACAACCAAAAGCCAAGACCAAGAATAAAAAATTAAATGAGTAAAAAGGTATTTGTATTTTTTCCTGATGGTGTAGGATTGCGCAATTTTGCGTTTACAAAGTTTAAGTCTATAGGTGAAGAGATGGGTTTTGATATTACCTATTGGAACAACACGATCTTTGATTTAGAATTTGAATTGGGCTTTAAACAAGTCACCATTGAAAATCATCAAATACATCCCTTAACACCAATATATTCTAGAGCAAGAAAACGTGCCGAATTAAACGTCTCTAGAGATAAGTTTAATGATGATGTGTATCCTACTTATAAATTTCCGTTTAGTTATAAAGGATTAAAAAACACTTTTAAAAGTTTATATACGCGATTGTTGATTGGGTTATACTCTTCAGAACAAGGTGTAGAAAAATTAAGATATAAAATTAATGCTTTAGAGCGTAAAAATCCAAAGTACGCCTATTGTAAAGCCCAATTAGAACAACATCAACCAGATTTAATTTTTTGTACCACACAACGTGCGACACAGTCTATTAGCGCTTTGTTAGCGGCTAAAGATTTAGGGATACCTACGGTAGCATTTGTCTATTCTTGGGATAATGTCCCTAAAGCCATGCAAGTTGTTGAGACTGATTATTATTGTGTGTGGAGCGAGCATATGAAGCGCGAAGTATTGCAATATTATCCGTTTGTAAAACCAGAGCAAGTTTTTGTAACAGGAACACCACAATTTGAGCCACATTATGATCATAGTTTAAAAGAAACACGTGAGGACTTTTTTAATACCTACGGATTGGATGTAGAGAAGCAATACATCTGCTATTCTGGAGATGATGAAACCACTTCGCCTTTAGATCAGTACTATTTAGAAGACTTGTCTAATGCAGTACGCAGCTTAAATACAAAAGGCTATAATTTGGGAATTATTTATCGAAAATGTCCTGTGGATTTTACGAATCGCTATGATGCGGTTATAAGAGATAATGCAGATATCATTGAAGTCTTAGATCCTATTTGGAAACAGGTAGGTAGTCAATGGAATCAAGTCTTACCATCACCTGAAGATTTTAAAATGTTGTATAATGTTTGTGAGCATAGTGCATTTGTTACTAACGTGTGTTCAAGCACAGTCTTTGATTTTGTGGCTCATGATAAAGCCTGTATTTATTATAATTACGAGCAACCACAATTAAAAAAAGGTATAAGGGATATAGGGCAAAACTACAAGTATGTACATTTTAGAAGCATGCCAAGTGACAAAGCAGCTGTGTTTTGTACTGATAAAAATGAGTTAGAAAGCTTAGTACAACAAATATTAGATGGGCAGTTAAGTAATGTTGAAGAAGGAAAGCAATGGTATGAAATTATTGTAGGTCCAACACCAACAGAAGCTTCAGAAAAAATTTGGGAAGTGATTAATCAAATTTTAAAATAAAAGTCATGCTTTTTCCTGAACTAAAAAGAAACGAGCAAAATAGCTTGAAAATGTCTACCGCATTTTTATTGGGGCTTTTTAGACGTGTTTTTTTTAAAAGAAAAAGAAAAGTTTTTGTAATTGGATTTCATAAAACAGGAACATCTACACTAGGTAAAGCATTACAAATATTAGGTTATACCGTTTGTGGAAGTTTAAAAGAAGCCTATGATTATGATTTAAATAACGACGTAAAGTCCTATATTTTAGAAAAGGCTAAACCATTATTAAGTGCTTATGATTCATTTCAAGATACACCTTGGTTTTTAATTTATAAAGAGCTTTATCAGCTTTACCCTGATGCTTATTTTATTTTAACAAAACGATCAGAAGAACGTTGGATTAAAAGTATTCAGAAGCATTTTGGGACACACCAATTTAAATTCCATGACTATATTTATGGTACAACAGATACTATAAATGATGAAAATATTTATTTAAAAAGATATCAAAATCATAATATAGAAGTTGAATTATTTTTTGAAGGAAAATCAAATTTTTTAATATTTGATATAGAAAATAGTAGTTGGGAAACATTAGTGTCTTTTTTAGGAGTAGGTAGACCTTTTGTTTCATTTCCTCATGCTAATAAAGCAGGCGATAATTTACTATTACAAACAAAACTTAAAAGCATAATAAAGCGATTATATTATAAGAAGTAATGCACATAGGTTTAATCACATCCGAATATCCACACTCAGAGGTTAGTCACGCAGCAGGTATAGGTACCAGTATAAAAAACTTGGCAGTAACCTTGGTAAGGCAGGATGTTAAGGTTTCTGTATTTGTATATCATCAATCTAAAGATGCTGTCATAGAGTCAGAAGGAGTGACTATACACCTAATAAAAAAACAAGCTTTTTCTTTATTCACATGGTATCGTTATAGAAAACTGTTAAATAAATATATTAATACTGTTGTTGCAAAAGAAAAAATAGATATTATTGAGGCACCAGATTGGACTGGCATTACGGCGTTTATGCGCTTTAAAGTCCCATTAGTGATTCGATTTCATGGTAGTGATGCCTATTTTTGTAAGCTTGAAGGAAGAAGACAAAAGTTTAAAAACTTTATGTTTGAGAAACTAGCGTTACAAAAGGCTAAAGCCTATATCGCGCCAACCACTTTTGCAGGAGAAGAAACCGCTAAGATTTTTGGATTAAACCGTAGTAAAATTAAAACCATCCATTACGGATTAGAGTTGGATCGTTTTGTTAACGCTAAACCAGATCAATTTCAATCCAAAACGTTATTGTATATCGGGACTATTATTAGAAAAAAAGGAGTTTTGGAGTTGGCTGAGGTTTTTAATAAGGTTATAGAGCAAGATGTAGCAGCCAAATTAATATTAATTGGAGGTGATTCTGGAGATATTAAAACAGGTTCATCTTCAACCTATACTTTAATGCAGTCTCTATTTTCTGAAAAGGCAAAAGCAAAAGTTAATTATTTAGGTAAAATACCTTACGCAGAAGTCCAAGAACATATAAAAAATGCACACGTTTGTACTTTTCCAAGTTTTGCAGAAACATTGGGTATGGTGACTATTGAGAGTATGGCGCTTCAAAAACCTGTAGTGAATACTAGTATAGGTTGGGCGCAAGAACTAATAGATGATGAAGTAAACGGTTATTTAATTTATCCTAAGGATACAGCTGCTTATGCAAATAAGGTTATTACATTATTTGAAGATAAAGCGTTGTGCCTGAGGTTAGGTAAAGCCGCAAGAAAAAAAGTAGAGCTTACTTTTGACATACAAAAGCAAGTAAAAAAGAATATAGATTATTATCAAAGCTTGTTGTTATGATTTTTTTAATTCACAATAATAAGCAAGCAGTAGAAGTTTTAGATGAGCGTTTACAAGGTATAAAGGTAAACTTTACATCTAATCAACTAACAACACAGTTGTTTGAACTTGCTTCACTTTATCCCAAACAGATAATAGCTTGGTGTTATTTAGAGTTAAAAACATCTTTAAACCCTGATGGGTTTAACAAGGTGTTTCATCATGAAAAAATCATGGCGAGTTTTAATCCTTCAAATCATAACTATCTTTTAGATGTAATTGGGTATGTTGATCGAAGCTATTTTTATAAAGTAAACAAATCTGTAACGTATCCAACTTGGTTAATGTCTAGCATGGTTGGAGGTTTACATGCTTCAGTACTTAATACAGTGAGACAGCACATAGACATATCCAGTGATTTTAATTATTTTTTAATAAGTCTTGCAAAGCAAGGTATGCCACAAGGTTTATTTTGTTATTCGTCACCAAATCTTTTGTTAACACATAAAGAAGTAACTAATAATAAAGCAGCTTCTACAGCAACCCTTTTTAAATTTGTAAAAGAGCATTACAAATGGGTTTGGGCATTCTATTTAGCTTTAGCTTATTTGGTTTACGAACGAAAGCTTATGTTGTTTTCTTTACTAAAATCTTTAGTTTATAAACAATTAAAAAGAGATCTAAGCTTAGATACTGTTGAGGTGAAGAGTTTTAAAAGCACAGTGCAAGAGAAGACCGTTGATGTTATTATACCAACGATTGGAAGGAAGCCATATTTATATGACGTATTGAAAGACTTATCTAATCAAACGGTGTTACCTAAACAAGTTATTATTGTAGAGCAAAATCCAGATAAAGAAGCTTTTTCTGAATTAGATTACTTAACCACACAAGATTGGCCTTTTATTATAAAACATACCTTTACCCATCAAACAGGTGTTTGTAATGCAAGAAATATAGCTTTACAACAAATAAAAAGCGCATGGGTTTTTTTTGCAGATGATGATATAAGGTTTGAAAAAAAAATTTTAGAGCACAGTTTTGAAATTTTAGATACCTATGGAATCAAAGCAATTAATTATTTATGTTTACAACCACACCAAAAGCAAACTTTTTTTAAAATACATCAAACTACTATTTTTGGTTCAGGTTCAAGTTTAGTTAGTTCTAAAGAATTAAAAGGCTTACAATTTAACTTAGCTTATGAAAATGGTTTTGGAGAAGATACGGAGTTTGGTATGCAATTACGTAATAAAGGAGTAGATATAGTATTTGTGCCTGAACTAAAGATAACACATCTAAAAGCACCAATTGGAGGTTTTAGGACAAAGGTTTTATTGCCTTGGCAGAAAGATATTATACAACCTAAGCCATCACCAACCATTTATTTATTACAAAGTACTTATTTTACAATTAAACAATTACAAGGCTATCAATTATTGTTAGGACTTAAAGAATATAGACGTGGTAATGAAAAAAATCCTTTTAAGTTTGTAAAACAATTTAAAGCGAAATGGCAAAAAAGTGCCGAGTGGAGTCAGAAACTAAGCCAATCTATCAATGCTTAAACTTTACACTAATACTGGTTTTTTAACAGAAACGTATCGACGTCAAGTCTTTCCGTTGTTATTTGATTTGGTGTTTAAGCCAAACCAAGAACTGCTTAGTTTGTATCATATTACCGATACGATTACAGATGCAGATGTAGTTGTGTTTCCTATAGATTATGCGGTGTTTATAAAGCATCAACAAGCTAGTCAAGAATTATTGCAACTTGCCAAGCAGCATCAAAAACAATTATGGATTTATACTGCAGGTGATTATGGGTATACTAATTATATAAAAAATAGTTATACGTTTAGATTAGGAGGTTTTGATAGTTTGTTGTCTAAAGGGACTTTTATATTGCCTTCATTTATAAATGATCCTTATTCGACTTTTATAAATTCAGAATTTAAACCTTTAGAGAAAACGGAACAACCTACTATTGGTTTTGTAGGGCACGCTCAATTAGGATTAAAAAAGTGGTTAAAAGAGTTAGTTAACCATTTAAAATACAGTGTTAAGCGTCGTTTTAAAGGTTGGCTGGTAGATAAACAATCGTTTTACCCTTCAAGTATTAAACGCGCTAGATATTTACAAACATTAGCAGTAAACGATAAAGTAAATACCAATTTTATACTTCGAAATCAATACCGCGCAGGATTACATAATGAAGCAACTAGACGCGACAGTAGTATTGCATTTTACGACAATATTTATACTAATGCTTATACCTTTTGCATTCGTGGTGTTGGTAATTTTTCGGTACGTTTTTATGAAACTTTAGCAGTCGGACGTATCCCTATTTTATTAAATACAGATTGTAGATTACCATTAGCAAACATTATTGATTGGCAAAAACATTGCGTGATTATTGATGCTAAAAGTAAAGTGCCAATGGTTAGACAAATTCTTGATTTTCATCAGTCATTAAGTGACACTGAATTTAAAGCTTTACAACAAGCTAACAGAGAGCTATGGTTACAATATTTAAAACGTGACGCCTATTTTAAAGCCATTTATAAACAATTTAAAGCAAGGTAATTATGAGGTTTTCTTTAATTGTTTGTACATATATGCGTCCGCAAGCCTTACTTACTCTATTACAATCGGTAAGAACACAAAGTCTATATCCAGATGAAATTTTAATTATTGATGGCTCTATAGACGATGCAACTCAAGTTATTTTTGAACAGCCATTATTTAAACACCTGCGTTATTACAAGGTCGAAGAAAAAGATAGAGGATTAACCAAACAGCGTAATTATGGTATTAACCAAGTAGGAGGCACTATAGATGTGGTTTGTTTTTTGGATGATGATACTGTTTTAGAACCTAATTATTTTGAAGAGGTATTAAATACGTTTTCAAAATATCCTGAAGTTATAGGTGTTGGAGGTGTTGCAGTGAATGAAAATAATTGGAAAGAAAAACAACCTAATGTAACTTATAACCAATACAGGTATTATCAATTTGATAATTATGTAGTTAAGGAGGGCTTACGAAATGTAGCAAGAAACTATCTTGGATTGCAGTCTCCTCTACTTCCTGGAATACTACCTGATTTTTCGCATGGTAGGACTTGTGGTTACCCTTTGACTGGTCAATCATATGAGGTTGATTTATTAATAGGCATGTCTATGGCTTTCAGGAAAAGTTTGTTTACACATATAAATTTTTCTAAGTACTTTGAAGGTTATGGACTTTATGAAGATGCAGACTTCAGTTTAAGAGCTTTACAATATGGTAAAAATAGGATTAACACTGCCGCACGTTTAGCACATTATCATGACGCTTCAGGACGACCAAACCAATTTAAATACGGTAAAATGGTATTAAGAAATGGCTGGTATGTATGGCGTGTTAAAAATCCTAATCCAAATTTAAAAGCTAGATTGAAATTCCATGCTACATCGTTATTATTAACATTAATACGATTAACTAACATCGTGACAACTAAAGAGCGACAAAAAGCATTAACTGAAAGTTTAGGTCGTGTCGTTGGTTGGTTTTCTATTATCTTTAACCCACCTAAGCAAATCTAACTTATAATGATGCATGTTTTTGCCTTAATAGCTTCAGATTATAGAAAGTATAAAAAGTATGGTGGTCATTTTTTATCAATTGTATTTTTAACGCAAGGGTTTTGGGCAGTTTTTCAATACAGGATAGCTCATTTTTTCTATACTCTTAAAATTCCGATTGTTAGATATTTATTACTCTTATTAAGTTTGTTGTGGCAAAAATTAATTGAAATAACAACAGGTATTTCAATACCTTATTCTGCAAGTATAGGGCATTCATTATACATAGGTCATTTTGGAGGTATTATAATTAATGCTAAAAGTGTCATAGGTAATAATTGTAATATCTCACAAGGTGTTACTATTGGCGTAAGTGGTAGAGAAACTTCAAGAGGAGTGCCAGTTATAGGTGATAATGTTTATATTGGTGCTAATGCTGTTGTTGCAGGTAAAATTTCTGTAGGAAACGATTGTGTTATTGCTGCCAACTCATTAGTAGTTAACAGTTTTGAAGCCGGAGTAACCTTAGTTGGTGTACCTGCTAAAATTGTAAACCATAACACTTCCAAAGGATATATATGATGAAGTTTTTAGTAGTAACCAATGCCCCAACATTATATCAAAACAAAACTTATTGTGCTTACGCACCATATGTTAGAGAAATGGATATTTGGTCTGATAATGTAGACGAATTTAAAATTTTATCACCAAATAGTTATTCTGGTAAATTGTTGACAGCGCCTTTTAAAAATCAACCAGAACTTGTAGCTGTTCCTAGCTTACAATTAACATCTATAATACACATTATCTTAAGTGTTATAAAACTACCAATTATTATAATAACACTGTTTAAGGCTATGATTTGGGCAGATCACATACATTTAAGATGTCCAGGAAATATTGGATTATTAGGTTGTGTTGTTCAAATTTTTTTTCCTAAAAAAATAAAAACCGCCAAGTATGCTGGTAATTGGGATCCAAAATCTAAACAACCCTTAAGTTATCGATTGCAAAAGTGGTTATTATCTAATACACTTTTAACAAAAAATATGACGGCTTTGGTCTATGGTGATTGGCCTAATCAAACTAAAAATATTAAATCATTTTTCACAGCTACTTTTACCGAAGCAGAAAAAGAACCCTTAAAAGTAAGAGACTACAGAAGTGCTTTAGAATTTATGTTTGTAGGTAGTTTAGTCGAAGGGAAGCGTCCTTTGTTTGCTATTCAGTTGATAGAACAATTACTAAAACAAGGTCAACAAGTACGGTTACATTTATTTGGCGATGGGGTATTAAGACCAAAACTAGAAAGCTATATTAAATCACATCAATTAGAAGCTTATATTATTTTACATGGTAATCAGCCAAAAGATGTTATAAAAACCTATTATAAAACATCACATTTTTTAATTTTAGCTTCAAAATCTGAAGGTTGGCCAAAAGTGGTTGCGGAAGCGATGTTTTTTGGAGTTATTCCTTTAGCAACTAAAGTGTCTTGTATACCAACTATGTTAGGTCATGGAGAACGAGGCATACTTGTAGAGGCAGATTTAGGTCAAGCAGTTAAAGTTTTTAATAGCTATACTGAAGCAAATTTTAAGTCGATGTCAACAAAAGCTTTAGAATGGTCGCAAGCATATACTTTGGATCGATTTGAAAAGGAAATTAGGGATTTGATTTTGTTTGAAGAAAATAGAGTATAGAGATAAGAGGAAATAAACAAGAATTAAGAAGCAAGAGACAAGAGGTAAAAGTATGCAGTCAGCAGTCAACAGTTTGCAGTAGGTAGCTGGTAGATAATAGAAGTAAGAAGTTGTATGGTTAAAGTAATGAATAGTAATTAGAAAAATGAAAGTATTACAACTTATAGATAGTTTGGAAGCAGGAGGCGCAGAGCGTGTTGCTGTAAACATAGCGAATGCTTTATCAGCTGAAATTTCTAAATCTTATCTATGTAGTACAAGACAAGAAGGTATCCTTAAAGCATCATTAGACCCAAAGGTTGGTTATTTGTTGTTAAACAAGAAACGAACATTTGATTTAAAAGCAATTATAAGGCTTAAAGACTTTATTAAAAAAGAACAAATCGATATTATACATGCCCATTCTAGTTCTTTCTTTACAGCTACATTAGTTAAATTACTTTATCCAAAAATTAAAATTATTTGGCATGATCATTATGGGCATAGTGAGTTTTTACATCGACGTCCCATACGTATATTACAATTATGCTCTTACTTTTTTAATCATGTGTTTAGTGTAAATACTTTATTAGCATCATGGGCTAAACGAAAACTTCATGTTACATCTGTAAGTTATTTACCTAATTTTTCAGTTAAAGAAAAACAGGATTTAGTTACCCAATTACACGGAAAAACAGGGAAACGTATTGTTTGTTTGGCTAATTTAAGGCCACAAAAAGATCATATTAATTTGTTGATGGCTTTTAAAACTCTATACGATAAAAATAAAGATTGGACGTTGCATTTAATAGGTAAAGATTTTGAAGATGATTACTCTCAATCTATTAAGAAATATATCAAAGATTTTAAGTTGTCTGATGGTGTCTTTCTTTACGGGAGTTGTCCAGATACTTCGGCTATTTTAAAGCATTGTGATATAGGTGTGCTATCTTCAAAATCTGAAGGTTTACCGCTAGCTTTAATTGAATATGGTTTAGCGGGTTTGCCTACTATAGCTACTAATGTAGGACAATGTAAAGAAGTAATCATAGATCAACAAACCGGACTGTTGGTACCGTCTAGTGACCCAGAGTCACTAAGGCGCGCTTTAGACTATTATATTAATAATCCTTTAAAACAAGAGTTGTTTGGGAATGCTTTACGCCAACATATAGACAATAATTTTTCAAAAAAGGCTGTTATTTCAACTATTAAAGGGATATATTCTAACTTTGTGCCTCATTAATGGATAAGCAGTATTTAAATATATTAGGACTACATGTGGTTTTAGGTTTGTTGATGTTTTTCTTCAGATCTTTTGGTGACATCTATTTTTATGGGTTAGTTGCTTATTTCTTCTTTAGAGTTATCAGTGCAAAACCTAATTTAAAAGCATTTGAGATTATTAAAGCTTGTGCATATGTTTTGGGTGCTGAGGTTATTTTAAGGATGACAGGTAGTGGTTTGTTTTATGAGTCTAGCAAATACCTTGTGATATTTTTTTGCGTAATGGGACTTTTTTACAGAGGATTTCATTTTAAAGCAAGTCCTTACCTTCTTTATATATTATTATTAGTGCCAAGTGTTTATGTCTCTTTGTATGTGCTTGATGTGAGTAGTAATATTAGAAAGGCGATAGCTTTTAATTTAAGTGGACCAGTAACTTTAGGTGTTGCAGCGTTGTTTTGTTATAAAATACAGTTAAGTAAAAGTCAGCTTAAACAAGTTGTTAATCATATTGTATTTCCTTTAGTTAGTACATTGATTTATATTATTACCTACAACCCTAATGTATCCGAAGTAGCAGTAGGAACTTCTTCAAACTTTATTGCATCAGGTGGTTTTGGACCAAATCAAGTCTCTACTATTTTAGGTTTAGGCTTTTTTCTATTTACGGTTCGTTTCTTTTATTTTTCTAAATCAAAATTAGTAAAGTATCTAGATTTATTATTTATTTTACTTTTTGCCTTTAGAGCAATAGTTACTTTTAGTCGTGGAGGTGTATTTACAGCTATAATAATGATAGTAGCTTTTATATTTATTCAATATAAAAGTATGGATAAGGTTAATAAAACTAGAATGCTATCTTCTGTAGTAGTTTTTTTGGTTCTGGGAGCTGCAACTTGGATTATCTCTACCATACAGACTAATGGAATGATTGAAAAGCGCTATGCCAATCAAAATGCTATAGGCGTAGAGAAGAACGATATAACAACAGGACGTACAGATTTATTTATAGCTGAGTTTGAAGAGTTTTTAGAACATCCTTTTATAGGTGTAGGTGTAGGACGTATCAAAGATTTACGATTTCAAGAAACAGGTATACACGCTGCCTCACATAATGAAATGAGTCGTATTATATCTGAACATGGTAGTTTAGGCGTACTGGCGTTTAGTATCTTACTTTTAGTTCCTTTATTTTTAAGATTAAAAGATAGAAGTAACGTGCTCTTTTTCTCTTTTTATCTGTTTTGGTTTTTAACCATAAACCATTCTTCTATGCGTATTGCAGCACCAGCGTTTATATATGCTTTAAGTTTAATACATATTAAAGATGACTCATCTCGTTTACATAGGAAACAAGTTAGCGCATAAAGGCAATACAGCATCTACTATTGATACCTTGGGTCTTCATTTTGAAGATTTAGGTTATAAAGTGACTTATGCGTCTTCTAAAAGTAATATTTTTTTACGTTTATTAGACATGTTATTAACCGTTTTTAAACAGCGTAAAACAGCTAGTTATGTGCTAATTGATACTTATAGTACTTTAAATTTTTATTTTGCTATAGCTGTTAGTCTGTTGTGTCGTCTTTTAAAGTTGAAATACATACCTGTTTTACACGGCGGAAACTTGCCTAACCGTTTAACAAATAACCCTAAGCTTAGTCAACTAATATTTAAGTATTCTTACATTAATGTATCACCTTCAGAGTATATCAAGCATCATTTTGAAACTAAAGGTTATACATGCAAAGTCATACCTAATAGTATTGATATTAGTCAATATGAGTTTAATACTCGAGTTATAGATGAGATAAAACTACTTTGGGTACGTTCTTTCTCTAAAATTTATAACCCTACTTTAGCTATAGATATTTTAGAGACTTTGAAAGCAAAAGGGTATAATGCCTCTTTATGTATGGTAGGACCTGAAAAGGATGGCAGTTTAGAGACGACCAAAGCTTACGCTAAAACCACGGGATTAGACGTTACTTTTACAGGTGGTTTAACCAAATGTGAGTGGATTTTACTATCTAAAGATTATAATATATTTATAAATACAACTGACTTTGATAATATGCCAGTAAGCGTGATAGAAGCTATGGCGTTAGGATTACCGGTTATTTCTTCAGATGTTGGTGGGTTACCGTTTTTAATCCATCACCAAAAAGATGGTTTATTAGTGCCACCAAATCAAGTTGAAGGTTTTGTAAATGCTGTACAGCAACTTAAAGAAGATCATTCATTTTTAGATGAAATGACAAAACACGCCAGACAAAAAGCAGAATGTTATGATTGGCAACAGGTTAAAGCCCAATGGTTGTCTATTTTAAAATGATAGTTATTAAAATGACTATTAACTTGTATAAAATTTTTTAGTTATTATCTTTGGGAAAATTCTTCCAACCAATAGCCAATGAATAGCTCAAGTGGCATACATTTTGAAATTTCTGAACGTAAAATCCTATTACGTATCTTTGATTTGCTATTTATTGGAGGTTCTTTATACTTAGTCAGTTCCATTTTTAATTTTGATTACTTTTTGGTAAGTCATGAGCATTGGGCTTGGATTTTTGTGCTGGCACTTTACATCTCAATTTTTGGAACCGTATTAGAATTATACGATTTGCAAAAGTCTAGCCGTATAGAAACTGTGGTGAGTACCATTATTTTAACTACTTCGGTAACCGTATTGTTTTATTTATTAACGCCATTTTATACACCGTCTTTGCCAGATAATAGATTGCAAATTATCTATTTCTATATTGCTATTTTGTTAGGTTTATTTGTTTGGCGTTGGGCTTATATCACTTTTATATCTTCACCGCGTTTTTATAAGCGCGTCCTTTTAATTGGTGAAACATCTAATATTAAAAGTATCGTTAATGCCTTTAATGATGCAGACCCTAATTATGTTATTGTAGGTTACATTAATTGCGAGAGTGATAAAAAAGATGCTGTTAAGTTTACAGCGGTTAAAGAATTTAGTCCTAAGAATATTAGAAAAGTTATTAAAGATGAAGGTATTTCAGAAATTGTAGTTGCTAGTTACGATTCTGAAAACATCACGCCTTCCATATATTCAGACCTTATTTCGTTGTTAGAAAAAGGCTTTCCTATTAAAGAATATACGCAGGTTTATGAAGATATTACCTATCGCGTTCCTGTGCAGTTTGTAGGTAAAGATTTTTACAAATATTTTCCGTTTAGTCGAAATAATAAAAACAAACTGTACCTTACTTACCGTCGTCTTTTTGATATTATTTTGTCTTTAGTAGGCTTGGCTATTGGTGTGTTATTTTTACCTTTAATTTTAATAGGAAATGCGCTTGGTAACAGAGGTAAGCTTTTTTATACCCAAGAACGTGTTGGTAAAAGCGGAAGACCTTTTACCATTTACAAATACCGAAGTATGGTGAAAAATGCCGAATCTACAGGTGCTGTTTGGGCAAGTAAAAATGATAGTCGTGTGACGCCTTTTGGACGCTTTTTACGTACGTCTCGTTTAGATGAAATTCCACAATTTATCAATATTTTAAAAGGAGACATGAGTATGATAGGACCACGACCAGAACGTCCTGTTTTTGTTGAAGAACTCTCGCAAGTCATTCCTTTTTACGAAACTAGACATATCGTTAAGCCAGGTTTAACAGGTTGGGCGCAAGTAAATGCACGTTATGGCTCTAGTATTGATGATAGCTTGCTTAAGCTTCAATACGACTTATTTTATATTAAACACCGTAGTTTTATGTTAGATATTAATATTGTTATTAAAACTTTGAGTACGGTAATTTTCTTTAGAGGACAGTAGGTTTTAAGTTCAAAGTTCAAAGTTCAAAGTTCAAAGTTCAAAGTTCAAAGTTTGAAAGTTGAAATTTCTTGTCAGTTCGAGTGTTTTACGAGGTACGAGTAAAATATATCGAGAACTACTACTTCTTTAAAAACTTCAATAGAAAAATATAACGAATAAATAGTGCTATTAATAGCGGAATTAAAGTTGGTGCAAAACGTTGTACACCACTTATCCAATGTACAGTGAGTAAGCATAGCATAAGCACACTAAACTTTATATAACCTACAAACCATTTTTTAGGTTCTGATTTACAGGCTTGAAACATCATAAGTATACTTAACGGAAAAGCCCAAAGTAAGTTGTAGTTATATGCAGTTGCAGTATGGTCTGTAGCAAACCATAATAAGGTTAATAATACCCCAATTAATCCTAAAACCAGATGTAATATGACGTCTAAAATTTTAGTTCTGCATTGGTTTTTATAATCTCTATAAGTGATAAAGATGATTAAAACCGCCAATACACTTAAAATAACTGATGGACTTAATAGAAAGTTTCCTTTTTGAAATTTGGTATCAGATTTAAAAATTGTTTTACTGCTGCTTACTAATTCTTTCTCATTACTTATAGTCGCTTTTTCAAAAAAAGTATAAATGTTTTTAGGCAAAAACAGGTGTTCTCTTGGTGTTGCAGTTCGGTCTATAACGGCTCCTAATGCAATGTCAATTCCTAAACTTCCCCAAGTGTTGTAATGTAATTCATCTTGAATTAAGGTGCGGAATGTTTTGTCTTCGTAATTATCAGGTAATTGGTAGTTAATGTTTCCGTTAGTAGCATTTTCTATAACATCTCTAATTTTTGTAGCACAATTGTCATAGAAAAAATCATATAAATAAGCACCTTGATTGTTGGCATAATTGGTTTCTAAAAAGGTGTAAATGCTTTGCTTTTCTTCAGCAGAAAGATTTAGAAGTTGTTCTTTAATGCTTCTGTTTTGTTGTTTGTAAAAATTAACTAAGTTATTGTAATTAGCTTTACCTTGTAAGTAGTTAAGTTTTCCTCTAGCGAAGTTGAGGTAAAAGTTTGGGTCTTCAAAATTATAACGACCAAAGTCGTATACAATATCGCTGTAACTTGTTTTTAGTCTAATACCACTATGTCCAAACGCATCATTAAGGTTATTACCAGGACCAATGGTTAATACACTAATTTGTGTGTTGTTAGGAATGTTTTTTTGTGAAAAAGCAACTGTAAAACACAGTAAAAAAAGGACGCGTAATAGTAGTTTCATAAGATAGGGTTATCTAAAGATACTAAAATCTAATTTTAAAGAAAATACGTTAGAATATAATGCTACACTTTGGTCACCAATATCTGTAAACGCATAATCTACTTGTATACCGTTGTATTTAAACCCAACTCCAAAAGTAGGCTGGAAAGTTAATCGCTCTGAATTATCTATCTGTAATTCATTTTGAAAATTACCCATTCCGCCACGAAGATATATCATGTCAATATATCCAAACTCAAAACCAAATGCTGGATTAATACTAGCAAAAGAGGTGGAAATTACATCATTATTTTGCTCAAATCTTACATTTAAATCTATTTCGGCTTCTAATGTGTAATCGTAATGAAAACGATATAATTTAGCCACACCAATTTGAAGTTTAGGAATTGTGATTTCGGTGGTTTCTGGTAATTCTTGGTTTTGACCTTCAACTGCGTTTTGTACTTTAGCAAATTCTTCTTCGTTAATTGACCATGCGTTATACGTTGTTGTGATGTCTCTTGCCATAACACCAAACTTCCAATTGTTATCTGTTTCAAATTGAATAGCAGCATCAAGACCTACGCCCCAACTTGAAGCAAAATCCCCAATAATACGGCGTATAATTTTAGCATTTACGCCATAGCTTAAACCTTGAATAGGTAAATTTCTTGAATAAGATATTGTTAATCCATAATCTGCAGTAGAGAAGAGGCTAATACGATCGTAATTTACATTACCTTGCTCGTCAATTAACTGAGTAGTATCTAAAATATCGTCTACAGCAAATCTAATTAAAGACACTCCAAAAGCACTATTATCGTCTAAAGGCATAGCAAAACCGGCATAGTCATAATTTGCAATGTTAGCAAAGTAACTAGAGTGCATTAAGGCTAATTGGTTGTCTTCTAAATTGATTAATCCAGCAGGATTCCAGTAACCTGCATTTACATCGTTAGATCTTGCTACTACAGCGTTACTTTGTCCCAAAGCAGCAGCATCTACACCTATATTCATAAATTCGTTAGAATATTTACGGGTGGTTTGTGCGTTTAATGGGATGAACACCAATAATATAAGAGAAGCTAAAAGTAATCTCAATTTCAATTTTTTTTACAAAGATGCTATATTTTTTCTACATATTAAACTTCAATTTTAATAGTATATTGTTTGTAAGTTGTTTTAGACCAAAATTCTTTACTATTTTTACAAAAAACTAATGCATGAATATTAAAGCCTTTATTCCTAATTTTGTCACACTTCTTAATCTTTTATGTGGAAGTATAGCTGTGGTTTTTGTTGTAAATAATCACTTTACATTAGCAGCATTTTTTGTTTTTTTAGGTATATTTTTTGATTTTTTTGATGGGCTTTTAGCAAGAAAATTAAACGTACAAAGTGATTTAGGAATTCAATTAGATAGCTTGGCAGATATGATTACTAGTGGGTTAGTGCCAGGTTTAATTATGTTTAAATTATTAGAGTTAGCAACTAATACAAATGGTGTGTCTGTTACTGCAGATTGGTCTGATAGCATGTATTGGTCTGGCGTTAATGTTAGCGTTTTACCATTTTTAGGATTGTTAATTACGTTGTCTTCTGCTTACAGACTGGCACGTTTTAATATAGATGAAGACCAACAAACCTATTTTAAAGGTTTACCAACACCTGCAAATGCTTTATTGGTATTGTCTTTACCATTAATTTTAGAATTTCAGAATAACGATTTAATAAATGCGACTATTTTAAACCCTTGGTTTTTGGTTATCTTAACTTTGTTAAGTACTTATTTGTTGAATTCGCCAATTAAATTATTTGCTTTAAAATTTAAAGACTATAGCTTTAAGAGTAATGCTGTACGTTATATCTTTTTAATACTAAGCGTTGTAATGTTAATAGTACTTCAGTTTGCAGCAATACCAATAATTATACTGCTATATATTATTCTTTCTTTAATTTCAAAATAACCACCACAAATGGGACAAATTATATTTACGTTATTAATGCTAGTAGCATTGCAAGCTGTTTTAGGATTTGATAATCTACTTTACATTTCTTTAGAATCTAAAAAAGCACCACAAGAGTCACAAAAACGAGTTAGAAAAGTAGGTATTTTGATTGCTATAGCTTTAAGGATTGTATTACTGTTTTTATTAGTCAAAATTATTGTTTTTTTTCAAGAACCATTTTCTTGGTTAACAGGCAGTATTGAAGATGTTTTGACGTTTTCGTTTAATGGGCATAGCATTATTGTCTTAGCAGGAGGCGCTTTTATTATCTACACTGCTTTAAAAGAAATTTGGCATATGATTTCTTTACAAAATAATAGCCATAAAGTAAAAGACGAAGAGAAAGGAACAAAATCTGCTAATGCTGTCATCACAAGTATTGTTGTGATGAATTTAGTGTTTTCTTTTGATTCTATTTTAGCAGCTATAGGTTTAACAAGAGAGATAGAAAACGCCACAGCAGCTTTTATTGTTATGGCAATAGCTATTGTGTGTAGTGGTTTATTAATGTTGGTGTTGGCCGATCGAATTTCAGCCTTTTTATCTAAAAATAGAATGTATGAAGTTTTAGGTTTATTTATCCTTTTTATTGTTGGTATCATGCTAGTAACTGAAGGCGGACATCTAGCGCATATCAAATTCTTTGGCAATGAAATTACACCGATGAGTAACACTACTTTCTATTTTGTTATCGCGGTTTTAGTTATTGTAGATGTGGTACAAGGACGTTATCAAAAGAAATTGTTAGCAGAGAAAGCAAGTGTAGAGAATAAAAAAGAAGAAAATTAATTATCTAATTAGATGATAATTTTAAATTATATTTTCTTTAGTATATATAAAAGCATATCAATTACAAATAATTGGTGGCCAAAAAAATCTACAATAAGTGCTATTACTGTTTTATTATATTTTAATCTTTTGACGATTGTAGCATTCTTAAATGAAGAGATATTAAAAACTAAAGTTTTATTTTTTTTTATTTTTATAATAACTTTTGTACTACCACACTTTTATTTTTACAAAAAGGGAAGGCTTGAAGAAATAATTGAAAAATTTGAAGGAATAAACAGGAAAAAACTATTTAAATATGACTTATTAGTTTTGACATACGTTTGTGCTTCAGTTTATCTGTTTTTTTATAGTTTGAATGTTGGTAATGAAATACCTTTTATTTTAATAAGTATTATTTTAATTACATCATTATATTCTTATCTTAAAATAGTAAGGTTTGATTAGAAACTAATTTAGTAATGACTTTTTCGGATTAGCGAGAAAAGCTAAAGCTAATTTTTACTGCGTATTGCTGACTGATTACTGCGTACTGCCAACTGAAAACTGCCAACTGAAAAAACCTACTCGCGTATTTTCTTTTTACGTAACTCGAAGTTTTGACCTAAGTATACTTTACGCACCATTTCATCATTAGCTAAATCTTCAGGTACACCAGCTTTAAGGATGCTACCTTCAAACATTAGGTAAGTACGGTCTGTAATAGCTAATGTTTCTTGCACGTTGTGGTCTGTAATTAAGATACCAATATTCTTTTTGGTTAACTGTGCTACGATACGTTGGATATCTTCTACCGCTACAGGATCTACACCAGCAAAAGGCTCGTCTAATAAAATAAAACTAGGGTTTGTAGCTAATGCGCGCGCAATTTCTGTACGACGTCGCTCTCCACCAGATAATAAATCACCACGGTTTTTACGTATGTGACCTAAACTAAACTCTTCAATCAATGCTTCCATACGCATTAATTGCTCTTTTTTGCTAAGTTTAGTTAATTGTAGTACGCTTAAAATGTTTTCTTCAATACTTAATTTTCTAAATACAGAAGCTTCTTGGGCTAAGTAACCAATACCATTTTGAGCACGTTTGTACATTGGGTAATTGGTAATATTAGTATTATCTAAAAAAATATTACCGCCATTAGGCTTAATTAAACCAACAATCATGTAAAAAGACGTTGTTTTTCCTGCACCGTTAGGTCCTAAAAGTCCAACAATTTCACCTTGATTAACCTCAAGAGATACGTCTTTTACTACTTTTCGTCCGTTGTAGGACTTCATTAAATGTTCGGCTCTAAGCTTCATCTGTTGATTTAATTTTGCTAAAAATAGTCATTTCAATATAACTATTAAAGCGTCACTTTTATTTTATATAAAGTTTAACCCTTCTGGTTTTCTAATTCTTCCCAAAACTCGTAAGCACGACGTAAATGTGGAATGACGATAGTACCTCCAATTAATGTGCCAATACTAAGGGTTTCCATAACTTCTTCTTTAGTTACGCCTTCGTTATAACACGATTCTAAATGGTATTTTACACAATCGTCACAACGTAAAACTGTAGAAGCTACTAAGCCAAGTAGTTCTTTGGTTTTTACGTCTAAAGCACCAGCAGCAAAAGCGTTGGTGTCTAAGTTGAAAATACGTTTTATAATTTTGTTGTTATCACCAAGAATTTTATCGTTCATCTTGGCTCTGTAATCGTTAAAGTCTTTAACTAGGTTTGACATGTGATTTGGTATTTTTTCTTTCTCTTTTTAAAACAATTCTTGAAATATGAATACTAATTTCATATAAAATAATAACCGGAATAGCGACAATAATTTGACTTGCTATATCTGGTGGTGTGATTACTGCTGAAATAATTAAAACAATAACCAGTGCAAATTTTCGGTATTTACGTAAAATTTCTGGTGTTACTAATCCTAATTTGGTTAGGAAGTAAATTAAAATAGGTAGCTCAAAAATAATTCCTGATGCAATTACAGAAGCTCTGACTAAGCTGATGTAGGATGAAATATCAATTTCATTAGATACTTCTGTACTAACTGAATAGGTCCCTAAAAAGTTAATAGATAACGGTGTGATTACATAGTATCCAAATAAAACACCTAAAAAGAATAATAAAGAAGAAACAATAATAAACCCTCTTGAAGTGTTACGTTCGTTATCATTAAGTCCTGGACTTATAAATTTCCAAAGTTGATAGATAACATAAGGAAAAGCGATGATGAATCCTGCATAAATGGATGTCCAAATATGTGCCGAAAACTGACCAGCCATCGTCCTGTTTTGAATGATAAACGGAAATGCTTCACCACAAAATGTAGAATCTTCAACACTTACCAAGTTAGCTAAAGCGCATAACCATTGGTAGGTTGGAAACTCCATTTTTTTTGGTGCAAAAATGATGTTATCAAAAATAAATCCCTTAAAGATAAAAGCTACGGTACCGCAAATAATAACTGCACCTACAATGCGTATTAAATGCCATCTTAAATCTTCAAGATGATCTAAAAAAGACATCTCATTTACATTCTTCTTTGCCATTATATGATACCTTCTTTAATTAAATCATGAATGTGTACCACGCCAGCATAACGTCCGTCTTTCTCAACTAATAATTGAGAGATGCCATTTTCTTCAAGTACTTCCATAGCGTCTATAGCCATAGCTTCTTCTTCGATGCGTTTTGGGTTGCTACTCATAATGTCTTTAGCGGTAAGCGAAGAAAAATCGTCTACTTTAGTTAACATTCGTCTTAAATCACCGTCAGTAATAATCCCGACAATTTTTTGATCTTCTACCACAGCAGTAACACCAAGACGTTTTTCTGAGATTTCAACAATAACTTCTTTGATACTTGTGTTTAATGACACTTGAGGTTTTTCATTTACAGAAGAAATATCAAGCACACGTAAATATAATTTTTTACCTAAAGCACCACCAGGATGGTATTTTGCAAAATCTCTGCTTGTAAACCCTCGTAACTCTAATAAGCTAACCGCAAGTGCATCACCTAAAACTAATTGTGCAGTAGTACTTGTAGTTGGTGCTAAATTATTAGGACACGCTTCTTTGTCTACAAACGTGTTTAATACATAATCTGCATGCTGACCTAAAAAAGATGTTTTATTACCAGTTATGGCAATCATTTTATTTTTAGCGTTTTTTATAAGCGGAACTAATACTTTAATTTCAGGAGTGTTTCCACTTTTAGAAATACATACAACAACATCATCTTCTAGGATTAATCCTAAATCGCCATGTATGGCATCTGCAGCATGCATAAACACTGCTGGAGTACCAGTAGAATTTAATGTTGCAACAATTTTTGTAGCTATAATGGCACTTTTGCCAATACCTGTTATAATGACACGACCTTTAGAATTATAGATTAATTGGGTAGCATTTACAAAATCATCGTCTAATAAAGACTTTAAATTAAGTATGGCTTGACCCTCTAATTCTATAGTGTCTTGAGCACTCTTTAAGATGGAGGCTTTATTTTTCAAAGTATTTTATTTTTTTGGTTTATAAAGATTTTAGTATCTTTAATTTTAAAGCAGCAAATTTAGGGATTATTTCATTAGTGAAATATTTTAAACCTCAAATTATTTTGTTGCTAAATGTGTTAAATGTAACTAATTAATAAAAAACAAATTGTTCGTATAGTGAAAAGCGATTTGCATGCAGCATTAAAAAAGTATTTTGGCTTTAGTGAGTTTAAAGGCTTACAAGAGCAAGTCATAAAAAGTATATTAGACCAAAACAACACCTTTGTTATTATGCCAACTGGCGGCGGTAAAAGTTTATGTTACCAATTGCCAGCCTTAATGCAAGAAGGTACCGCAATAGTAGTTTCTCCCTTAATAGCCTTAATGAAAAACCAAGTAGATGCCATAAGAGGTGTCTCTAATGAAAATGGTATTGCACACGTATTAAACTCGTCATTAAATAAAACTGAAGTCAAGCAAGTAAAAGCAGATATTACCAATGGTATTACAAAACTGCTTTATGTAGCTCCGGAATCTTTAACTAAAGATGAGTATGTTGAGTTTTTACGCTCTGTAAAAATTTCATTTATGGCGGTTGATGAAGCCCATTGTATTAGCGAATGGGGACACGACTTTAGACCAGAATATCGTAACTTAAGATCTATTATTAAACGTATAGGTGATGATATTCCTATAATAGGTTTAACAGCAACAGCAACCCCAAAAGTACAAGAAGATATATTGAAAAACTTAGGGATGACAGATGCCAATACTTTTAAAGCATCTTTTAATAGACCTAATTTATATTACGAAATACGTCCAAAAACCAAAAACGTAGATTCAGATATTATCCGATTTATCAAACAAAATGAAGGTAAGTCTGGTATTGTATACTGTTTAAGTAGAAAACGTGTTGAAGAATTAGCACAAGTACTTCAAGTCAACGGTATAAAAGCAGTACCATATCATGCAGGATTGGATGCTAAGAAAAGAGCATCTCATCAAGATATGTTTTTGATGGAAGATATAGATGTAGTTGTCGCAACTATTGCATTTGGAATGGGTATTGACAAACCAGATGTACGTTTTGTGATTCATCATGATATACCAAAAAGTATAGAAAGTTATTATCAAGAAACAGGTCGTGCTGGACGTGATGGAGGAGAAGGACATTGCTTGGCCTACTATTCTTATAAAGACATAGAAAAATTAGAAAAATTTATGTCTGGTAAGCCTGTTGCAGAACAAGAAATTGGGCACGCATTGTTACAAGAAGTTGTGGCATTTGCAGAGACTTCTATATCAAGACGTAAATTCATCCTTCATTATTTTGGAGAAGAGTTTGATAACGAAACTGGCGAAGGTGGCGATATGGATGATAATATGCGTCATCCAAAAGAAAAAGAAGAAGCTAAAGATCAAGTAAAAATTATACTTGATGTTGTAGATAAAACCAATGCCAAATATAAAGGTAAAGAGTTAGTTAGTGTGATTGTAGGTAAATCTAACGCGCTAATAAACTCGCATAAAACAGATGAACAGCCATTTTTTGGTATAGGTAAAGATATAGACAAAAGTTACTGGCGAGCCTTAAAACGTCAATTATTAGTAGCTGGTTTACTTAAAAAAGACATCGAAACTTACGGAGTCATCAAACTTACAGATGAAGGTAAAGCGTTTCTTAAAAATCCAACATCGTTTATGATGACTAAAGATCACGATTACAGTGAAGAGTCAGACGATAGTGTAATAACCGCCTCAAAAGGTGGTGGCGCTGTGGTTGATGAGCAGTTAATGAAAATGCTTAAAGACTTACGTAAATCTAATGCTAAAAAGCTAGGTGTACCGCCATTTGTTATATTTCAAGATCCATCTTTAGAGGATATGGCGCTTAAGTATCCAATTACCTTAGACGAGTTATCAAATGTACATGGTGTTGGCGAAGGAAAAGCTAAAAAATACGGTAAAGACTTTGTCAACTTGATTGAAAAATATGTAGAAGATAATGATATTATGCGACCAGACGATATGGTTGTGAAATCTACAGGAAGTAATTCAGCTTTAAAGCTTTACATTATTCAAAACATTGACAGAAAATTACCTTTAGACGATATTGCATCTGCAAAAGGTATGGAAATGTCCGAGTTTATTAAAGAAATGGAAGCTATCGTATTTTCAGGCACTAAATTAAATATTGATTACTGTATAGATGATATTTTAGATGAAGACCAGCAAGAAGAACTTCATGATTATTTTATGGAAGCCGAAACCGATAAAATTTCAGTTGCTATAGACGAATTTGATGGCGATTATGATGATGAAGAATTACGTTTATACCGAATAAAATTTATTAGTGAAGTCGCTAATTAATTTCAAAAAAAATATTAAAAAAGTCATTGTAAATACAATGACTTTTTTGTTTTAGAAAATAACTAATCATTAAAAATTTTTAATGCTAATTAGTAAATCTTAAATCATTACGTATCTTTGCAATTCATTAAAAAAATACGACAATGCAAGACGGTTTATACGCAAAATTTAATACTTCAAAAGGAGCAATTCTTGTTAATTTAGAATTTGAAAAAACACCAGGAACAGTAGGTAACTTTGTAGCTTTAGCAGAAGGTAATATGGAAAACTCTGCAAAACCACAAGGAACACCTTATTACGATGGATTAAAATTTCACAGAGTGATTAGTGATTTTATGATTCAAGGTGGTTGTCCTCAAGGCACAGGTACTGGTAACCCAGGTTATAAATTTGATGACGAAATTCACCCAGATTTAAAACACGACGCACCAGGTATTTTAAGTATGGCTAACGCAGGACCAGGTACCAATGGTAGTCAGTTTTTTATCACTCACGTTGCAACAGATTGGTTAGATGGTAAGCATACCGTATTTGGAAAAGTTGTAGAAGGACAAGATGTAGTAGATGCTATCCAACAAGGTGATGTTATTGAATCTTTAGAAATTATAAGAGAAGGTGATGCAGCAAAAAACTTTAACGCTATTGAAGCTTTTAGAGTATTTGAAGGCGCTAGAGAAAAACGTATTGCTGAAGAACGTGAAGCAAAACGTGCTGAGTTAGATAAATTAGCAGCAGGTTTTGATGAAACTAAAAGCGGTTTACGTTACCAAATTATACAAAAAGGAAGTGGTAAAAAAGCTGAAAAAGGAAATCAAGTTTCTGTACATTATAAAGGACAATTAGCAGACGGAACTGTATTTGATAGTTCTTACAAACGTAACGAGCCTATCGAGTTTTTAGTAGGTATGGGACAAGTTATACCAGGTTGGGACGAAGGTATTTTATTATTAAACGTTGGTGATAAAGCTCGTTTTGTAATACCAAGTGATTTAGCATACGGTTCTCGTGGTGCTGGCGGTGTTATTCCACCAGATGCCACCTTAATTTTTGATGTAGAATTAGTAAATGCTAAGTAAACTTTAGCTTACAAACTCAAAATAAAATAAAAACCTCACAAGATTAGTCTTGTGAGGTTTTTTGTTAATTGGTAATTGTTTATTGAAAACTGAATTACTTATACTTTTCAGCAGTCAACTCAGCGATTTTACAAATCACTTCTGTTGCTTTTATCATACTTTCTACAGGAACATACTCATAACGTCCATGAAAATTATGTCCGCCAGCAAAAATATTAGGACACGGTAAGCCCATATAACTTAATTGTGATCCGTCTGTTCCACCACGAATTGCTTTTATTAACGGTTTAATGTCTAATTGTTTCATAGCTTCTTCCGCAATATCAACAATGTGCATTACAGGTTCTACTTTTTCTTTCATGTTAAAGTATTGATCCTTAATGTTAATCGTTACTACTTCACGTTGGTATTGTTGGTTAAGCTCGTCGGTAAGCTTTTGCATGACTTCTTTTCTAGCTTCAAAATGTTCTTTATCGTGGTCACGAATTATATATTCTAATACAGTTTCTTCAACTTCACCTTTTACAGAATATAAATGAAAAAAACCTTGGTAACCTTCTGTATGTTCTGGAGTTTCTAGTCTTGGTAGTGAGTTGATAAACTCGGTAGCAATGTACATAGAGTTGACCATTTTTCCTTTAGCATAACCAGGATGTACAATTTTTCCTTTCACTTTAACTACAGCGCCAGCAGCGTTAAAATTTTCGTATTCTAACTCACCAATTTGACTTCCATCCATGGTATAAGCCCAATCTGCACCAAATTTTTCAACATCAAATTTATGTGCGCCACGACCAATTTCTTCATCTGGAGTAAATCCAACTTTTATAGTTCCGTGTTTAATTTGTGGATTTTTAATTAGGTATTCCATTGCTGAAATAATTTCGCAAATACCAGCTTTATCATCAGCACCTAAAAGTGTTGTACCATCGGTTGTGATTAAGGTTTGACCTTTGTAAAGTAATAAATCTTCAAAATAATCAGGTGATAAAACGATGTTTTCAGCTTCATTTAAAATAATGTCTTTACCATCATAACGCTCTACAATTTGCGGATTAACATTAGCGCCAGTAAAATCTGGTGACGTATCAAAATGCGAGATAAATCCAATAGTTGGCACCTCATGATCCACATTACTTGGCAAGGTTGCCATGATATAAGCGTTTTGGTCAATACTTACATCTTGCATACCGATACGTTGTAATTCTTGCACTAATGCATTGGCAAGATCCCATTGTTTTTCGGTACTTGGTGTTGTGTCGCTATTTGGGTCAGATTCGGTATCTACAGTTACGTAGCTAACAAATCTTTTGATGATGTCTTCTTTTGAAATCATATGTTTATTAGGTGTTATAAGAAATTTTTTAAGTCTCGTTTTTGATGTAGAATTCTAACAATTCTAATGTGTGATTTAAAAATACGATAGAAAATGATATGTTCAAGCTCAGGGATACTAAATAGCCCTTTTTTTATTTCAAATCTAGCTTTGCCTATGTTAGGATTTGCAGCAAGTTTTTCAATACTAGATTCTAATTGTTTTAAGTAACTTTCGGCTTGTGATATACCAAATTCTATGTATGAGTATTTAAATATCGAAATTAAATCTTTTTTGGCTTCAATAGAAATTTTATAATTAGCCATTAGATGCCCATTTCCTTTTTTTGTTCTGCAATTATATCGCTAACACTTTGATTTGTGGTAGGAGCAGACCAGCCTTTTTCAATTTCGTTTCTTAAATCTTGTATCACTTTATGCCTGTAAATTTCATGTAATCTTAAAGCATCTCTTACCAATTCACTTGCATTTTGAAAATCGCCAGAAGCAATTTCTTTATTGATATAATCCTCTTGTTTTTTAGTTAAACTTACATTCATTTTATTAAAATTTATCTAAACAAATATACTTAATTTTATCTATATTTAGCAAATATAGACATAATTATAATTTGATTTTATTTTTATTATCAACTACTTTTGTGCAAACATTATACGATGTACAAATCCCTTCTAAGACCGCTTTTTTTTAGTCTCGATCCTGAAAAAATTCATCATTTTACATTTAAGCTTGTTAAATTAACCTCTAAAATACCAGGAATGACTTCGGTGTTTAGACGTTTATATGTTGTAGAAGACAAAAAACTACAACGTCATCTTTTTGGATTAACCTTTAAAAATCCAGTAGGACTAGCTGCAGGTTTTGATAAAAATGCAGTGCTGTTTAATGAATTAGCCAACTTTGGTTTTGGATTTATAGAAATAGGAACCGTAACTCCAAAAGGACAAGTTGGCAATCCTAAAAAACGTTTGTTTAGATTGAAAGAAGACCAAGGAATTATAAACCGTATGGGTTTTAATAACGAAGGTTTAGAAGCTGCAATTACACAATTAAAAAAGAATAAAGGACAGTTAATTATTGGTGGAAATATTGGGAAAAACACCGATACAGCACCAGAAGATTATACCAGAGATTATTTAGAGTGTTTTAACGGGTTACATCCATATGTTGATTATTTTGTGCTTAATGTAAGTTGTCCAAACGTTGGAAGTCACGCTAAATTAACTGACAAAGATTATTTGTTAGAACTGATTAGTGAAGTTCAAAAAGCTAACGAAGAATTGTCAGGTCGAGCACAGTCGAGACCTAAAAAACCAATTTTACTTAAGATTGCTCCAGATTTAAATACCATTCAGTTAGATGAAATTATAGAAATCATCAAAGAAACAAAACTAGATGGAGTCATTGCAACCAACACGTCTGTAGATCGTACGGGATTAAAAACTTCAACAGAACGTTTGGAAGCTATCGGTAATGGAGGTTTAAGCGGTCAACCTATAAAAGAGAAATCAACAAAAGTGATAAAATACCTAGCAGAAAAAAGTAATAAAGCATTCCCTATTATTGGTGTTGGAGGAATCCACAGTGCTGAAGATGCTTTAGAAAAACTAGAAGCTGGAGCAGATTTAGTACAGATTTATACAGGTTTTATCTACGAAGGACCACATTTAATCAAGCAAATCAATCAAGCTATTTTAAACCAAAAATAAATGACTATTGAAACCTTATTAGGGTTTGTTTTAGCGACTTCAGCTTTAGCCATTTCGCCAGGACCGGATAATATTTATGTGTTAATGCAAAGTATTACCAATGGTCGTAATTATGGTTTAGCAACGGTTGCAGGTTTAATTTCTGGTTGTTTAGTACACACCACATTAGTTGCATTTGGTGTTTCTGCTATTATTAAAAATAATGATACACTTTTTTTAATACTTAAAATTTTAGGCGCTGTTTACTTATTGTATTTGGCTTATAAAGTGTATCAAAGTGATGCTGAAGTTGCTTTAACAACTGAAAACACACCTAAAAAAAGTTTGTGGCAACTCTACAAGCAAGGTATTATAATGAATGTGTTAAACCCAAAAGTGTCTATTTTCTTTTTAGCATTTTTTCCTGGATTTTTATTTTCAAAAACACTATCAACAGTAACGCAATTTTATGTATTAGGTTTGCTGTTTATTCTTACATCTTTAATTATATTTTCTGCGATAGCAGTGCTTTCAGGATTTATTTCGGAGTATTTAAAACAGCATAAAAACACAGGGTTAGTACTAAAATGGTTACAAATTTTTGTGTTTATTGGTATTGCTATATTCATCTTTTTTCAAGAGAAATAAAGCCAAACTCTTTTTCTTTTTTATCTTTGAAAGACCATGAAAAACAACCACGTAAAAGTTATTGAATGTCCGCGAGATGCCATGCAAGGCATTAAACAATTTATTCCTACCGAAAAGAAGGTGCAATACATTCAATCTTTATTGCGAGTTGGGTTTGATACCATTGATTTTGGAAGTTTTGTATCGCCAAAAGCCATACCGCAAATGGTGGATACAGCCGAAGTGTTATCTCAATTAGATTTAAGTAAAACCAATAGTAAATTATTAGCCATTGTTGCTAATTTACGTGGCGCACAAGATGCTTGTCAACATTCAGAAATTGATTATTTAGGGTATCCTTTTTCTATTTCAGAAAACTTTCAAATGCGTAATACGCATAAAACAATTGCGCAATCTGTAGATTTATTAAACGACATTTTAAATACCGCAGATCAGGCTAATAAAAAGGTAGTAGTTTATATATCAATGGGATTTGGTAATCCTTATGGTGATCCTTGGAATGTAGAAATAGTAGGCGAGTGGACAGAAAAGCTGAGTAAAATGGGTGTAGAAATTTTATCGTTAAGTGATACGGTTGGTACATCTAACCCAGAAAATATAGATTATCTGTTTTCTAATTTAATTCCGAAATATCAAGATATTGAGTTTGGCGCACATTTACACACTACGCCAAGTACATGGTTTGAAAAAGTAGATGCAGCTTACAAAGCTGGTTGCAGACGTTTTGATGGTGCTATACAAGGTTTTGGTGGTTGTCCTATGGCAAAAGATGAATTAACCGGAAATATGCCTACCGAAAAAGTGCTTTCTTATTTAACAACAAAAAAAGCGCATGACCTAAATGCGATGTCTTTTGAAAGTGCTTACAACGAAGCGAGTAAAATTTTCAATTTTTATCATTAAAAAAAAGAGATTGTATAAAATACAAACTCTTTTTTCCTACTAATTTTTACTTTTTAAAACTGAAATTCTAATCCAGCATAGATACCAAAAGGATGACCAGGTCTTAATCCTGCAGGTACTCTTGATACTGCATATTCATTATCTAGTAGGTTAATAATGTTAGTTGTTGCACTTAATTTTGAAGTGATATGGTAACGACCAGCTAAATCTAAAACGATAGCCGATTCTACTTTTTGACTATCAGGAATAGATCCAGTACCTGATACTGTTCTAAATGCACCATTATATCTTCCGTTTAAGTTAATTGAATATTTTTTGTGTTCTAAACCAATACTAGCATTTAATTGATGCTTTGCAATGTACGGTATTTCATCTCCTTCAGAAACCGTTCCCCAAATACCATCATCACTACCAAAACTGTTTAAAAATTTAGTGTCAGTATATGTGTAACCAACAGTAAGAGGTAAAGAAAAGTTAGAGCTATTTTGAAGTGCATCATAATTTAAAAGAACTTCTAGACCTTTTACTGCAACTTCACCTGCATTAAATACATCTAAACTACCAGTACCACCACTAGCCGCCAGATCACTACCTAATAGGTTGCTATAATCATTGTAAAAGGCAACAACTTCACCTTGAATACCTTTAAAGTTAAATCTTGCACCTAACTCGTAGTTAATACTTTCTTCTGGTTTTTGACCATCTTCATTTCCTGGAGGCGAAAATCCTTTATGTACTCCACCAAAAACAGAGTAGTTGTTATTGAATTTATAATTAAAACCAATACCAGGAATAAAAATATCGACTTTATTTTTTCTTACAGATAAATCGCTGCCAGTTCTACTAACATCACTAGTTCCGTAATTTTCACGTTGAAGCACAATGTTTTCGTAACGTAAACCAGGAGTTAATGTTAAGTTTTTGTATTTAAATTTATACATAATGTAAGAAGCAAAAGCTTTAGCACTGCTAATTCTGTTAGCATCTGTACCTGGTATACCTTTAGTTGTTAGTTGCATTGTATTATCGACAATGCTGTAATAGTCTTTCCATTGAAAACGATCTTCTTCATCATAGTGATATCTTAACCCTAATTCAATATCATGAAATGTGTTTTCACCATAAAAATGATAATCTAATTTAGTTTGAACACCTTTAGAAATGTACTTACGGTTATTCGCTTTAACCGTTAAAGCATCTGCTGGAGCATTTTCAACACCAGTCATATAGTTAAAATGTGTAGGATATAAATCTGGGTTAGTTACAATATTTGCTATACTTTCTTTATCACTATTTGCAGTGATATCATTTAATTTATACCAGTTTCTTTCAAATCTATTAAAGTAACCATTAGTTGTAATGGCGAAATTTTTAGAAAACTCAATGTTATGAGTTAACAGTAATTGAATATGCTCGTTAGTCATTTGGTCTTCTTGAGAACTTGTGTATCTATCAAATGGATTATTATTAAAATCGGTGTCTGTTAACCCTAAATACGTTTCATTAGACACTTCATCTGCAAACTGAAATTTAGTTTCAAAGCTTTGTTGAGTTTTTGCTTCTTTATCTGTGTTTAATCTAAATTTTGCAACAACATCATTCTTGTCAAATCCAGTATTAGCATCGTTTAAAAGATTTTTAAATCCATCAGAATTAAAGTTTAAATACTCAACATTATATCCAAAATTTTTGTTGCTGTCTCCAACAGACGCATAAACTTGTCCGCTGTTAAAGCTACCGTAAGAGGCTTTAATTCTACCAGAAAAATGATCAGGAATTTGTGTAGATACCATATTTATAGCACCACCAGAAGTAAAAGGACCATATTGTACTTGGCTACTACCTTTTAAAATTTCTACCGCTTCCATACGTGCAACAGAAGGAAAGTAATAAGCGGCAGAAGCACTGTATGGCGCAGGAGCAATCAAAACACCATCTTCCATTAGACTAATTTTTGCACTACGCTCTGGTGAAGTACCTCTTAAACTGATATTAGGACGCAGACCAAAACCATCTTCTTCTACGATAGTCACACCAGGAACAGTTTTTAAAACTCTGTTAATATCTGTATAGCCTAGTTTTTTTAATTCTGCTGGCGAAATGTAATATGCAGAACCAGTACGGTTTTTTGCCATGTATTTATTACCAAAAATTACATTCGTTTTAATTAAAACTTCTTCTAATTTTTGAATAGAATCTGTGCTATTGGTAACAGAATTGTTTGTGTTTTGAGCAATGACACTACTAGTAATTAATAAGATGAAGAATAAAAATTTAGTTTTCATTTATTTTGAGTTTATTTAGACTGATTAAAAATAGTTTGTTTTCAGCGTGCAAAAATAATACTCATTTTTAGTTTTCCAAAGTTTATTTAGAATAAATAAAAATAATTTTTAAAAATTCTATTTTTCATTTTTAAGAGTTGAATAAAAAAATAAAGCCATTTTTTTTTAAAGAATTTATAAGAGAAAAAAATTCAAGATAGTTTCATATATAAATCGTATCTTTACGCGCAATTAATTCTAATTGCAACATGATAGCACACAACAATAAGATAGTAGGCGAAGGGTTAACTTACGATGACGTACTACTAGTTCCAGCTTTTTCTGAAGTACTTCCACGCGAGGTTAATATTCAATCAAAATTTACTAGAAATATCACAATAAACGTTCCTATTGTTTCAGCAGCAATGGATACAGTTACCGAAAGTCGTATGGCAATAGCTATGGCTAGAGAAGGTGGTATTGGTGTGTTACACAAAAACATGACTATTGAGGAGCAAGCTACTAAAGTACGTAAAGTAAAACGTGCAGAAAGTGGTATGATTATAGATCCAGTAACTTTACCAACAAGTGCAACGGTTGTTGATGCTAAAAATGCAATGAGAGAACACAGTATTGGTGGTATTCCAATAGTTGATGATAATGGAAAATTAAAAGGTATTGTTACTAACAGAGATTTACGTTTTGAGCATCATAACGACAGACCAATTGTAGAAGTAATGACTAGTGAAAACTTGATTACAGCACCAGTTGGAACGTCTTTAAAAGATGCTGAAATAATTTTACAAGAAAATAAAATTGAAAAGCTATTAATTGTTGAAGGTGATAAATTAGAAGGTTTAATCACCTTTAGAGATATTACTAAAGTAACTCAAAAACCAATTGCTAATAAAGATAATTACGGTAGATTACGTGTTGCAGCAGCAATAGGTGTTACAGGCGATGCAGTAGATAGAGCAGAAGCATTAGTAAATGCTGGTGTTGATGCTATAGTTATTGATACTGCGCATGGACATACTAAAGGTGTAGTCGCTGTTTTAAAAGAAATTAAATCTAAGTTTCCGCAATTAGAAGTTATCGTTGGTAATATTGCAACTGCAAATGCTGCAAAATATTTAGTAGAAGCTGGTGCAGATGCTGTAAAAGTAGGAATTGGACCAGGTTCTATTTGTACAACACGTGTTGTTGCTGGTGTTGGTTTTCCTCAATTTAGTGCCGTTTTAGAAGTTGCTAACGCTATTAAAGGAAGTGGTGTACCAGTAATTGCAGATGGCGGAATTAGATATACAGGTGATATTCCAAAAGCTCTTGCGGCTGGTGCAGATACTGTAATGTTGGGTTCTTTATTAGCAGGAACAAAAGAAAGTCCTGGAGAAACCATTATTTACGAAGGTCGTAAGTTTAAGTCTTACCGCGGAATGGGTTCTGTTGAAGCCATGAAACAAGGTAGTAAAGACCGTTATTTTCAAGATGTTGAAGATGATATTAAAAAATTAGTGCCTGAAGGAATTGTAGGTCGTGTGCCTTACAAAGGAGAACTTTACGAAAGTATCCATCAATTTATTGGCGGTTTACGTGCAGGTATGGGTTATTGTGGTGCAAAAGATATTGCTACTTTAAAAGAGTCTGCTCAATTTGTTAAAATTACCTCTTCGGGAATCAATGAGAGTCATCCACATAATGTGACTATTACTAAAGAAGCTCCAAATTATTCAAGATAAAAATCCCTGTGTAGACAGGAATCTTATAGTTTTTAAAAAGCACAACTGTTGGGTTGTGCTTTTTTGTTTTAATTGATGACTATTGATTTACAAAACGTTTCAAACTTGTATTATAATTGTTAAGAATACTATTTAATTCTCTTTTTTCGGATTGTAGTTTCTTTATATCTTTTTTTACTTATAAACTTTGTAAATGCCAACAAATATAATTTGAATACCAATAAAATTTAAAATGAAGATAGCAGTGAAATACTTCCAACTGGCATAATCAAAAGTAGGGTAAAAAGCTTTTAATAAACGAGTTGTTAGCGAAGAAAAAGTACAAACTATTATTGTAATACCTATTGATAATAAAAAGAAAACATTTGAATAAATAGAAGTTTTTAGTTTTTGCAAATTTTGAATATCCGCTAATAATTGACTTGCGTTTATTTTAAAATGATCACTAAAAACTATTTTACTACAAAAGGATTTAAAGTTTGGTTTTTTGCCTGTTAATCCACAGGTTAATCCTGTTTTTAAATCTCTTTTAGAATGGATACATAAATCACAATGTTTTGGTTGAAGCATTGGTTTTTTTGTGATTTTTTGGAAAGTTTCGTTTAACGGTCTGGTGTATGGCTCGTTGCGGAAAATCAGCTATGATTTTCCGCCGTAACCGAAAGATAACAAATTGCAATGAATTCCGATTAGGAATTCAGCCGCAATGAGCTATACACGTTGTTGGCAGTAGTTTTTTATTTTCAATATTCGTTTATTATTTACAAGTTCGTGTTCATAGTTGTTCAGATGCTCTTTGTAAAAATTATGAAATGACTTTTTAAATTTACTCATTCCGATTGTTTCAAGTGGTGGCAGATTATCTGGCCAAATTAGAGTGCTTTTATATAAGTCAAAATAGTCAATTAACCATTCCAATTCTTTGTCGTTTGAATATTTGCTTAATGCTTGTAAATATTTGTCCATAATTTAATCAATGTTCCAATACAAATCTGGGTCGCCATCAAAAATATCGTCTATTTGTTGGTCGCTAAATCCAGCGTAATCTTGGGCGTAAGAACCATTATAGTCTTCGTAATTCCGATTTCCATAGTTTTCTTCTCTCATTTGTTTGTAGACTTCATCTTTTGAAATACGAGATTTACTATATTCTTCTTGTTCGGATAATTCTCCAGGCATTAGAATTTCAATTGAGATTAGCGGATATCCATCTTTAGTAATTCCAGTGTTTACTCCTTTAACGAATCTTAAATCTTCACATATCATTGGCAATCCACCAATTCCATATCGAGGCTTCTTAATATGTTTTACACATTCCTTTGAAACTCTAATTAGGTAAAGTTCATTTTCTTTTTTTAGCCACGAAATCAGACTTTCTGGATTGTTTTTGCAAGTATTAAATCTCATTTGTTCAAAAAGTCCAGCACCACTTTGATTTTCAGGAATACGTGGATAGTCCAAATAAATTTTAAAATCTTGAATATTTTTTATTTCCTCAAGCTGTTTTTTCATTCTCAATTTTCTATTTCAGTTCCGTTGCCTAAATTACTGCCAATGAAAAGATAAAGCGAGTTTGCAATTCGCGTTATCGATTGTTAAACGAAGTTAGCAGAAAATTTCGACAAAGTCAAATGATTATTCAATATACAACTCACCACGGTGTGGTTTTAAAGCGTCGCGTATAGGTTTCATTTCGGCTTCATCAACTACCATAAAGGCAATGCTGTGCATGGGTGATAATTCTTGATAACCAGTTATATTTAGATTGGTGTTTTGAAGTGCTATATATTCTTTTAAATGTATCTCGTGGTGTTGTGCTATTTTTAAAGCATCAGGACCTCTAAAATCCCAAATTAGTTTTAATTGTCTCATTTTTGATTGGCTATTGAAGTACCGTTTTCAACGTAATTTTTAAAGTTGGTTAAGTATTTTTGAGTTTGTTTTTTAAATGCTTTTGGTATTAAAAACAACATTATTCTTGATGAAAAGCTTCTAGGAAAAAACTCGTTTTCAGATGTCCATTTTGTAGTAGTTTCATCTATTGCCTCAAAGCTGTTTTTTTGAACGTTATGCATCATTTTAGTGTCAAAATTAAAATGAATAGCAGTGTTATTTTCTCTGTGTGTAACGCTTTCGGTTAACTTCATTTTTCGATTACCAAATTGGTAGTTTAATATCATTATAGAACCAATTTCTCTTGGTGTTCCAGAGATATGTTCTATGCTTATTAATCCATCTTGCCAATGTTTCATACTGTCTAGATTGACTATAGTAGAAAAGCAAGTAGCAACAGGTTTGTTTATAATTATTTCAGAGGTATAACTTAGCATCAAATTTTAATTTCAAAATTAAAGTATAAAAAAAAAGCGACTGAAAAAATTTCAATCGCTTTTATTATATAAAATACCAGTATTGCAGGATAAACTACAATAGTATCTTAATGGTTTTGGTCATACTCTTAGTTTCTAAAACTACTATGTATATATTGTTTTTTGGTAAATCTAATGTGTATCTGTAGGTGTTATTTACCTGTATGTTTGTTTTGTTTTTTACATTTTTTCCTAAAATGTCGTAAACCTTGATATTTAAATCACCATTGTAATTATTAATCAATAACTCGTTAGAAATAACTTTTACGTTAGCGTTTTTGATGTTGTTGTCTGTCGTGCTTAGTGTGCTGTCTTTTTCTGCATCAACTAAATCTATATACAAATCTACAGTTTGGTCGTTACCGCCACCGCCAAATTGGTTTTGAAAAAGTAAGTTAAATCCATAAACCATAGTGCCGTTAGAGACACCAGTATATAGCTGAGCGAGATTAATAGTAATGCTGTAGGTATTAGGTCCTGCATTAACATCTGTATCTGTAGGAACTAATGTTAATTGAGGTTGTGATGCAAGATCGCTAAATCCTGGAGCACCTTGAAAACCGCCAGCATCAGTGTCTAAACCACCATACATGTGTATAAAAGTTTGTCCATCTGTATAAAAGTTGTTGATAATATCTTGATCTTCAAAAACAATAGTTATTTCATCATTAACTGTTGCTGTTGTTGCAGTTAGTGTAGTGGTGTTTCCGTTGTAACTAGAAAACGTCAGAGTTTCTTGTGCTTTAGTTATACAACTAATGGAAAACAAAAGAGAAAAAAAGTAAATATGTTTCATGTTATAAATGTTAAATTTTTATAAATATATTATTATAATGATTAAAAAATAAGAATACCTTTAACTCAAACGTTTTCGTGTTGATAAATAGTTAATTTAAATAGTTTATTCACTATTAATTAATACTAAAAAACTAGCTACTAGCGTTACCATTTTAAACTTGTGTAATTAGGTAATATTGCTATTTTTGCATGTACTTCAAAAAACAAGTCCCAATTAATATGAAATTAAGACATTTAAGTGCTTTAGCGGTAATAGTTTTTTCAGCATTTTTTAGTGTAAATGCACAAGAAAAGCAAGTGTTATTTAGCGTAGAAGATACGCCTGTTTATGCATCTGAATTTGAAAGAGTCTACAAAAAGAATTTAGAGTTAGTTAAAGACGAATCTCAAAAAGACATCGATAATTACCTAGATTTATTTATAAAATATAAATTGAAAGTAGCCGAAGCTAAAGCTTTAGGGTTAGATCAAAAGCCAGCATATTTAAGAGAGTTTGAAGGCTATAAAAAGCAACTGTCTGCTAACTTTTTAAGTAATAATGAAGTTACAGAAAACCTAGTAAAAGAAGCTTACGAAAGATTAAAACACGAAATTAACGCACGTCACATTTTAGTTAAAATAGACGAAAACGCTCCAGAAGACCAACAAAAATTAGCTCAAGAAGAAATTGAAAAACTTAGAGGTCGTGTTATAGATGAAGGTTTTGAAGCGGTAAAAAAAGACATACACAACGGTCGTACACTTTTTGCAGAAGAGTTAGGCTATTTTACAGCTTTTAGAATGGTGTATAATTTTGAAACAGCTGCTTACAACACAGAAGTAGGCAAGTGGTCGCAACCATTTCAAACACAATTTGGGTATCATATCGTACAGGTAAATGATAAAAGAGAAAACAGAGGCGAAATTACGGTAGCACATATTATGCTTACCGATAAAGATACAAACACCGAATCTGCAGAAGAACGCATTAACGATATCTACAAAAGAATTAAACAAGGTGAAGACTTTGAAGCGTTAGCAAATCAATTTTCAGAAGATAAAAGTTCTAGCAATAAAGGCGGAAGATTAAACACGTTTTCTTCAGGTCAATTAAGTTCAGAAATTTTTGAAGACAAAGCTTTTGGTTTAGAAAACACTGGTGAAATTACAGAACCATTTAAAAGTGAATTTGGTTATCATATTGTCAAACTAATTGATAAAAAAGGATTAAATTCTTTTAAAGAAATGGAAGCCGAGCTTAAAGCTAAAGTTAAAAAAGACTCAAGATCTGTAGTTATAAACAACTCAAGATTTAAAAAATTAAAAGAAAAATATAAGGTTAAAGATAATCCAGAAGCGTTACGTTATTTTACTTCAATTTTAAATGAAGATTACTACCAAAGATCTTGGAACACACCAGAAAACTTTGAAGGTAACAAAGTGTTATTTACAATGAATGACCAAAAAGTAACTTACAAAGATTTTGCAGAATTTTTATACAATACACAACGCAGAAGACAAGCCAGACAACCTTTTGATAAATTAGTTGCTAGCAATTATAAAGACTTTTTAGAGTCTAAATTAACGCAATACCAAGAGAATAATTTAGAGTTTGAAAACGAAGAATACGCTCAAATTTTAAACGAATACCGCGATGGATTACTATTATTTGATTTAATGGAATCTAAAGTTTGGAATGCCGCTAGAGAAGACAGTATTGGTTTAGAAAACTACTACAAACAACATCAAGAAAAATATTTTTTTGATACCAGAGCAGATGCTGTTATTGCATCTTCAGCTAATAAAAAAGACATCAAAAAAGTGGCAAAAATGTTGGAGAATAATGAAAGTATAGAGGCTATTAAAAAGCAGATAAATTCAGAAAAAGCAATAAGCGTAAGCTTTATAAAAGATACGGTTACTACTTCTCATCAAGCATTACCAAAAGACTTTAATATGCAAAAAGGTGTTTCAAAAGTATTTAAACACAATGATGCGTATAGCGTTGTAAAGGTTAATACGGTATTACCAAAAACTCAAAAAACATTTGAAGAAGCTAAAGGAAAAGTAATTAGCGATTTTCAAGAATACAAAGAAAAAATGTGGTTAGATGAGTTGTCTAAAAAATATAAAGTAAAAGTTAATCAAGACGTTTTAAAACAAGTAAAAAAGGACTTAAATTAATCTTAATTTGAAACAGTTTTTTTACATAGCAATTATTTTAAGTGTTTTTCAATCTTGTGATTATTTTAAATCAACAGAGGAAGAAGATGCTATTGCTAGAGTTAACGAAGTGTATCTTTTTAAAGACGATTTAAAAAAGGCATTGCCAGAAAACCTTTCAGCAGAAGACAGTACTATTTTTGCCAATAACTTTATCAATCAATGGGCAACACAGCAATTGTTGGTTCAAGGTGCCGAAGTTAATTTAAGTGATAAAAAATTAGAAAAGTTTGATCGTTTAGTTCAGCAATACAAAAACGACTTATACAGCAAAGCGTATTTAGAAGCTTTAGTAGCCAAAAATTTAGACACAGTAGTCTCTTTTGAAGCAGCTTCAACGTATTATGAAAGTAATAAAGAAGCTTTCAAATTAAACGAAAATCTAATCAAATTTAGATACATCAATGTAGATCCAAACCGTTTAGATTTAGAAGATGTAAAGAAAAAATTTAAACGATTTAATACTCAGGATAAAAAAGAATTAGACTCTATTGCAATTCAGTTTAGGTCTTTCACTTTAAACGATTCTGTATGGATTAGATTAGATCAAGCCATCAATAAAATTCCAGTAGTTACTATTGAAAATAAAGACGAATTGTTAAAAAAATCTAATTTTATACAACTCAAAGATTCATTAGGACTATATTTGATGCAAATAAATGATGTGTTGTTACGTAACAGTACAGCACCGTTAGAATATGTCAAGCCAACTATTAACCAGATTGTTATCAATAAACGCAAACTGGAATTAATAAAGCAATTAGAAAAGGATATTAAGAAAGATGCCATTAACAACAAACAATTTGAAATTTACAATTAAACATAAAGCGTTACACGTATTTACGTTTTTATTTGCAGTTGCTAGTACAGCTACAGCACAAGAAATTATAGAAGAAGCAAAACCTGAAACTCAAAAAGACACAGTCATAACAGCAGGAGCAGTTAAGGTAGATGGTGTTGCAGCAGTCGTAGGAGATTATATTGTTTTGGATAGTGATATTGATAAAACCATGTTACAGTTAAAAGCACAAGGCGCATCTTTAGCAGGTGTAGATCGCTGCCAATTATTTGGTAAACTTTTAGAGGATAAATTATATGCTCATCAAGCCATACAAGATAGTATTGAGGTTAATGATGCAGAAATTAGATCTAGAGTAGACCAACAAATCAATCAGTTTTTACAACAAACTAACGGAAGTATGGAAGAGCTTTTAAACTTCTATAAAAAAGATGACGAAGTTAGTTTTAGAGAAGAAATGTTTGAAATCAATAAAAGCAACATGTTGGCTTCAGAAATGCAAAAGAAAATTATTGAAGAAGTTGAAGTTACGCCAGAAGAAGTGCGTCAGTTTTTTAATAAAATTCCAAAAGAAGAACGTCCAACTTTTGGAACAGAACTTAAAGTAGCACAAATCGTAATAGAGCCTAAAGTTTCTGACGAAGAAGTACAACGCGTCATAGACCGATTAAACGAATTTAAACACCAAGTAGAAGAAGAAGGTAAAAGCTTTACTAGTAGAGCTGTATTATATACTGAAGACGGTGGATCTAAAAAAACAGGTGGTTTATATACTTTAGATAGAAGTAAGCCACGTATGGTTAAAGAATTTAGAGAAGTAGCTTTTTCTTTAGAAGAAGGACAAATCTCAGAACCATTTAAAACAGATTACGGTTATCACATTATCTATTTAGAAAAAATTAGAGGTCAAGAATATGATGTACGTCATATCTTACTAATGCCAAAAGTTTCTGAAAAAGAAATACAAGAAGCTAAAGACGAGTTAGAAAAAGTAAGAGCTACAATTGTAAATGGCGAAATGACATTTGCAGATGCAGCAAAAGAGTTTAGTGATGAAAAGGAAACTAAATTTCAAGGCGGACAGTTAATTAATCCACAAACACAGGATTACAATTTTGAGTTAACTAAAATGGATCCAGAATTATACGGTCAAATCCAAGAATTAGAAAATAACGAAATTAGTCCAGTTATCACAGATCAAGATCGTACAGGTGCCATTAAATTTAAATTAGTTACAGTAACCGATAGAACAGATGAGCACGTAGCAGATTACGCACGTGATTATTTAAAAATTAAAGAATTAGCCCTAAACGAAAAGCGTCTTAAAGCTATAGATGAATGGAGAGAGGAAAAAATAGGCGAAACATACATTAAAATTAGCGGTACATACAGAAATTGTGATTTTCATGGTAACTGGTTAAAAAAATAAAACATACATGTCAGACGTAACTGCAGTAAAAACTCTAGTCTCAAAATATAATAGTTTAAAAAAAGAAGTAGCCAAAGTAATCGTTGGTCAAGACGATGTGGTTAACCAAATATTAATTTCTATTTTTTCAGGTGGACATGCCTTATTAATTGGTGTGCCTGGATTAGCAAAAACATTAATGGTTAATACTATTTCTCAAGCATTAGGATTAGATTTTAAACGCATTCAGTTTACGCCAGATTTGATGCCAAGCGATATTTTAGGTAGTGAAATTTTAGATGAAAACAGACACTTTAAATTCATAAAAGGTCCAATTTTTTCAAATATTATTTTGGCAGACGAGATTAACCGTACACCACCAAAAACACAAGCAGCACTTTTAGAAGCCATGCAAGAAAGAGCAGTAACTGTTTCTGGGCATCATTACAAATTAGATTTACCATACTTTGTTTTAGCAACACAAAACCCAATAGAGCAAGAAGGAACCTATCCGTTACCAGAAGCACAATTAGACCGTTTTATGTTTGCCATTAATTTAGAATACCCAACTTTTGAAGAAGAAGTACAAGTGGTAAAAGCAACAACATCTGATGCAAAACCAACAGTAAACGCACTATTTACCGCGCAAGAAATTATAGATTTTCAGCAGCTAATAAGACGTATTCCTGTGGCAGACAATGTTATAGAATATGCTGTAAAAATGGTTGGTAAAACAAGACCAAATAGTGAAGCAGCTTCAGATTTAGTAAAGCAATATGTAGATTGGGGCGCAGGACCAAGAGCATCACAAAACTTAATCTTAGCAGCAAAAACACACGCTGCTATCAATGGTAAATTTTCACCAGATATAGAAAATGTGCAAGCTGTTGCTACTAGTATTTTACGTCACAGAATGATTAAAAACTACAAAGCAGAAGCAGAAGGTGTTTCTATAGAAGAAATTATTAAAGATTTATTTTAATATGAATTTAAAGAAGTTTTTAATTCCCTTAATTTTATTACTCCTTGGTTTTGGATTAACCATCGTTGGTGCGTTATTTAAAATTCAGCATTGGCCATCCGGAAGTGTGATTTTAACCATCGGAACTTTCGTAGAGTTTGCTGCACTTTTTTATGCTATTATTGTATTGATTAAGATTTACCGAAATAAGTACTAAAAATCCTTTAACATATTTTGAAAGCGATTACAACATATAAACATCGTGTTTTTGGTTTAGATGTTGTTAGAGCAGTCGCTATTTTACTTATTCTTTGTTCACATTCTACAATTTTATTATTTCCAAATTCTGAAGCTACAGGATTAAGGTTTATTCAGTTTTTTGGGACTATTGGTGTTGATATTTTCTTTGTGTTAAGCGGATTTTTAATCGGCACAATTCTTATTAAGCACATAGAGAGCAATCAAACTCAATCAAAGCATTTTGTTCAGTTTTGGGTACGTCGTTGGTTGCGTACATTACCCAATTACTATTTAATTTTACTAGTCAATATTGGTTTAGCTTTTTTGTATAAAAGTGAAATACCAAGTCAGTTGTATCAATACTTCTTTTTTCTTCAAAATTTCTTTGAAGGAATGCCAGACTTTTTTACAGAATCTTGGAGCTTAACTATTGAAGAGTTTGCTTACTTAATAGGACCAATACTATTAATGTTTTTTGCCTTTATCTTTAGAAAACTTAACAAATGGTGGTTTTTATTAATGACACTTTTGGTGATAGGGTATTTCATTATTAATAAATTGATATTTCATTTTAGTTATACAAATACTCCTCATGATTTTAACTGGAGTCATTCACTACGTAAAGCTGTTTTTACAAGAATAGATAGTATTTACTATGGATTTTTAGGAGCCTTTGTTAGCTACTATTATTCTGTATTTTGGTCTAAAATTAAATGGTTAGGTTTTGGATTAGGTTGTATATTGTTTTTAGGACTTCATTTTTACATTTACAAAAACCAGTTGCAACCCAATCAGTTTACTTTCTTTTTTAACGTTTGGTATTTGCCTTTAGTTTCAATAAGTATTTTATTGCTTTTTCCTGTGTTTTCAACTTGGAAAACCAAAGGGCTAAATTTTATCACTAAAATTAGCTTATGGTCCTATTCACTATATTTAGTTAATTATTCAATAGTTTTATTATCAATACAGTATTTTTTAGATGTTTCAAGATTATCTTCTTTTGTTAAACTGTTAATTTTGATGTTTTTTTGGGTGCTCTCATTTTCACTTTCGTATGTTTTATATACTTTTTTTGAAAAACCTATTTTGAATTATAGAGAAAACTTATTCCGAAAACGATATAGAGATACTTAAATCTTGTTAATTTATTATTTTATTATACTTAAAATTATCATTTTGATAAATTAATTCTTTAAAAATTTAAAAACTTTGAATTTTATTCAATGTTTATTCTTGTTTGTTATATATTTTTTAATTCCTCTAATATTTCGTATTTTTGTTGGACTTTTTAAAACATAAATTAACATTCTAAATTTACACTATATGGCATTTGATATTGACATGATTAAAAAGGTATATAGCCAAATGGCAGAACGAGTAGACGCTGCTCGTGACGTTGTAGGTAAACCTTTAACACTTTCTGAAAAGATTTTATACAATCACCTTTGGGACGAAACACCAAAAACAGCTTTCACAAGAGGTAAAGATTATGTAGATTTTGCACCAGATAGAATTGCTTGTCAAGACGCAACAGCACAAATGGCATTATTGCAATTTATGCAAGCCGGAAAAGATAAAGTTGCTGTGCCTACAACTGTGCACTGTGATCACTTAATCCAAGCTAAAGATGGTGCAGAAAAAGATTTAAAGCATGCAAACGATGTAAGTAAAGAGGTTTTTGAATTTTTAGAATCAGTTTCTAACAAATATGGTATTGGCTTCTGGAAACCAGGAGCAGGTATTATTCACCAAGTAGTATTAGAAAACTACGCGTTCCCTGGAGGAATGATGATTGGTACAGATTCTCATACCGTTAACGCTGGTGGATTAGGTATGGTAGCTATTGGTGTTGGTGGTGCAGATGCTGTAGACGTAATGGCAGGAATGGCTTGGGAACTTAAATTTCCTAAGTTAATAGGTGTTAAGTTAACAGGTAAATTGTCTGGTTGGACAGCGCCAAAAGACGTTATTTTAAAAGTTGCCGAAATATTAACCGTAAAAGGTGGTACTGGTGCAATTGTAGAGTATTTTGGTCCTGGAGCAACATCTATGTCTTGTACAGGAAAAGGAACCATTTGTAATATGGGAGCAGAAATAGGAGCAACTACTTCTACTTTTGGATATGACGATTCTATGGAGCGTTACTTACGTGCAACAGATAGATCTGATGTAGCTGATGCAGCCAACAAAGTACGTGAGTATTTAACTGCAGATCCTGAAGTTTATGCTAACCCAGAACAATATTTTGATCAAGTTATTGAAATTAACTTAACAGAATTAAATCCGTTATTAAACGGACCTTTTACTCCAGATTTATCTACACCAGTTGGTGAAGAAATGACTAAAAAGGCAACAGAAAACGAATGGCCTTTACAAGTAGAATGGGGATTAATTGGATCTTGTACTAACTCTTCTTACGAAGATTTATCACGTGCATCTTCTATTGCACAACAAGCTTTAGATAAAAACTTAAAAACGAAAGCAGAATTTGGTATCAATCCTGGTTCTGAGCAAGTACGATATACAGCAGATAGAGATGGTATTTTAGGTATTTTTGAAAAATTAGACGCTAAAATATTTACTAACGCTTGTGGACCATGTATTGGTCAATGGGCAAGATATAGCGATCCTAAAAATGCACCAAAAAACAGTATTGTTCACTCTTTTAACAGAAACTTTGCTAAGCGTGCAGATGGTAACCCAAATACACACGCATTTGTGGCATCTCCAGAATTAACAGCTGCTATTGCAATTGCAGGTCGTTTAGACTTTAACCCAATGACAGATAAGTTAATTAATGAAAATGGGGAAGAAGTAATGTTAGACGAACCAACAGGATGGGAATTACCTCCAAAAGGTTTTGAAGTTAAAGAAAACGGTTACTTAGAGCCAAAAGAAGACGGAAGTAGCGTTGTTGTTAAAGTTGCTGAAGATTCTGAAAGATTACAATTATTAACGCCATTTGAGCCAATAGGAGATACTATTACAGGTGCTAAATTATTAATTAAAGCATTTGGAAAATGTACTACAGACCATATTAGTATGGCTGGTCCTTGGTTACGTTTTAGAGGTCATTTAGATAATATCTCTAACAACTGTTTAATTGGAGCAGTAAATGCATTTAATAAAAAGACAAACTTTGTTAAAAACCAATTAACTGGTGAATATGGCGGCGTACCAGATACACAACGCGAATACAAAAAAGAAGGTATTTGGACGGTTGTAGTTGGAGATCATAATTACGGTGAAGGTTCTTCACGAGAACATGCTGCAATGGAACCTCGTCACTTAGGTGTTGCTGCTGTAATTGTAAAATCTTTTGCTCGTATACACGAAACAAACCTTAAAAAACAAGGGATGTTAGGTTTAACATTTGATAATGAAGCAGATTACGATTTAATTCAAGAAGATGATACATTTAACTTCTTAGATTTAAATGAATTTGCTCCTAACAAACCTCTAACTATAGAGATTGTTCATGCAGATGGAAGCAAAGACACTATAAAAGTAAATCATACTTATAACGAAGCTCAAATTGCTTGGTACAAAGCAGGTTCTGCATTAAATTTAATTGCAGCACAAAACGCGTAGTTTTAAGATGAAATAAATAAAAAAACTCCTGAAAATTTCAGGAGTTTTTTGTTTAAAATAATTTAAAATGAAAGCCAAAAAACCAAAACTATCATTAAGTAATATTCTGTTTGGACTATTTATTGTTTTGATGATTATTCCGCAATCAAGACAATTTATACAAATACAGTTGCAAAAAGGCTTGTCTTTATTTTCTCCGAGTATTGAAGACGAAGATGAACAAATTCAGTTGCAAACTTATCAATGGAAATTACAAGATATTAACGGAGATATTTACGACTTGTCTTCAGCTAAAAACAAAGTTGTATTTATTAATTTTTGGGCAACTTGGTGTCCGCCTTGTATTGCAGAAATGCCCGATTTAGATGAACTTTATAAAGATTATAGTAATAAAGTTGAATTTTTATTTGTTACTAATGATGATAAAGAAAAAGTAAAAGCATTCTTGACAAAGAATGGCTATGCTTTAGATGTTTACTATCCTATGTCAAGTCATCCAAATTTTGAAGTATCAAGCATACCTCGTACTTTTTTAATTGACAAAAAAGGAAACATAGTAATTGATAAAACAGGAGTAGCTAATTGGAACGGAGAAAAAGTTAGAGCAACTTTAGATGAGCTTTTAAAGGATTAAAGCGTTTTAAAAAAAGCTTTAATAAAACTGAAACTAAATAGCGACCACATAATTTTAATATCTTCTAATAGTGAAGATTCTTCATCTAAAAATTTAAACATGGTTGGTGTGTTATTTTTACTGTAAAATTGTTTAAAAATCCACTCGCCTTTTTCGTTATTGTCTTTTAAAACTTGTAAAAAGACTTTATCGTAAAATTTATATTTACTTTTAAAGAGTCCTTCTGTTGTTGGTTGATTGGACTTTATGTTTTCAATAATTTTAGCCACTTTTCTTTCTGTAAGTTTAAAAGAATAACCTGTTGAGCCTTTTACCCAACCACCACCTGTACCAATTTTAGTGACTTTTGAAGTATTAAATGCTCCAAAATTAAAGGTTGTCATTGGTATTTGACCAATTTCAGTTTCAACTATATTGTAATTGTTTATGTTTAAATATTCTGAGATGTATTGTTTTAAATAGGTATCGTAATGGTCACTTTTGACAGTGTTTTCGGTAAAATAAGTAAATTCAACTAACGCTTTATTTTTTGTATGTGGTAAGACATACATAAAGGCTGTTTGATTATTATCTTTTAATCGATAATCCATCATTGTAAAGCTGTTTTCATTAAAAACATTGTCTTCAGTTTCTATAATCCAACCTTTAAAGTGTTGTATTAAGGTTATGGCTTTTTTGTCTTTAAAAAACGCGTCAGGAATTCGGCTATCAAAAACATGATTTGCAGTGTAGTTGTTTGTTTCGGTAGTGATTTCAACTATATCTTTTTCATTTACAGAAGTCACGGTTTCAACTAAAAATGTAATGTTGTCTTGCTGATTGAGTTGTGCTTTAGCTTCCGTGTAAAAATCTATTGCACGTATAGATTTGTAAGTGTAAGGTTTTAAATTTAAGTTTATTTTTTTGCCTTCTGCAAAGATAGTTGCGTGTTGCCAAGTCTGGTAAGCTAAATGACTAAAAGATCTATCCTCTTGTTCCCAAAAACTCCAGGTTTTATCATTTTCAGTTTTAGAAGAAGCATCTATTAAAGCAATGGATTTATGATTAAAATAAGAATCTTTGGCAAAAGCTAAGGCTAATTGAAGACCAGCTAAACCATTGCCAACTATGATATAATCATAATGTTTTTGAGACATTTAGTCTATTTTTTGAAGTACTTAAATGGTACGACTAGCATGCCAAAGTTTTCACCATCTTCTTTGCCGATATGTTTATGGTGAATTTTGTGTGCACGTCTTACACCGCGTGCATACCAATTATTAGCATTTCTAAACATTTTAAAGCGTTGATGGATAAAAATATCATGAACTAAAAAGTAAGCTGCACCATAAGCCATGATGCCTAAACCTATAGGCAGTGTGTACCAAATATTTTCGTAGCTCCATAAATAGAAACACGTCATACTTACTATAGCATAGAAGATAAAAAAGGCATCATTACGCTCAAACCAACTATCGTGATCTTTTAAATGATGATCTTTATGTAGTGACCATAAAAAACCGTGCATGATGTATTTGTGAGTAAACCATGCCATAAATTCCATTATAGAAAATGTGCCTAAAAATATTAATATCCAATACAATGTTTTCATATCTAATTATAATAAATTTAGCTGATACTTTACATAACTACGGGTTAAAAGTTCGGCTTTTTTATAGTTTGGCACTCTAATTCTTGTGTTTTTAATTTCAAGAGCAGGTGTTTTTTTAAGTTTTTTAAGTAATTGGTGATAGTATCTATAAGCCATAAAAACTCCAAACTTAGCTTCTATAGGTAATTGTTTTATACCACTTAAACCTTCTTTAAAATCGTTTTCAATGTCATTAATAATGAAAAGTTTATCTTCTTCGGTTAGATTATTTAAATCGGTATTAGGGAAGTACGTTCTATCTAAAAGTTCGTGATCAGCTTTTAAATCACGTAAAAAGTTTACCTTTTGAAAAGCAGAACCTAAAGACATTGCTGTGTCTTTAAGTTTTTCGTATTGTTCGTTGTCGCCTTTTACAAAGACTTTTAAACACATTAAACCAACCACATCTGCAGAGCCATAAATATAGTCTTTGTACTCTTGATCTGTTTTATATTTTGTTTTTGATAAGTCTAATCTCATACTTTTCATAAACGCATCAATCATGTGCTTTTCTATATTATGCTTGTGATAAGTGTGTTGAAAGGCGTTTAAAATAGGGTTTAGACTTATTTTGTTTTTTAAAGCAAGCTCTAAGTCCTTTTCAAAATCATTAAATAAAGTTTCTTTATCAAAATCATGAAAACTATCTACAATTTCATCAGCAAACCTCACAAAACCATAAATATTGTAAATATCCTGTCTGATAGATTTTGCAAGCATTTTTGTTGCTAAAGAAAAAGACGTACTGTAAGATGTGGTAACAACTTTACTACAGTTGTACGACACAGAATCAAATAATGCTTTCATAGTTTTTGGTGGTGTTTTTGGATTAATTCTGCTACTAATTTTCCAGAAATAAGTGCTGGTGGCACTCCTGGACCAGGTACAGTTAATTGTCCTGTAAAGTAGAGGTTGTTAACTTTTTTACTCTTTAAATTTGGTCTTAGAAAGGCAGTTTGTGTTAGCGTATTTGCCATTCCGTATGCGTTTCCTTTGTAGGAATTATATGCTTCGATAAAATCTTTAACACAAAAGCTCTCTTGAAAGATAATATTATTTTTAACGTCTTGTTGCGTTAATTTTTCAAAACGAGAGATTATGATGTCAAAATATTGCTCTCGTAATTGCGGTGTGTCTTCTAAATTTGGTGCAATTGGTATTAAGAAAAAACCATTTTCTTTTCCGTTTGGAGCCATACTATCATCAGTTACAGAAGGAAAGTTGGCATAAAATAATGGTTCTTTGGGCCATTTTGGATTGTCATAAATGTCTTCAGCATGTGTTTCGAAATTTGTATCGAAAAACAAGTTGTGATGATTTACATTTTTTAATTTTTTATCAAAACCGACATAAAATAGGAGGGATGATGGAGCAAAAGTCTTATTGTCCCAATATTTTTCAGAGTATTGGCGGTGTTTTTGATCTAACAACGTTTCGGAATGATGATAATCTGCGCCGCTTAAGACAACATCAAAATCAAATGATTTATCGTTGACAGTTATAGAAGTAGCATTTCCATTTTCAACATTAATTTTAGAAACGTTAGAATTTACGTTTATAGTGACACCTAATTCTTCTGCAAGTTGCTTCATTGCTAGAATAATTTGATACATACCACCTTTAGGATGCCATGTACCTAAGCCAAAATCAGCATAATTCATAAAGCTATAAAACGATGGCGTATTACTAGGTTTTGCGCCTAAAAACAATACCGGGAATTCTAAAGTTGAAATTAATTTCGGGTTTTTAAATTGGCGCCTAACATCACCGCTAATGGTTTTAAAAAATTGATCAAGACGCGTAACCGTGTCTTTTGTAACCAATTCTAAAGGCGAAACTCCAGGTTTTAAAACAATTTTGTTAATCGCGATATCATAATTATCAGCAGCTTTATTTATGAATTTTTTAAGCGGAATTGAGCTTCCTGTTTCAATACGTTCAAATTCTTCACAAATCTTATCAAGTGTGTCACCTATGGTTATAATTTCATCTTTAAAAAAAATCTTATAAGCTGGTGAAAGCTTATCTAGTTGATAAAAATCTGAAGTGGTTTTATTAAAATCATTAAAAAACTTTTCAAAAATGTCGGGCATCCAATACCAACTTGGCCCCATATCAAACGTAAAACCTTCTTTTTTAAATTGTCTACAGCGTCCGCCAACAGTGTCGTTTTTTTCAAAAATAGAAACGTTATGTCCATCTTTTGCAAGATAACAAGCAGCAGATAACGCCGAAAAACCAGATCCTATGATGGCAATATTATTTTTCATTATCAATGTATTCTAATAAAGCTTTTGTAGAATCAAAAGTTGTGATGTTAGGATTTGAAAATTTTGGTTTTGTAGCTAACATTCTTCCTGAAACTAAAAATTTACAGTTGTTTTTATTTAGCAATACTTCAGAAAATTTAGTTAGATAACCATCAAGATTTTCTTTTTTAGGTTTAATTGTAAAGTTTGAAATAAAGTTTATGTTGTTGTGTTTAGTTAATAGAAACTCCAAACTCTCGATAGGTACAGATTGACCTAAATAAATTACGTGCTTAGCTTGTAATGTGAGTTCTAAATTTGTGAATAGTAAACCTAGCTCGTGCATTTCGTTATCTGGTAAAAATAATGCAAATGGTGTTTGAGTTAAGTCAGGAGTATTTTCTTTATAAGCTTTTTCGGTTTCAACTAAAATTTTCTTTTTAATTAATTCAACAATAAAATGCTCGTGAGCAGGAGTTATGGTGTCTGTTTGCCATAATAGCCCAATATGATCTAAAAGCGGAATAAAAATGTCGAAGAAAATGGTTTTGAATGGCATTTCTTCTTCAAGTTTATAAAATGTATTATTGAAAAGGCTTTGATCAAAATTAATCATTGCCAATTTTAGTAAATTTATAGAGTGATTGTTAGGGTCTTTGCTTTCTGAAATTTCTTTGACAAGTTTAGAAATTTCACCTTCTTCAAGACTTGCTATTTTAGAGATTTTATAACCGTTATTATTCAAAAAACTAATGTTTAATATTTTTTGAAGACTAGCAGTGCTATAATATCTAATATTAGTATCTGTTCTATTAGGCTGAAAAAGATTATAGCGCTTCTCCCAAATTCTAATGGTGTGCGCTTTAATACCCGAAAGATTTTCGAGGTCTTTAATACTAAAGTTTGTTTTAATATTGTTCATTGTTTTGTAAAAATAATTAAACAAAACTTAAAATTACATAAAAACAGATTATTTTTTTGAAATAATTAACAGTTAAAAGCCAGTATTAATAGTGCTTAGGGAAGTTTATACAGAAATTGTGCGCACGAGAAGACTCGAACTTCCACGACCAAGAGCGGTCACTAGCCCCTCAAGCTAGCGCGTCTACCAATTCCGCCACGTGCGCAAACTTTAAAATAAAGATAAAAAAAAAGTTAAGCGTTTGCTTAACTTTTTAAGTGACCGGGCTGGGGCTCGAACCCAGGACCCTCTCCTTAAAAGGGAGATGCTCTACCAACTGAGCTACCCGGTCATTTCCTTTGTTTGAGGGTGCAAATATAAGAGCTTTTATTAATAATCCAACCCTATTTTAAATTTTTTTTTCGTTTTTTTGTTGCTCATTATGTTAAGCGATTTATAATCAGTGAATAAGCAGTGAAATGAATTTGATTTTAGTAGGATATATGGCTTCTGGTAAGTCTACAATAGGTAAAAATATAGCTAAAGTGCTGAATTATAAGTTTATTGATTTGGATAAATACATCGAAAAAAAAGAAAACTTATCAGTAAGTGAAATTTTTAGTAAAAAAGGAGAGCTTTATTTTAGAAATTTAGAAAATGCCTCTTTAAAAGAAATAGTTGATAATGAAAATAATTATGTTCTTTCTTTAGGAGGTGGTACACCTTGTTTTTACAACGCTATGGACTGGTTAAGCGCTAAACCAAATACTAAAACAATTTATCTAAAAGTAGATTTAGATACGTTGACAATGCGGCTTTTAAATGACAAAAGCCGACCTTTAATAGGTCATCTTGAAAAAGAAGAAGACGTAAAAGAGTTTATTGCAAAACATCTTTTTGAACGTTCTTATTTCTATAATAAAGCAAACTATAAAATAGATGCTTCAAAAGATGTTGAAGAAATAAAAGAACATTTACTTTTTAAATTATTCTAAATAGGCTTTCCAGTCTTTGTTACTTAAATCTACTTGTACGTGTTCGTTCAAAGAAGTAGAAAGCGAAATACCTTTGTAATCTGCTTTTACAGGAAATTTTTTATGGTTTCTATTGACTAAAACAGCAGTTTTGAACTGCTTTAATGGGACATCTAAAAAATGCTTAACACCATAAATTAAAGTAGAACCAGAGTTTAAGACATCGTCTATTAATACGATGGACTTATTTGTATATTCTTCAGCTTTAATAGATGTTTTAATTGTATTTAAAGGATTTTTTTTGTCGATTATAACTTTACACAAAACAGGCTTAATAGAAGATATTTTAGTAAGTTTTGTTTTTAGTTTTTTAGCTAAAATATACCCATTTGCTTCTATACCAGCCAAGATAATTTCACTTTCATTTACATTAGCTTCATAGATTTGATAAGCAATACGGGTTAGTTTTTGATCAATTTCAGAAGCTGTTAGTATAGTGTTATTTAAAGTTGTCATTTATTGTTGGTTTTTTATATCTAAATCATCCAGATCACGTCTGTCTTTTTTTGTTGGGCGACCAGAACCTTTTTTTCTATAATAATCTTTGGCTAATTTAAGCAATTCTTGGGTTTCAAAAGCAGATTTGGGTGTTGTATCTAGTCTATAAATATCAACAATTTTCGCACCAACACGATTGTTAGGAATATCCAGAACCGTAACTTGATAGTTTACTTGATTTTTTCGTAATTCTATTTTATCTGTTGCATAAACTTCTTTACTAGGTTTAGCAATTTCTCCATTTACTCTAATATGTCCTTTCTTGCAAGCAATAGAAGCTTGATTTCTTGTTTTATAATATCTCACACACCATAAATATTTATCAACTCTCATACAAAAAATCTAAATTTGACGTTAACGTTATTGTACAAAATACTTATAAAACGTATCTTGCAAGCTCAAAAATAATAATAATGAAATTAAGAAAAATTACTTTAGCTGTTTTACTATTAACAATGATTAATATTGGATGTAAAGATGATGAAGAAACTGTGGTAATTGAAGAAAGAGATGAAACAGAAGTTTACAATGAAGATATTTTAGAAATAGAAGAATTTTTATCAACACATACTTATAATTACAGTGATTTTGATTTTTCAGATCCTTACAGTACCGCAAATGATGACTTTGAAATCGAATTTTCTTTAATAGATGATACTAATCCTACAGCAGATGCTCTAATTGATAGACCTGAGTTAACATATAAAACTATTCAGCAAAATGGTATTGATTATAAATTATATATCTTAGTTTTAAGAGAAGGTTTAGGTAATACTATTAACCCTTTGGATAGAGTTGTAGTAAGTTATCGTGGTGAAACATTGGATGGAGAAACTTTTGATTTTAATATCAATCCAACCAACCTTAATCTAACAACAGGTTATAATGCTAATGGTACGGTCGAAAGTGGAGTTGTAACAGGGTTTAGAGAAGGTGTGATAGAGTTTAAAACCGCTACAGCTTATTCAGAAAATAATGATGGAACAATTAATATTTCTGGACAAGGAATAGGTGTTGTGTTCATACCTTCTGGTTTAGGTTATTTTTCAAATTTTGTAACAGGAATTGGAACATATACGCCAATATTATTTAAATTGAATGTAATTGAAAGAAATTTTACAGATTTTGATGATGATCATATTCCTTCTTATTTAGAAGATTTAGATGGAGATGGTGATGGCTACAACGATGACACAGATGGAGATGGAGTTGCTAATTTTATAGACACTGATGACGATGGTGACGAGATTTTAACCGAAGATGAAGTAGAGCCAATGCAATATGACGAAGATGAAAGCATGAATCCTTTTACAACAAAAGCTGAAGCGCAAGCTTATTATGACGCTAATGCAGCAGACAATGAGATTTTTGTGAAAATTGAATATTTAACGACCGGAAATTACCGATTACATACAACAATACTTACAGATAGTAATGATGATGGTATTCCAGATTATTTAGATCCTTCTATGTAGTTAAACACATAATAATAAAAAAAAGCCTCTTAATTAAGTGGCTTTTTTTTATAGCATAATAGATAAACTCAAAATAAGTTGTTCTGGTCTAGTATCTAATCTGTTTGGATTGTTAATGTTGATATTGTTATTAATAATTGTAGCTTCATTATCATTAAAACCACGCTCATATCTTAAATCTAATCCTATATTATTAAAACTAACACCTATGCCAAAATTTAAACCTACAGAAAATTCATTTTCAACATCACTTATTGTAGCATTTTCAAAATCTGAGTCTAATACATATTGTAAACTAGGTCCACCAAAGACTTGAATAGGACCAATAACTTTAACTCCAACTAATAAAGGCATATCTAATTTTTTCAAATCAAATTCACCAGCGTTATAGTCACTCTTTGTAGATGTGTATACTAATTCTGGTCTAAAATAGAGTTTCTTTCCAATTTTTCCGAAAACACCAACATGATAACCAATAGTCCTATCTGGATTTTGATAGTTGTTAGAAATAGACTCAAAATAATCTCCATTTCCATTGTAATTCAATCCGCCTTTAAAACCAAATCCACTATTTGTTTGAGCATTTAACATAAGTGTGAATAATAGCGCAATTGAAAAGGCTACAAGTTTTACTCTTTTTACTTTCTGTGAAATTTTCATAAATGTTCTTTTTTGATGTGAATATCATTTTAAACGAAAATTATGCTAAATTATTTTTATTTAGTTGAAAATCAGAAATAAAAAAAGGCTTAAAACAGATGTTTTAAGCCTTTTAGTTTATGTATAATGGTTTGTTATTTTCTTTTGATAACCTTTTCAGAAGCTTTAACAATTGCTTCTGCATTTAAACCATATTTGTCCATTAATTGAGCTGGTGTACCAGATTCACCAAAAGTATCATTAGTTGCAATAAACTCTTGCGGAGTTGGTTTGTGTTGCGCTAAAACACGAGAAACACTTTCGCCTAAACCACCTAAATAATTATGCTCTTCAGCAGTTACTATACATCCAGTTTTAGCAACAGAATCTATAATTGCTTTATCATCTAAAGGCTTTATGGTGTGAATATTTATTACTTCAGCAGAAATTCCTTTTTCATTTAAAACTTTAGCAGCTTCTAAAGCTTCCCAAACTAAGTGTCCAGTAGCTACAATAGTTACATCTGTTCCTGACAGTAAGTGTAAAGCTTTACCAATTTCAAATTTTTGATCTGCTGGTGTAAAGTTAGCTACACTTGGTCTACCAAAACGTAAGTAAACTGGACCATGGTGATCTGCAATTGCAATTGTTGCTGCTTTTGTTTGGTTAAAATCACATGGATTAATTACGGTCATGCCTGGTAGCATTTTCATTAATCCAATATCTTCTAAAATTTGGTGAGTTGCACCATCTTCACCCAAAGTAAGACCTGCGTGAGAAGCACATATTTTTACATTTTTGTCAGAGTAAGCTATACTTTGGCGTATTTGATCATAAACACGACCTGTAGAGAAGTTGGCAAATGTTCCTGTAAATGGTATTTTTCCTCCAATAGTTAGACCTGCAGCAATACCCATCATGTTAGCTTCAGCAATTCCTACTTGAAAAAAACGATCTGGATTTTCTTTAATAAAATCTCCCATTTTTAAAGAAGGTGTTAAATCTGCACAAAGCGCAACTACATTAGGGTTAGTTCTACCTAATTCTGCTAATCCAGCTCCAAATCCTGATCTTGTATCTTTATTTCCTGTATTTGTATATGTTTTCATAATAATTGTAATCGAAGTTTTAATTAAGAATTAGTAGTCGCCTAAAGTTTCTGGGTTTTGAGATAAACCTTCAGCTAATTGATCATCGTTAGGTGCCTTACCATGCCATTCGTGTGTATGCATCATAAAATCTACACCGTTACCCATAACTGTTTTAAGTAAAACACAAACAGGTTTTCCTTTTCCAGTTTCTTTTTTAGCGTCTTCCATTCCTTTTTTAATGGCATCTATATTGTTACCATTTTCAACATCTATTACAGTCCATCCAAAAGCTTCAAATTTTGCTCTTAAACTTCCCATGGGTAAAACGTCGTCTGTAGCACCATCAATTTGTTGACCGTTTAAATCTACAGTAGCAATTAAATTATCTACTTTTTTAGCAGATGCGTACATGATAGCTTCCCAGTTTTGACCTTCTTGTAATTCGCCATCACCATGTAAACTATAAATTAAATGTTTGCATCCGTTTAATTTTTTAGCTTCGGCAGCACCTAAAGCAACACTTAATCCTTGACCTAAAGATCCAGAAGCAATACGTACACCAGGAAGACCTTCGTGCGTTGTCGGGTGACCTTGTAATCTAGAGTCTATTAATCTAAACGTGTTTAATTCTTCTACAGGAAAGTAACCAGCTCTTGCTAATACGCTATAAAATACAGGAGAAATATGACCGTTTGATAAGAAAAATAAATCTTCTCCTAATCCGTCCATATCAAAACCTTCTTTTCTGTCCATAATATCATTGTACAGGGTTACTAAAAACTCTGTACAACCTAGTGATCCACCAGGATGACCAGAATTTACTTTATGAACCATGCGTAAAATATCTCTACGAACTTGAGTGGTTAAGTCTTCTAATTGTTGTGTGCTTGCCATTTTAATTTTTAATTAGTTATAGTTGCTTTTTATAAGAGCTCAAAATTAAGTCTTTATAAGTCTGTATCAAAATTGAAACACTGTATTTATTAACCAAAACAGGCTTTTTGCTAACATTTTAATTTTTAGTCTAAAAAGCAGGATTTCTTTATTAAATTTTATATTCTATTTAAGATTGATTGTTGTTTTCTTATTTATATTTGCTAGCTGAAGATTTTATAGACCAATGACTTTCGATTTAAAAGCAAAAGACACACAAAGTAACGCAAGAGCAGGAGTAATAACTACAGATCATGGTGTGATAGAAACACCTATTTTTATGCCTGTTGGTACTGTAGCTTCTGTAAAAGGTGTGCATCAAAGAGAATTAAAAGAAGAAATCAATCCTGATATCATCCTTGGTAACACATATCATTTATACTTAAAACCTCAAACAGAAATCCTAGAAAAAGCTGGTGGTTTACATAAGTTTATGAATTGGGATAGAAATATACTAACAGATTCCGGTGGTTATCAGGTGTATTCACTTTCTGCTAATCGAAAAATTAAAGAAGAAGGTGTAAAATTTAAAAGTCACATTGATGGAAGTTACCATACGTTTACACCAGAAAATGTAATGGAAATTCAGCGTAGTATTGGCGCAGATATTATAATGGCGTTTGATGAGTGTACACCTTATCCATGTGATTACAACTACGCAAAACGATCTATGCATATGACGCATCGTTGGTTAGAACGTTGTTTAACACATTTAAAAAAGACACCATTTAAATACGATTATTCACAGTCATTTTTTCCAATTGTTCAAGGAAGTACTTATAAAGATTTACGTCAACAATCTGCAGAATATATAGCAGGTGTTGGAGCAGAAGGTAATGCAATTGGTGGATTATCAGTTGGTGAACCAGCTGAAGAAATGTATGCAATGACAGAAGTGGTTACAGATATACTTCCTGAAGATAAACCACGTTATTTAATGGGTGTAGGTACGCCAATAAATATCTTAGAAAACATTGCTTTAGGAGTAGATATGTTTGATTGCGTAATGCCAACACGTAATGCGCGTAATGGTATGTTATTTACAGCACACGGTACTATAAACATTAAAAACTTAAAGTGGAGAGATGATTTTTCTCCTATAGATGAAATGGGGATAACCTTTGTTGATACCGAGTATAGCAAAGCTTATCTACGTCACTTATTTAACGTAAATGAGTTATTGGGGAAACAAATAGCAACGATACACAATTTAGGTTTTTATCTTTGGTTGGTGCGTCAAGCAAGAAAGCATATATTAGCAGGAGATTTTAGAACTTGGAAAGACAAAATGGTAAAACAAATGGATAAGCGTTTGTAATACATGAAAATATTAGATTGGTACATATTAAAACGCTATTTATTAACATTTGTGATGATGTTAATTCTGTTTGTCCCTATTGGGATAACAGTTCACCTTGCAGAAAAAATTGGTAAAATCATAGAAAATGAAGCGCCTTTTGGAGAGGTTATGATGTACCTTTTAGATTTTACTATTTATTTTGCTAATCTTTTATTTCCTTTATTTTTATTTCTTTCTGTAATTTGGTTTACATCAAAATTAGCTAATAATACAGAGATTGTAGCTTTTTTAAGTTCAGGTGTTTCATTTACTCGCTTTTTAAGACCGTATATTATTGGAGGTGTAATTGTAGCATTGTTTTCAATTTTAATGGGATTATATCTCGCGCCAAATGCAAGTAAAGGTTTTTATGACTTTAAGTATAAATACCTTTCAGGTAAAAAGAACGACAATACAAGAAATGTCTTAAAGCAAATCAATGAAAACGATATTATATACGTGAGTAGTTTTGATGCAGCCAAAAAAATGGGTGTTAATTTCACTTTAGAGCATTTTGAAGATAATAAAATGACCTATAAATTAACAGCAGCAAATATAAGATATGAAGAGGAAGATTCGACTTATACTCTTCGTAACTATGAAAAGCGTATTATAGGTGAAAGAGATGATGAGATTATTCTTGAAAGAAGAAAAGACACCATTTTCTCTTTTGATTTAGAAGACTTAACTCCTGAAGATTTTATTGCAGAAACGTTATCATATCCAAAACTTTTAAAGTTTATTGATCGTGAAGAAAAACGAGGCTCTAAATTTTTAGGACGCTATCGATTAGCAAAATATCAAAAATGGAGTTTACCAGTATCAGTTTTCATTTTAACAATTATAGCAGTTGCCGTATCTTCAAGAAAACGTCGTGGAGGAATGGGAGTAAATCTTGCAATAGGTATTAGTATTGCTATGGTATTTGTCTTTTTTGATAAAATTTTTGGTACGCTAGCTTCACAGTCAGATTTTAATCCTTTATTGGCGGTTTGGCTTCCAAATATCATCTTTGGTATTCTAGCCTTCTTCTTGTTGCAAAATGCTAAACGATAAGTTAAAAAATTACCTTCACCTGCATTTCTTAGTTTTTATAGCAGGTTTTACAGCTATTTTAGGAAAGCTAATTTCAGTTAATGCGGTAAGTTTAGTTTGGTTTAGAATGGTGTTTGCGTCTATTTTAATGATAGCGTACGTTAAACTATTTAAGGTAAAACTTCAAATCACAAAAAAAGAATTAATTAAACTTTGTATAGCAGGAGTCATCATTGCTTTGCATTGGATTACTTTTTACGGAGCGATAAAAGTAGCTAACATTTCTATTGCTTTAGCTATGTTTTCTACAGGTGCTTTTTTTGCTTCGCTGTTAGAACCTATTTTTTATAAAAGACGCGTTATACCTTATGAGATTTTATTTGGAATTGTTGTAATTATAGGTATTTATTTAATTGTTCAAAGTGAAATTCAACATATTGAAGGCATGATTTTAGGTGTTGTCTCAGCGTTTTTATCTTCACTTTTTGCAGTACTTAACGGTAAGTTTTTAGAACAACATTCAGCAACAAAAATTTCGTTTTATGAATTTATAAGTGGCGTCGTTTTTATAACAATATATATAGCTTTTTTTGGTGAAGGTTTTTCTTCTTCATTTTTTAATATAAGTGCATCAGATATTATGTTTTTATTAATCTTAGCTTCTGTTTGCACAGCTTATGCATTTATAGCTTCGGTACATGTAATGCGGTTTATTAGTCCTTATACAGTCGTTTTGACTTATAATTTAGAGCCTATTTACGGAATAATTTTAGCATTAATTCTGTTTCCAGAAACCGAAATTATGTCGTCTTCATTTTATATTGGAGCATTCATTATACTTGGAGTTGTTCTAACAAACGGAATCATTAAAAACCTCAAATATTTAAGAAGAAAAAAGAAATCCTAATCTATTATATCCCTTTATTTTAACGTTTAAATGAAGCCAATTTTTAAAATTATTGGCATTATTTCAACTAAAAAAATGTAATTTTGTACGCTAACAAATAAACTAAAAGACACATTCCCTATGGAATATTTAGAATTTGAATTACCAATTAAAGAGCTAGAAGAGCAATTAGACAAGTGTCAAATCATTGGAGAAGAGAGTGATGTAGATGTAACGCAGACTTGTAAACAAATAGAGAAAAAGCTTCTAGATACTAAAAAAGAAATTTACAAAAACCTAACACCTTGGCAACGTGTACAATTATCACGTCATCCAAATAGACCATATACCTTAGATTACATAAAAGCCATTTGTGGCGAAAGCTTTTTAGAGCTTCACGGAGATAGAAGCTTTAAAGATGATAAGGCTATGATTGGTGGATTAGGTAAAATTGGAGACCAAACTTTTATGTTTATTGGTCAACAAAAAGGTTACAACACAAAAACAAGACAATACCGTAATTTTGGTATGGCTAATCCAGAAGGTTACCGTAAAGCCTTAAGATTAATGAAATCTGCAGAAAAATTTGGTATACCAGTAGTAACACTTTTAGATACACCAGGTGCATATCCAGGATTAGAAGCAGAAGAACGCGGACAAGGAGAAGCTATTGCAAGAAATATCTTAGAAATGACTAGATTAAAAGTGCCAATTATAACCATAGTTATAGGTGAAGGTGCTTCTGGTGGAGCATTAGGCATTGGTGTAGGAGATAAGATTATGATGTTAGAAAACACATGGTATTCTGTAATATCTCCAGAATCTTGTTCTTCAATTTTATGGAGAAGTTGGGAATATAAAGAGCAAGCTGCCGAAGCTTTAAAGTTAACAGCTAAAGACATGAAAAAAGTTAAGATTGTTGATGATATTATTAAAGAACCTTTAGGTGGTGCGCATACAGATAGAGAAACAACTTTTAAAACAGTAAGCAAAGCAATTGTTGATGCTTATGAAGAGTTTAAAAACTTATCACCAAAAGATTTAGTAAATAAAAGAATTGAAAAATATTCTGAAATGGGTGTGTTTAAAGGCTAACCCTTATAAAATCATTTGCTCATAAAAATCTGAAACTTGAGTTTCAGATTTTTTTTGTGCTTATTAACAAAAAAATCGAGTTATTAACAATCGTTTTGTTAATGACCTGTTGAGATTAGCCCTATTTCAAATTAAGGTTTTCTTAACAATTTATTTACTTTCGTTAACTCGAAAAAAAATCGAAATTCTTGAGATTTACAGTCAATAAAATTTCAGAAAAAATCGTTATATTTTAATCTATTATTTTATCCCAATAAATGAAACAACCAAATCAATTAAAAGGTTACCAAGTAGACAAAAGCACCTTGATAAATCTAGAAAAAGGAAAGGTGCCACCACAAGCTATTGACTTAGAAGAAGTGGTTTTAGGTGCCATGATGATTGATAAAAAAGGTGTAGATGAAGTTATTGATATTTTAAGTGCAGAAGCTTTCTATAAAGAAGCACATCAACACATTTTTGAAGCTGTCTTTATGTTGTTTCAAGAAAGCCAACCAATTGACTTATTAACAGTTTCAACACAGTTAAAGACTAACGGAAAGTTAGATATGGTTGGAGGTGATTTTTACCTGATATCTCTAACGCAAAAAGTATCGTCTTCTGCGCATATCGAGTTTCATGCGCGTATTATCTTACAAAAATACATTCAGCGTAGTTTGATTAAAATTTCTAGTGAAATTATTGAAGATGCTTATGACGAAACTAAAGATGTATTTGACCTTTTAGATAGTGCTGAATCTAAATTATATGAAGTTACACAAGGTAACATTAAAAAATCTAGTGAAACTGCTCAAGACCTTGTAATACAAGCAAAAAAGAAGATTGAAGAAATCTCTAAAAAAGAAGGAATGAGTGGTATTCCTTCTGGGTTTGATAAATTAGACAAACTAACTTCTGGTTGGCAAGAAAGTGATTTAATTATTGTAGCAGCAAGACCAGGTATGGGTAAAACAGCGTTAACGCTTACTATGGCGCGTAATATTGCTGTAAACTCAGGTATTCCTGTTGCGTTTTTCTCTTTAGAGATGGCATCTGTACAGTTAATAACGCGTCTAATTTCTAGTGAAACTGGATTGTCTTCAGAAAAACTAAGAACAGGAAAATTAGAAAAACACGAGTGGGAACAGCTTAATGTAAAGGTGAAATCTTTAGAAAAAGCACCACTTTATATTGATGATACTCCATCGCTTTCAATTTTTGACTTGCGAGCAAAAGCAAGACGTCTAGCCTCTCAACATGGAATAAAAATGATCATTATTGATTATTTACAGTTAATGACAGCGTCTGGAACTGGCGGTAACCGTGAACAAGAAATTTCTACTATTTCTCGTAACTTAAAAGCTTTAGCTAAAGAATTAAGTGTGCCTGTTATAGCCTTATCTCAGTTATCTCGTGCGGTTGAAACGCGTGGTGGAAGTAAACGTCCACTTTTATCAGATTTACGTGAGTCTGGAGCAATCGAGCAAGATGCAGATATTGTAAGCTTTATTTATCGTCCAGAATATTATAAAATTGACGAATGGGATGATGAAGAACGTTCGCCAACAGAAGGACAAGCCGAATTTATCGTTGCTAAACACCGTAATGGTGGATTAGAAAATATTAGGCTTAAATTTATCGGTCACCTTGGTAAGTTTGATAATTTAGACGACTTTGATACTCCTTTTGGACAAGAGTTTCATAGTAAGATGAATGCGGCTAATGATGATGCTTTCCCGCAATCTAATTTCCCATCTGCTAATGACGCTTTTGGCGGACCAGATGAAGATAATGATGTACCATTTTAAAAAATAATGAATGAAAATAGCTATTATTCAATTTACCGACATACATATTCAAACCGAAACTGATTTTATATTAAAAAGGAAAGATGAAATTATCAAATCGATTGTACCAAATATAGATGGGGCTCTTAAAGTATTCGTTGTTCTGTCTGGAGATATTGTTAATAAAGGAAGTAAATCAGAATTTGATATTGCTTTTGAATTTTTAAAAAACATAGAAGAGCAATTAAGAGCTAAATGCAAGTTTATAAATAGTTATAATTATGTTTTAGTACCTGGGAATCATGATTGTGACTTTAGCAATAAAGATGTTATAAGAGAAGCTTTGTTAGCTCAAACTTTAAATAAGGATATAGTAGATGGTGAAATATTGGATAAATGTATGTCAGTACAGAAAAATTTTTGGGATTTTTATCACAAATTGACAGGTAAAGAAGAAAAGTTCATTTCTTTAAAAAAACAATATCCACTCAATGTTGAAAAAGATTTAGTTTTTTATTGTTATAATACAAGCTGGTGTTCTTCTATTAAAGAAAAAGTAGGGGATTTAATTATTCCATCAAATAAATTTTTAGAATTTGAATCACCAGATAAACTATCAATTAATATTAGTGTTTTTCATCACCCTACTAACTGGTTATCACCTAATACTGATTTAAATAATAAAAAAGCTTTCGAAGCATTGCTTTTAAAAAAGTCTAATTTAGTTCTTTCTGGTCACGAACATACTGGTGCCTCAAAAAAAACAAAATCGTTGAACAGTAAAGATGGGTTTATTTATGTTGAAGGAAAAGCACTTCAAAATCTACATGACAATAATTCAGGATTTAATTTGTTTGTAATTGATACTAAAGATAATAACATAGTCAATTATGATTATGAATGGAATAAAGATATTTATCATCCTGTTAATACCCTTAGTTATAAAGTTTTTGATAAAAAAACAGGGTTGATAGTTAATGATTTGTTTTTAGAGAAAATTAATAAATTATCAATACCGATAAAACATCCAGAAAAGCCTGATTTACTTAATCTTTCTGATGTTTTTGTTTATCCTGATCTTGAGCCTATTTCCGAAAACGAAGAAAATTTAAAATATATTAATTCGGAAAATATATTAGATGATTTAAAATCAACAAATATTATAATTGAAGGAGAAAGTCAGTCAGGTAAGTCTTCATTAATTAATAAATTATATTCTGAATATTATGATTCTGGATATTATCCTATAAAATTAGAAGGAAAAAAAATAAAAAGTATAGATACTGTTGGACTGATTAAAAAAGCTGTTAAATCTCAGTATTTTGAAGGTAGACTTAACTATACTAAATATAATCAATTAGATAAAGAAAGAAAAATTATTTTAATTGATGACTTTGATAAATCAAATTTAAATCCAGAGTTTAAAGAAAAATTAATAAACAAGTTACAACCTTATTTTGGATCCATAATTATTACAGCTAAAGAGTCTGTAAAAGTTCACCAAATAACGGAAGTAGAAAAAGTATTTTCTGATTTTGAACATTATAAAATTTTACCTTTAGGTTACTATAAAAGGAATAAGTTAATAGAAAAGTGGATAAGAATTGGTAAGAATGAATTAACATTAAAAGAGGAAGAAGTTTTAAGGAAGGTTAAGATAACTTTTGATACAATTACTAATTTATTAGGAGAACAATTAATACCATCTTATCCGTTTTTCATATTAACTTTATTACAAAGCTTAGATAATCAGCTTAAATCTTATGATATTGCTCCAACTTCCTATGCTTATTGTTATCACAGTTTAATACATGTAAGTCTTTTAAGGCAGCACGTTAAAAATGATAAAATTGGTAGTGTGTTCAATTTTTTAATAGAATTGTCATTTAAGCTGTATGACGAATATAAATCTAAAAATTTAAGTGAAGATCAATTTAAGTTGTTTTACAAAGAATATACTGATAAGTTTATTTTTTCTTATGGTCTAGACGAAATACAGAATATTCTTTGTAATGCGGTTATATTAAACAAAGAGGATAATCATTTTTATTTCAGCTATAAATACTTGTCTTATTATCTAACAGCAAAAAAGATTTCAACTATTTTAAATGAAGAAAAAGGGAAAAATATACTTTCAGACTTGTCGGAAAATTTAAATATTGAAATGAATGCAAACATATTAGTTTTCCTTACTCATCATACAAAAGATAATAATCTTCTTGAGGAATTACTTTTTAGAAGTATGTTACCTTTTGAAAATTACAAAGCTATAACTCTTGATTTAGATGATACTTTTTTTAGCTTTTTATCTAATTTTGTTTCAACTATAAAGGACAATATTCTACCAGAAAATACAAACCCTAAAGCCAATAGAGAAAATGAACTAGTTAAAAGAGATCAAAAGGAGTTTAAAAGAAAGAATAATACAAATGATAATAATATAGAGAATGACGATTTAAATTTTGATGAAAATAATGAATCTATTGATATTATTGAAACCTTTAAGGTTATTAAGATTTTAGGTCAAATTATTAAAAATCAGCATGGTAACTTTGAAAAAGATAAGCTAATATCACTTTTAGAGGCATCCTATAACGCTTGTTTCAGGTCTATAGATTTCTTAACAACTGTGATAAAGGCTTCAGAAGAAGAAATAACAGAATTAATATTTAATAAATTTTCAAAAAAACAGCAAGAAAATTTTTCATTAGCAGATAGAGAAAAGATTAAAAATAAGATTATTAATTTTTTACAATTTTTAGGATACAGATTATGTTTGGCTTCTTTTTCAAACCTTTCATTGTCAGTTGGGACATCTAATATGAATGATATTTATGATAAAGTAGCTGATAAGATTGGCTCACCTGCAGCTAAATTAATTACATTTAATATCAAAACTTATTACGGTCAATTAAGTATTCCTGAATTAAAGAAAATTAATGAAGAGTTTAAAAATAATCATGTTGCTATGCATTTGTTAAAATCGCGTGTTTACAGTTATGTTTATAACAATTATGTTGATTTTAAAAAAAGGGATCAAATTCTGAGTATTTTAGATTTAAAATCTTTACCAATAACAACTAAATCCTAATTTCATTATAATTATAGCTATTTCAACTATCTGATTCATACATTAAACCTACAATGGATAAAATAAAAACTACCAATTATTTATTATTAATAATTGTAATTCCAATACTGTTTTACCTTTTAAAAATTTTGTCATTCATCTTTATTCCATTGGTGTTTTCAATGTTTATAGCGTTGTTGTTTCTGCCAATATTAAGGAATTTAAGAAGACGTAACATACCAAAATACCTAAGTATATTATTGGTGTTGTTACTTATTGTTGCTGGCGTTTGGATAGGAGTAGAGTTGGTAAAATTGTCAAGTAGAGAAATCTTAACTTCAGATTCTCATTTTTTTGATAAAGCGCAATTAAAAATCAATACTTTGGTTGCTAACATAGAGTCTTTCTTAGGGATTCAACAAGTAGAAGGTGTACAAACCATAAGTAGATATTTAAACAAAGATGTAATTTTAAATAATTTATCACCTACAGTTAGTTTTATTACTAAATTTTTAACCGCTTTGCTAACAACTACTTTTTTTGTGGTTTTATGGTTAGCAGAATCTATAAACGTAGAACGATTAATTAATAGAACAATTTTAAAACAAAAACACACTTCAATAAAAACCTTTAGAAAGATTGAAAAAGACTTAATAAAATTTATAAAAGTTAAGTTTTTGGTTAGTTTTCTTACAGGTGTTGGTACAGGGTTAGCATGTTACTTTTTTGATGTTAGCTTTCCTATATTTTGGGGCTTATTTGCCTTTATCATCAATTTTGTACAGATGGTAGGATCATTTATTACTGTAATTTTATTGTCTATTTTCGCATTTGTAGAATTAGAAATGTCAAGTATTTTACTCTTTTTTGTTATTTCTATTACTTCTGTTCAAGTTCTTTTCGGAGCTATTTTAGAACCTATTTTTATGGGAAAATCCTTCTCAATAAATATAATTGCTGTGTTAGTTATGTTAATGTTTTGGGGATTTATTTGGGGCGTACCAGGTTTAATCATGGCAATTCCTATCACGGTTTTCATAAAAATTATACTGGAACAGTTTCCCCGAACCAAAATTATTTCAGATTTACTTTCAGGCTCTTAAATCTTGCTTAAAATCATACTAAAAAATTAAAAAAGGCACTTTTTTTGTTTATCTTTCATCTATGAAAAAGACACTTTTTTTAATCCTTTTTTTATTATTTGCGTTTCAAAGTTTTGCGTCTTATGTGTTAATTCCTATGGATGCAGATTCGCAAAAAAACCACCTAAAAGCATACGGTATAACCTATTGGACTTTAGAGCAACAACTTAAAGTTAAGTGGTTACTAAACTATCGTGGCGGTTCGTTTTTATTGCCAGATTCTGAAAGAATTCAACGCGAATGTCAAATTAGAGGCGTAAGTTTTGAAGTTATTTCAGATGATAAAGCAGAAAGTATTTTACAAGACATAAGTAGCCCAAGTAAAAATATGGAAGCTGTAGTTTTAGAAAAAGCACCTAAAATTGCAGTCTACACTCCAAAAGGAAAATTACCATGGGATGACGCAGTAACTATGGTGTTGACTTACGCTGAAATACCTTATGAAACCGTTTACGATGAAGAAGTTTTAAAAGACGAACTTTTGCTTTACGATTGGTTACATCTTCATCATGAAGATTTTACAGGACAATATGGTAAGTTTTATGCTAGATATAGACAAGCAGCTTGGTATATTGAAGAAAAAAAATCTGCAGAAGCCTTAGCAACAAAACTTGGCTATGATAAAGTGTCTGAAGAAAAGCGTGATGTTGCTTTAAAAATTAGAGATTATGTAGTTGGTGGTGGATTTATGTTTGCAATGTGTAGCGCAACAGATAGTTTTGATATTGCTTTATCTGCAGAAGATGTAGATATTTGCGAGCCTATGTTTGATGGTGATGCAAGTGATGCCAACTACCAAGCTAAAATAGACTATAACAAAACATTTGCTTTTAAAGATTACACTTTAGAGCGAAGTCCTTTGGTTTATGAGTTTTCTAGTATAGATATGACTACAAAACGAAAAATACCTAAAGAAACGGACTACTTTTCGTTAATGGATTTTTCTGCAAAATGGGATCCAATTCCTACGATGTTATGTCAAAATCATACCGCATTAGTTAAAGGATTTATGGGACAAACCACTTCTTTTGATAGAGATGAAATTAAGTCTAATGTATTGATTATGGGAGAAAATAAGACTAATGGTGAGGCAAAATATATTCACGGAATAAAAGGAAAAGGTTTTTTTACATTTTATGGCGGTCATGATCCAGAAGATTACACACATAAAGTTGGTGATCCAAAAACCGAATTAGATTTGCATCCAACGTCACCAGGATACAGATTAATTTTAAATAATGTGTTATTTCCTGCAGCAAAAAAGAAAAAGCAGAAAACTTAAAATTTAGATGAAATTTTTTCAAAAAGAAATAAGTTTAACACCGCAAAGAAGAGGATTTCATTTAATTACTTCTGAAATTTTAGATCAAATTTCTGCTGAAATTAAAAATATAAATATTGGTCAACTTCAGGTGTTTATTAAGCATACTTCGGCAAGTTTGACTATAAATGAAAATGCAGATCCAACGGTTAGAGTAGATTTTGAAAGCTACATAAATAGGTTTGTTCCAGAAAATGAACCTTATTACAAACACACTTATGAAGGCGCAGATGATATGCCAGCACATATTAAAGCGTCATTATTTGGAGCTTCTGTAACTATTCCAATTACAAACGGAAAACTAAATTTGGGGATTTGGCAAGGTATTTATTTATGTGAGCATCGTGATTATGGAGGTAGCAGAACTGTAGTCGTTACAGCTTTTGGTAATTAACGTTTCTTTACAATCTTGCTAACTTCCATTTTGTATCTTTAAACTAAAAGAAGCAAACTTTTTTATTTCAATAAACTACTTACAAAATAACATTTGAGATATTATTTTATTCAGTTTTTTAAGCTATTAGGTTTAACCACTTTGTTTTGGTCAGGAGCATTTTGCCTATTTATTACTATAAGATATTTTGCAATAGGAGCAGAAGAAGGTATTGCAATAACAGACTTTTCTTTTGTTAAACTCTTAAAATTTGGTTTGTATTTAGGTGGACTAATAGGTTTTTTATATGCTATTGTAGAGTTTGTTTTTGACAAATTTGTGGCTAAAAACCTTTCACTTTCAATTATAATATTCTTAAAATTTTTGGTGTATTTGGTTGGTATGATATTATTCTTATCAATTATCTATGCTAGAGCAGAAGTAGAGCTAGATTTAAATTTGTCAAACGATTTAGGTTGGTGGCAACAAAACCAAGTATTTTGGTTGTTGGTTGGTTACTTTATTATCTGTTCTCAAGTATTTACATTTATTAAAATAGCAAATGAAAAGTTTGGACAAGGTGTATTTTTTAATTTTTTAATAGGAAAATATAGAAAACCAAGAGAAGAACGACGTGTTTTTATGTTTTTAGATTTAAAAGATTCGACCACATTAGCTGAACAATTGGGACATTATAAATACAGTAAATTAATACAAAGCTGTTTTTATGATTTAAACCGAATTATTGGAAGATACGATGCTGAAATTTATCAATATGTAGGTGATGAAGCTGTTTTAAGTTGGACTTATAAAAGAGGTATACACCATAATAATTGCGTTAAACTGTTTTATAAATTTCAAGACATTATCAATAAAAAAGAAAAATGGTATTTGAAGCAATTTGGAATGATACCAACTTTTAAAGCAGGTTTACATGGAGGAAATTTAATCGTGACCGAAGTTGGTACCGTAAAAAAGGAAATTGCTTATCACGGTGATGTTATTAATACTACTGCAAGAATACAAGGTGAATGTAATAAGTATGAAGAATCATTATTAATTTCTGAAAGTTTATACAAAACAATGTACAACCTTCAGAAATATAATATAAGATCTATTGGTGAAATTTCTTTAAAAGGAAAAGAAGAGTTGGTTAAAATACATGCGATTAACCTTATTTAGTAAGTCTTTTTTCTTCTAAAAGAGAAGATAAAATATACTCAACACCAGCATCATCATTACTTTTAGTGTTAAATCTAGCAGCTTTTTTTACGTTTGGATGTGCGTTTTCCATAGCGTAGCTAAAGTAGGCACATTCCATCATTTCTAAATCATTGTTATAATCACCAAAAACCATAGTTTCTTCAGCAGTAATGCCCAAGCTATTTTGAAGTTTGGATAATGCAAATCCTTTATTGGCATTTTGATGTGAAATATCTAGCCAAACTTCACCTGAAACTTTTACTTTATAATCAGCTTCTAGATGTTTTATCTGTGGATATAATTGCTCTTCAGACCCATGTTTGCAGTGAACGGCTATCTTTAAAAAATCGTCATTATCAATAGATGTCAAGTCATCAACTTGCTCGTATTTGGCATAAAACTCCTTAAAGAAATCTATAAAACTTTCGTTTTTAGTTTCGATATAAGCAGATTTTTTTCCGCAAAGGACAATTTCGATATCTTCAAAAGGTCTTAGTAGTAATACTAAATCTTTAATTTCTTCTTTAGAAAGATTGATTAAAAGCAAATCTTTGTCTTGCTGTTTTGTTATTGCACCGTTTTCTGCAATTATGGTAATATCGTTTGTTATACCATTAAGTTTATCTGTAATACTATAATATTGTCTACCACTTGCAGCAACAAAGTGAATGTTTTCTTTTTTTAAAGCTTCAAATAGCTTAAAGAAGTCTTGACTTACTTTTCCTTGATTGTTTAATAATGTCCCATCCATATCAGAGACTACAAGTTTGACTTGGGATAATTTCATAGTATTGTTTTGTACAAACCTAGTTGTTTTTTTCTGAATTAATATTAAAATTGTGTGAACAAAAAAAATCCGATTCTAAATAGAATCGGATTTAATTTATATAAGCGAAGTATTGTTATACAATTGGCAAAAAGCCTTATTTAACTTTATTTACAATTGCTTCAAAAGCTTCTGGGTTATTCATAGCTAAATCTGCTAAAACCTTACGGTTTAATTCGATATTATTAGCTTTTAATTTACCCATAAATTGTGAATAAGACATACCGTGTAATCTTGCACCTGCGTTAATACGCGTAATCCATAATGCACGGAATGTTCTCTTTTTGTTTCTACGGTCTCTGTATGCATATTGCATAGCTTTGTCTACCGCATTTTTTGCTACTGTCCAAACGTTTTTACGACGTCCAAAGTAACCTTTTGCTTGTTTAAGCACCTTTTTTCTTCTGGCTCTTTTAGCTACAGAATTTACTGATCTAGGCATAATTTAATTGTTTTTTTGTAGTAGGCGGTTAATTATTTAACACTTTGATTGAGCCTAACTCCAGGGTTTATAAAATAATTTTAACCGGTTAAAATGTTGTTACTTTAAACGTAACATGATTTTAACATTGTTCTCATCTGCATCATGTACTAATGCATCGTGAGTTAAAGCTAACTTACGTTTTTTAGACTTCTTTGTTAAGATGTGACTTTTAAACGCGTGCTTTCTTTTAATTTTACCAGTACCAGTAAGCTTAAAACGCTTTTTAGCACTAGATTTTGTTTTCATTTTAGGCATTTTGTTTCCTAGTTTTAATTATTTCGCTTATACTATTTTGACTCTTAAATAAGAGTTGTTTTATTTTTTTGGAGCAATAAACATTGTCATTCGTTTTCCTTCAAGTTTAGGCATTTGTTCTACTTTTCCAAATTCTTCTAAATCTTGAGCTAAACGTAATAATAATATTTGTCCTTGCTCTTTAAACACTATAGAACGTCCTTTAAAGAATACAAATGCTTTTAATTTTGCACCGTCTTTTAAAAACTTCTCTGCGTGTTTTTTCTTAAATTCATAATCATGATCATCTGTTTGAGGACCAAATCTTATTTCTTTAATAACAACTTTAGATGCTTTAGCTTTTAAAGCTTTTTCACGCTTTTTTTGTTCGTAAAGAAATTTCTTATAATCCATTACTTTACAAACAGGTGGATCAGCTTTGGGTGAGATTTCTACCAAATCAAGTTCTTGTTCTTCGGCAAATGCTAAAGCTTGTTTGATTGGGTATATACCTACTTCTACATTGTCTCCAACTACACGTACTTTTTCTGCTCTAATTTTAGAGTTAATTCTGTGTTGGTCTTCTTTGACTATTCTTGCTGGTCCTCTTGATCTTTTTCTACGTATTGCTATGGCTTTTCGTTTTTAGTTAAACTTAAATTTAAAATTGTTTTTTTGTCTTATTAATTTCGTTTTTAATAATTTCTGCAAATTCATCTACACTAATCATGCCTAAATCTGCACCACCATGTTGTCTTACAGAAATTTTATTTTCTTTTTCTTCTTGCTCTCCTATGATAATCATGTAAGGCGTTTTATTCATTTCTGCCTCTCTAATCTTCTTACCTATAGTTTCGCTTCGATTATCGATAAGGGCGCGAATTTCGTGATTTTCTAGCAAATTTAAAACATTTTGACCGTAATTTTCATATTTTTCACTTAGAGTTAACACAGAAACTTGTGTTGGCATTAACCAAAGCGGGAAATTTCCTCCGGTATGTTCTAGCAAAATTGCTATAAATCTTTCCATGCTTCCAAACGGTGCACGGTGTATCATTACAGGTCTGTGTGACTCATTATCGCTACCTTTGTAACTTAAGTTGAAACGCTCTGGCAAGTTGTAATCTACTTGGATTGTTCCTAATTGCCATTGTCTACCTAAAGCGTCTTTTACCATAAAGTCTAACTTAGGTCCGTAAAATGCAGCTTCACCTGTTTCTATAATATAGTTTAAATTTTTCTCTTTTGCAGCATTTAGGATAGCTTTTTCTGCTTTTTCCCAATTTTCGTCACTTCCTATGTATTTTTCAGGTTTTTCAGGATCACGTAAAGATACTTGTGCTGTAAAGTTTTCAAATCCTAAAGACCCAAATACATATAATACTAAGTCTATTACATTTTTAAACTCTTGATCCAATTGGTCTGGTGTACAGAAAATATGTGCATCATCTTGAGTAAATCCTCTTACACGAGTTAAACCATGTAATTCTCCACTTTGCTCATATCTATATACGGTACCAAATTCGGCATAGCGTTTTGGTAAATCTTTATATGACCATTGTGTGTTGTTGTATATTTCGCAATGATGAGGACAGTTCATCGGTTTTAATAAGAATTCTTCATCCTCTTTTGGTGTAGTGATAGGTTGAAAACTATCTTCACCATATTTAGCATAATGTCCAGAAGTTACATAAAGTTCTTTTTGGCCTATATGAGGTGTAACAACCATTTCGTAACCTGCTTTCTTTTGCGCAGTTTTTAAGAAATTTTCTAATCGTTCTCTTAAAGCAGCTCCTTTAGGTAACCATAAAGGTAAACCTTGTCCTACTTTTTGTGAAAAAGCAAATAGTTCTAATTCTTTTCCAAGTTTTCTATGATCACGTTTTTTAGCTTCTTCTAAAAGTTCTAAATATTCTTTTAAGTCCTTTTGTTTAGGAAATGAAATACCATAAACACGGGTTAACTGTGGTTTGTTTTCATCACCTCGCCAATATGCACCAGCTACAGATAGTATTTTTACAGCTTTTATTATTCCAGTATTAGGGATATGTCCACCTCTACATAAATCTGTAAAAGTAGAATGATCACAAAATGTTATTGTTCCATCTTCTAAATTTTCAATAAGTTCTGTCTTATATATATTGTCTTTATATAATGATAGTGCATCGGCCTTAGAAACAGAGCGCATATTAAAATTGTGCTTTCCCCTAGCAATCTCAAGCATTTTATCTTCGATAGTTTTAAAATCTTTATCGCTAACTACGTGCTCGCCAAAATCAACATCATAATAAAAACCATTATCAATAGCAGGACCAATCGTTAATTTGCAACCAGGATATAATTCTTCTAAAGCTTGAGCAAGTACGTGAGCAGAACTATGCCAGAAAGCTTTTTTTCCTTCATCATCATTCCAAGTATAAAGCACAAGAGAACCATCGGTGGTTAATTCAGTAGATGTTTCTACAGTTGTACCATTAAAATTAGCTGAAATAACATTCCTTGCCAATCCTTCGCTTATGCTTTTAGCAACATCCATTGGAGTAGTCCCTTCATCAAAAGACTTAACACTACCATCAGGTAAAGTAATTTTTATCATGAAATTTTAAAATTAAGGTGCAAATATAATAGTATAATAGTACACAAACAATATATATATGTAACATATATATATGATGTAATATTTTTTATAGCGTTTCTCTAAGGGTCGGGCTTTCACTAGTTGCTTTTTTTTAGGCAGGGAAGTCTTACCTATTAAATAGTTAATTGCAAAAGGCAAGGTCTAATTTCAATATTTAAGTCATAAGTAATAAAGAAAAAGAGTTCAGGTAGGTCGTTCAATCCCTAACGCGGGTAAAACAGCACCAGTTGTTTTATAGAGACAAACTATCTACATATAATAATAGAGACACACTATAATAATTACATAAAAGGCAATTAATAGTTTCAATAATAAAAAACATCAAAAAAAGTTTGCTGTGTAAAGTACTGAAAACAAGGGTTAAAAAAAGGAAAATAAAAAAAAGATAAAAAAAGATTAAAAAAAGGGTTGTGGGATTAAAAAAGGGTTTTATAT
>NZ_JAYMEM010000020.1:0-3192 GCF_037029465.1 Mesoflavibacter sp. CH_XMU1404-2 | reverse complement strand
AATTTTCTATCTTTCAGTTTCAATCGGAAAATCGTGCCGATTTTCCGCAACTGAAATTTATACGCTAACGTTAGTGGCAATGTCGAAAAAACCGAGACATAGGCGAAGAACATCTAAACAAGAAAGAAATATAAAACAAATGTTATGACAATCATACAGATATACAGATGCCTCCTAAAATGACAATTACCCCGTTAATTAAATATGTTTCAAATCTCGTTGACATTTCTGACAGTGACACAAAACTGTTGTCACATTTTTTTAAACCTACAAATTTCTCTAAAGGAACAATCATTGAAGAGGAAGACGTTGTGGCTCAAAACCTATATTTTGTTACAAATGGTTTCGTTAGGTCATTTTTTTACTCAGACGGCATAGAAACTACTACTCAAATTATAGGAGAGAATAGATTTATAACAAGCTTTAATAGTTTTACTTCTGGAAGTATTTCAAAAGAAAATATTCAATGCCTTTCGAATTGTGAAGTACTTTGTATTACCAAATCAGATTACCAGATTTTATCTGAAGAAAGTGTTTTTTGGAGTACTTTCTGCAAACAGATTTATGAAATAATTATTAGTCAAAATCAGCAAAGAACAACTGATTTCATCACATTATCTGCAGAAAAGCGATACTTGAAATTAATGAAAGAGCAACCAGAAATTATTCAAAATGTACCAATCCAATATATTGCTTCATACATTGGAATTAAGCCAGAATCTTTGAGCAGAATCAGAAAAAAAATAATTTTCTAACATTTATCAAGTGGTATTCATTTTTATGAACTGAACTTTGCATCAACATTCAAAAAATTAAAAGATGTATAAAATAATTCAGTTATCAATTTTTCCATTGGGTATGATAAATTGTTTCCTTATAGAAGGAGAGAAGAAACACATTCTGGTTGACACAGGTGTTCCCAACAGCGAAGCAAAAATTATCAAACAACTAAAACAACACAATATCAAAATAGAAGATATTGCCTTAATAATTATAACTCATGGTCATATTGACCACTTTGGTAGTGCAAAAGAACTGAAAGACATTTTAAATGTTCCTATACTTATGCATGACTTAGATAAAAAAGCACTTCAAACTGGAAAAAGTTTGTTTAATACATTAAAGCCTAATAATAAAATATGGGATTTCATTCTTAAACCAAAATTAACAAAAGATAGAGCAACATTTTGTAACCCTGACTTAGTATTGAAAGAAAACGAAGAATATGATTTGTCAATATATGGAATAAATGGAAAAGTAATGCATACTCCAGGACATACTCCAGGTTCTTTATCGGTTATACTTGAAAATGGAGATGCTATAATAATGGATTTAGCCTCATCAGGAATACTCCTTGGTGGAATTGCTTTTAATTCAAGAATGAAGCATCCACCTTTTCATGACAATTTAGAGCAAGTGAAAAATAGTATTAATAATATACTTTCCTTAAGTACAGAAAAATTTTATCTTGGACACGGAAATCCTGTTTCAAGAAAAGATTTAATAAGGTATAGAGATAAATTTTTGAAATGACAATAAAATGCTAGTCGCCAACGTAGTGTTTTCCATGGTAGTACTAGTATAACTAATTAGTTATCAATATTTCATTGAATATTTACACTAAATTGTGACCTACGTTTTTCAAATATCCAAACTATTAATGGTAACGTCAAAAAAACAAATTAAAAGCAAGTAATATCAAAATACGAAAAAAATATGATACAAATGTTAGCAAAAATATTAGCAGGAATTTTACTTTTCGCTTTTGTAAATTTAACATACGCACAACCAAATTATCCCGCGCCAACTGGAATTTGGTGTAGCTGTCCACCAACTACTGGTATTGGAAATGGTTCTGTAGACCCTGTTGTGGCTTCTAAACCTTATGTGAATGGGATTTTAGTTCGAGTTGTGTGGAAAGATATTGAACCCAATGATAATACGTATAATTGGGCATTAATTGACAATCAAATAAGTGCAGCTCAATCTTATGGAAAAAAAATATCTATAGCGGTTGGTGGTGGCCCAAATTCACCTAATTGGCTATATTCTTTGGGTGTGCAAACATTAAACTATTCTTTGCCTTTTAATGGTACAATACCTGTACCTTGGGATACCATCTTCTTGGACAAATGGACGGAATTTATTACAGAACTAGGAAACAGATATCAAAATGACACTACCATTCAGTTGGTTTATATAACGAACTCATCGCAAAATGGTTTTGAGATGCAGATACCATACAATCCAACCCCATCATATGCTTCTATATCGTATACTGACCAAAAGATGATAGAATCATGGGAGCAAGTGATTGATGCCTTTAATAGCTCATTCCCAAATCATTATTTGACCAACGATTTTCATCCTGTTAATTCCAGTGATATGGTCGGAGACTCTATATACCATTATGCGAAAGTAAATGTTGGTAGTAGATATGGAGCAAGTGCTTGGTGGTGGTCACAAAACAATACTTCTGTTTATCCATCACAATACACAATCTTACAAAATTCAGCAAATACAAATTTATTTACAGGTCTACAAATGGTAGCAAGCGGGATTTCAAACCCAACGGCTTTTGGTAGTGGTGGTCTTCCGGATGCTCTTAATCTTGCCATTTCAAACAGCCTTTGTTATTGGGAAATTTGGAACAATGATATAACTGACGGTTCTTTCGATAGCTTATTTTCTAATGCAGTTTGTTCACCTATACTTGAGGTTGAGCAATTCAATAATAATGAAAACGTATTAACTGTTTTTCCAAATCCATCGAAGAACATTTTTACTGTAATTTTAAAAAATAATTATATTGAAAAAGTTGAAGTGATTAATGAGTTAGGACAAATAGTTTTCGAAAAGGAAAACATCAAGAGTAACGAATATTTATTAGACATTAGAAATCACATTGACGGAATCTATTTTTTGAAAACAATAGACAATACAAATACAGTTTCTTATAGGAAAATAGTTCTTTTAATACAATAAAAAAACACAGCCACTAACATTGTATAAGCGATAATGCGGGCTGAACCGCGAAAATTGAGTATTTTGGCATTTAATTAAATTTGGTACAGACGGACAGTTAATCGCTTCAAAATCCCGCACTACGCTTATACTTGTCCGTTGCCAGTAATTTGAAATGACCGAAATTTTAAAGAAATATTTAGTTACAAAATGGTGGTTACCGATTTT
>NZ_JAYMEM010000019.1:0-764 GCF_037029465.1 Mesoflavibacter sp. CH_XMU1404-2 | reverse complement strand
ACAACGGTTTTGGCTATGATTTCGTTACGGAATGGCACGTGAGTGTCATTCCGACGTTGACTGAAAGATAGCAAAAATGAATGGAATTTCCGCGAGGAAATTCCGCCGTAATGAATTATAGCCGTTGTTAGCTTTTAGTGCTTTTTTCAGTTTAGTTTCAGTTTCTTGTTTTTTCCAATGGACAAGTACAACAACGAACCTATAAATGGAATCAAAAGGACTAATAGAATCCAAATTAGTTTGTCATTTTGAGCAAACTTATTTTTAAAAATATCAATCAAGCAATAAATCCAAAGTCCAATTGATAATAAAATAAAGGCTTGCCATATAAAAAGCCCGATTGAGAAATCATTGATTATTTTATCCATATTATTATTTATTTATTTAGTTTTTCAATTCCGCAAACTTGCTCAAATTCCGACCATTTTTTAATTAAGCTTTGAGTAAGCAATTCCAGCGTTGTTTTCCCGTTCCGATTGCGCAAACAAGCTAAAAAGTCAGCCGTAATTCAATTCAGAGTTTGAGTGAGCAATTTCGCTGTTGTTTTTCATTTCACGTTTGAGTGGTTATTCCGAAAATTTTGAAATTCCGCACACAGTTTTTCTGATTTATCTACCTTAAAATTCTAAAAAAAAATCGAAAAAAAAACTAGGCTTTTTTTCAAACCGCAAACTTGCTCCAGCATTAAAGCTAACGTTAGCGTATAAATTTCAGTTGCGGAAAATCGGTACGATTTTCCGATTGAGCTGAAAGATAGAAAATTG